>DATCCF010000273.1:0-10677 GCA_036511435.1 Terriglobales bacterium | reverse complement strand
GACGCTTTTACCGACACCGCAACCGCACAACTAAAAGCAAATAATACAACTCGCGGCCAGGCAGCTTTGCCATCGTTCATTAGCCCCAAATATCCGGCCAGCAATAACGCTAACGACTGTTTAACTTCCAATCCAATGTAGGCGTATGGCCACAGCAGGGTGCAAAATCCCGCCACCAACGCCAGAAGGTAACTCCATCCTGAGGAAGTGAGCCGCCGCAGCCAGACAAAAAGTAGGGTCACGAGCAGGGCGGTAAACAAGACAGGTTCGAGCGAAGCCGTCCACCCCTGGTTGAGGTGTCCTTTTAGACGAGCACCCAGCCACAAAAAAGGCATATCGAACAGCGTGGCCAGTGGACCATGTCGCGGCCAAGCGATGGCGGAAAGCGTATTACCTTTCATCAAGGCGACAGCATTGGACATGAGTTGGCTTCCCGCCTGAAACTCCTCGGACGCGTAACCCATGCCTTGAACCGTTCCGGGAGAAAGGGCGAGATAAATGAGAGCCGTTCCCCAGAAAAGGTAAGCTGTCGACCGAGACTTCTTCGTATTTGGGAGCTGCGATTGCAACGGGACATCAACGGTCCAGTGATTTTTTAAGGATCGCATTGCAATATTCTACGACCACGGGGCTGTGTCTTCAACCGGAGCTTTGCCTTTCGCTTGCAATCCTGCCTTAGCGCAAAAGACTCCTCCAACTGGAGCGGATGGTGAATGCACTTTACTTCTTTGAATCCGACATACTCAAGCATCGCGATGCAGCAGGCAGGGTTAGGAAACCAGAAACGGTCAAGGCCTCATCCTCAGGCTCCCTGTGGAGCAGGCCCTGGTACACGACCCGAACGAACCGCTGCCTTTGCCGGAGCGAAGAATCGTCTTGTTTCCTTCGGAGGAACGTAGGCGACCTATGGGCATTTGCTGCTCCTGATTGGGTAGTGCTGGAAGATTCTATCCTGAATTCGTGAACTCACGGCTGGTTTCCCTCAGCAGACCTTACCTACCATGGCTCTGATTGGTGCCCGTCGAAATGGCCCCTGTGCCTTCGCGTCAACTCAAGCGAGGTATCACTGCGCACGCGAACGGAAAGCCGTCCGGCAAGTCTGAAATTAGCGTGCCATCGGAGGATAATTTTCAACGGCAACAACTCCGGAAGCTCCTCTGCGTTCTGCCTCAAAAGAAAAGAAGCCTTCCGCATGTCCGATGTCTAGCTTTCGCATGCCGGTCGGATTTCGGGCTTAACGCGGGTTAGGCAAATTCAGCAATCGGGAGGCGCCGATGATTTACATGCTGTGTCGCAATCGCGTGGCGGACTTCTCGCGGTGGAAGGCCGTGTTCGCTTCTCACCGAGCAGCCCACCAGGAAGCTGGGCTTCGACTCGTTCATATCTGGCGCAGCGTCGAAGAACCCAACAACGTTTTCTTCCTGTTCGAAGTTGCCAGCATGGACAAGGCCCGGGAGTTCATCGGCAATCCCGATGCCGCCAAGGCTGGAGAAGCCTCGGGCGTTATCGATGGCGAGTACCATTTCGTTGGAGATGGCGGCGGCTACTGATCGCCCAACGACGCGTTTGCCACTTTAATGCTCCTTGACGGCAACCGCATCGAGCGTTTTCTTCAGGGGGGTAAGGTCGGGTTTAAAGATGATGCCCTGGCTGGTTTTTCCATTCATGATCACCGTCAAGGGCGATGGGAACTGCAGGTGGCGGACGCAGCTTTGCTCCTCGACTGCGGGTTGCGCAGCCAGCCACTGCCAATCGACGAATCCCTCACCGGCATCGGGGTTGACGGTGAAGTAGCCAATTTGAAAGGCGGTGAGGTTCTGGAAGAAATGACTGCCCTGCGACGGAACCACGCGCAGGTCGCGGAATCCCGACTCGACAATTACCCGTGCTCCGGAGATCTGGTCCCAGGCCACCGGAATTCCGAGCCACGGATCCGTCGATCCCCAGCGGCCCACTCCGATCAGTAGGTACGGCGTATTCTCCTCGCAAAGCTGGGCGTTGAAATGGGCGACGCTTTGGGCCACTTCGGCGCTGCGGGCGCGTTCAAAGCGGTGGAAGTCAACCACGATCACGTCGCGTAGGTCCTGCAAACGGCCGTGTCCCAGCACTTGCGAGCTTTGGCATACCAGGCGTTCCGGTTCCACATTCTCCAGAGGAATCTCTTCGCCGCCGCGGGAAAGCACCAGGGGACGCAACTGAAGGAAGCCAAAATCCGCCGCTTCGTTGGGTTTCCTCGGAAGCCGAACGGCAAACTCGATTTCCACCGGACGCCCCATTGCGTCCTCGCCGATTCCCATAAGCTGATCGAGGATGGCAGGCAGGGGAAACATGCCGTGCTTGAGGATGGGCGCGAAACTGACAATGCGCGGACCCGGCCGGCTCAGCCCATCGTAGACCGCGTGATTGTCCACCGAATAGGTGGATCCCAGCATCTGCAACGTTCCATCGGCCTCCGCCGCGTCGAGTCCAAACGCCACCTCCCGCAGGTCGGTAACCGGGTCGGCTGGGTCCGCCGCATGATCCAGATTGAGCGCCCAAAATACCGTCTGCGAGTTCGCCAGGATGTCTTCCACGGACGAAAACTGTAACAGGTGCCGGGGATGACGCGGACTGAACGTCAGTGATTTCCCTCCGCTCACCACGGCGCATCCCAACCCCAAGGCGACGGCAGCAAAACCATCCTCAACCTTGACGGGTTCAACGGGATAAAAGTTGCGCGATCGCACCACCCCGGAGAAATCCGGATAGAAGCGGTTGCCATGGGTCGCGCCTGCCACTTGCTGAACTAGGACTGCCATTTTTTCTTCTTCCAGGCGATACGGTGTGGCGCGCACGTAGGACTTGGCATGCTGGCTGAAGGTGGAGGCATACACTCGTTTAATCGCCTCCAGAAGCTGCTCCAGCCGCAGTTGGATGTCGGCCTGATGGTTCCCCAGCATAAAGGTTTCGTACACCCCGGAGAACGGCTGGTATTGCGAATCCTCCAGCAGGCTGGAGGACCGGACTGCCAGCGGATAGCGCACCTCCTGCAAGAAGTCCAGGAGCTTATCGATCACGGCGATGGGCAGTGGTGCTGCCAGAAAACGCCGTACGATCTCTTGGTCGTCGGTGCTGTGAATCGCCAATTTCAGCAGGTTATTTTCGCGCAGGAAGTTGTCGAACAAGTCGGTGGTCAACACCAGCGTAGGCGGCACGGCAATGCGAATGCCAGGAAATCTGCGCGTCACGCTGCGCTGGTGTAGCAGGTGCCGTATGAAGGCCAGGCCGCGCGCCTTACCGCCCAGCGAACCGCCGCCGATCTGAAGAAAGAAATTGTCGGCCGGCTGAAATGTCGCCGGATTGAATTCGCCGATGAGCGTCTGACTTTGCTCGCGGCGATACTCGGCGATGGAGGCGATGAGATCGCGCCGTAGGTGCTCGGTGTCCTCGAAGTCGGAAACTTTGCGCGGCCGCAGCTTTTGTGCCAGAGCAAACTCGGTGCGCGTCATCAGCCAGTGCGAGAAGTGATTGCGCTGGGCGTGGTACTCAATGCTTTCCGCCGGAACCGTCGCCAGTTGGGTCTCCAGTTCGTTCAGGTCAACCGCGCGCCCGACCTCAGTCTTGCCGTCGGAGAGGCGGAAGACGAAGTCGCCGAAGCCCATCTCATCGATCATGATGCGGCGCAAGTCTCCGAGTAATGTGGGCGAGCGCTTCTGCAGAAAGGAAAACCCTTGGCGGTGCGCAGGCTCCATGAACTCGGGGCGGCTGGATTGCAGCACGATGGGAACATCGCGCACCGTATGGCGCACCATGCGGGCCAGCTCGAAACCGGCTTCCGGGGTAAGTTCACCCCCACGGGGAAATTCCACATCCGACACCAGGCCGAGTAGGTTGTCCCGGTACTGCATCACCTGCTCCTCGGCATCTTCGTAGTTAGAGCACAGCAGGATCTTGGGCCGGGCCCGCATTCGCACCAGCTTGTGCGCGACGTTAAGTCCTTCGCTGAGCAGCCGCCGCGACTGGCTGATGAGCTCGGTGTAAATGACGGGCAAGAACAGCGAGTAATAGCGAATGTCATCTTCCACCACCAGCATCACGGGTACGCCCATGGCTTCGGTGTCGTGCTTGACGTTGCGCTTGTCCTCGATGTACTTGACGATCGAGATCAGGATGCGGGCGTTACCTTGCCACAGAAATATGCGCTCGACATCGGTCTGCGGATTGCGCGCGATGAAGTCCTTGATCTCGCGGTAATCGTAGGCCAGAACGATGACCGGAACATCGAGATCGGCGGCCTTGATTTCGCGCGCCAATTGAGCCGCATCCATGTCCCCCACTTGCAGGTTGGTCACGATCAGGTTGAATCGCGGCTGGGAGCGCGCCAATTCCAGCGCTTTCGCCCCGCTCGGAACATGCGTGATGCCGGGGACCTGATGAATGTCCAACTCCAGCGACTCGCCCATCAGCAGCTCGTTCAGGCGTCCGTCTTCGCGCAGAATGAAGGAGTCGTACAGGCTGGAGACCAGCAGAATGTCGTTCACGCGGAACGGCATCAGATTTTCGAAGCCCTCGAATTGGGGCTCGGCATGGTTTGCGGGATCGAGAGTGGTACGAACTGCCATGAGACGTTCCTCCGGTGGAAGCGCCGGGCCTTAGCTCGGCGAACACGCCGTCCTCGTCGGAAGCTTTATTGAGTACTGCATAAGGTATGTCAGGTTTCGCTATCTCTGAATTGTCATCACGAACGGCCTTTAGAGGGTGTGTAAGAACTGTGTCGTCCCTGAAGGGACTCGGATCTATTTCCCACTTTACCCAGCACTCCGCCTGCGGCTCCGTGCCGGGCTAGACTATTCCGCGCCTACGGCGCTGGATTTTCCGCTAGGAAATTCCACTTGCAAATACCAAGTTTGGTTTCACAACGCTCTTTAGGCCGTGAGGGATCTGCTGTTTCCCCAAGCCGTCACTCCAGCCGGGACCAAAAGCAGATTCCTCGCTTCGCTCGTAACGACAATTTCAGAAGTGAACCGTCAATTCCAAACGGCCAACGTGGCACATTACTAATGCAGCGATCTACAGCCACCGAATTTTCCGGATCGATGTCTTAACCGATCCCAGCCGAACTCATAAGGATAGTCGGGCGCGTTCTCCACCGGATGCGCTCGTACTGGCTGACCCGTGGACTTCCGCCCGAACTTTTCACCTGAACCTGACGATCCTACTTGGAGTGTAGTTAATTTCCGAGGAAATTTGTCACCGCTCAATGTGAGCGTCACCGGCGGCTGTGACGCTGCAGGGCGTGCCTCCAAGTTCTCGGGCAGAATCTACAGGGACGAGACCTTAACTACGGGTGTCAGCAAGGAACCGGCCGCGGTAGTGCTGCGGGGCGACACCGAAGCGCTGCACAAACGCACGGCGAAAGCTGTCGGGATCATGAAAGCCAACCGAGTCGGCGACACTCTCCACGGTGGCGCCGGCCGCAGACAGCCTTTTGCGCGCTTCGTCGAGCCGCAGCCGCTGCACGAAGGCGGCGGGAGTGCTTTTGAATTCCTCCCTGAACCTGCGGGAGAACTGCCGCGGACAAAGGTTGATGCGCTCGGCCAGCACGTCGACCGAAAGGTCACGATCCAGGTGTCCCACCATCCAGGCCGCCAAGTCAGCAAAGCGACTGGTGGACGCGACCTGGAACTTCAAGGGCTCTGAAAATTGCTCCTGTCCGCCGGGGCGCTTCACATACACCACCAGTTCACGTGCCACCGCAAGGGCGACTTGCGGCCCGAAGTCTTCTTCAATCAGCGCCAGGGAAAGATCAATCCCCGCCGTAACGCCCGCCGAGGTATAAAACTTTCCGTCCCGAATGTACAGGGCGTTGGCATCGACCTTGAGCTCCGGAAAGCGCGCGGCCACGTCGGCTGCGAACTTCCAGTGGGTGGTGACTCGGCGTCCATTGAGCAGCCCGGTGGGCGCCAAGGCATAGATCCCGGTGCAGACCGAAGCCACCCGGCGGGCATGGTTCACCCGGCGGCTGATCCAGCTCGCCAGCTTAAGGTTGGCAGGGGTGGTTCGCATGGCCCTTCCACCTGGTATGAGGAGCGTGTCCAAGTGGCGCAACGAGCTCAGGAAGCACGTCGCCGTCATGCGCAGGCCGGACTCGGAGCGGAAGGTCTTGGCCCCCAACGCTGCAATCGTCACCCGGTAACAAGGCTGCGGGTTTCCGCGCGAGTCCTCGACATGGGCGCTGCTGAAGGCCTCCAAAGGGCCAGACAGATCGAGCGACGTGATGTCGTCATAGCCGACGATGACGATATGTTTGGGTGTCATAGCGCGTGGCGTCCAGAATAGACGGAATGGAGCACTGTCCGAAATGACATCGATCCGGCGATTTAGGACAAAGGCGTAAAACTAGAAATGTCGGAAAATGCCGGATGGATGTCATTTGAGACATTTCATTATCGGGGTATGCTTTTCTACATGCAAGCAGTTCCTGAGGAGGACCGCTATGACGAGGATGGATAAAGTGCTGTGGATAGCCGTTGCGATTGTTGGAATGATGGACCTGGCGGTTTTCATGAGTCACGCCAACACGCCAGACAAAGTGGCAGCTTCGGGCACGCAACTCCGGCCGCTGAAGCCGCCGGCGGCCGGACAGATCAAGGTGGCGTTCCTGGTGTCGGATCACGCGAACGTTATGGACATTGCGGGCGCGTGGGAAGCCTTCGGCGACTCCATGCTCAATTCCAAAGGCAAGCCGTGGCATGCGTCTGACGGCGACGACATGGTGATGCCCTTCAACACCTACACGGTTTCCGATTCGCTGAAGCCGGTCGACGCCAATGGGCTCACGATTGTCCCCAACTACACCTTTGAGACCGCGCCCAAACCGCAGATCATCGTGATTCCGGCGCAAGGGGGCCGCAGCGATGCCCAGAAAGCATGGGTGCTGGCAAATTCGGCGACTGCCGACGTCACCATGTCGGTGTGCACCGGCGCCTCCATGCTTGCCAAGTATGGCCTGCTCGACGGCCAAACTGCCACCACCCACCACCTCTACGCGGCGGCTATGCAGAAGCAGTACCCCGCTGTTCACTTCGTGAGCGGAACGAGGTTCGTGGAGAATGGAAAGGTTGCGACCGCCGGTGGACTGACGTCGGGCGTGGACCTGGCCCTGCACGTGGTGGAGAGGTACTACGGGCGCGAAGTCGCGCAGGGCGCCGCGGACTATCTGGAGTACCACGGCGAGCTCTGGAAGAATCCGGATTTTGACCAGGTGAAGGCGGTTGTTGCCGCCAGGTAGGAAACGCGCTCGGGCGGGCGAGACCGCGGGGTGAACGAATTCACCCCGCATACGCAAACGCTTTTAGACAGGTAGGCTGGGATGCTTTGCCGGGCGTAACGATGCCCAGCATCAGCGAAAGAGTCTCACCGTGTAGCGTGAGCGAAAAACGGGGGGTGGACCATTCCACACACAGGATACTCAACGCTGAACGCGGTGCTACGTGGGGGTGCGGTTCACACGGCTCCGTGCCCTCTCGGAGGCCTGGTGCACGTGCGCCGCTACCTTCGGAAACCGCTTCTGTAACTTTTGGAGGAGGCGGTGGGCCCAAACGTACTCGCTCGACAAAATCACCAGGCCGATGAGCAGAAACAATATGCCTTGCAGAATTGGCAGAAACAGGCCGGCGATGCCCAAGAGGATGAATCCCCAGCCGGTCAACAATAGCAACCATCGCTTGCGTTTCTGATTCAATTCGTCCTTTTCCGAAGTTTTCGCGAAGTTACCGAGTGCTCTCGGACGAACTTCGAGTTTACGCCATCAGGGTCGGGCATGCGTGGCCAGATGATCCGCCAACCTTGCTCCCTGGTGGACAGCGATAATCAGCCACACGGAGCAGAGGACGTAAACGAGACCAAAGACAAGAGAGGTCACAGACAGGGCCGTCGGCCGCATTCTGGCGGCCAGTGTCCGCCAGGCCAACAGCCCAGACGCAAACAGCAGCGTGGCCGCGATGAACGAACTCAGCGCGAGAATGACCAAATTGCGCTGATGTTCCAGTACCTCGGCTCCTGCCTGGCTGGTCCGAAGCGCTTCGGTCGCCGGTTGGATCTCCACGAGGGCGACAAACAGTGAGGACGCACCCAAAACCATCAGGATGACGGCGATAACAATAAGCGCCGGGTTCCTATCTTTGCGCAATGCGTCTGCCGCTAGCAACAAAGGTGTAACCAACACGCAGGCCAGAGGGAGGTCGACAGCCAACTGGTGCAGTGTTCCGTTGGAGAGTGCTTGATACATGGGACCTCCACCGCGCTAGGCTCTCCGGACCCAAGCTTGTGCTGCATTGCGACCAGCACCACAGAGTCGTAGTAGCTTAAATTGTCGCGCCGCACGTTGTGGTTTGTCAGTGATCCCTGGCCCGTCCGCTGGTGATTACCCCTCCGTGCGCTCCGTGTCCTCCGTTGCAAGACCCCTTGGCGTATCAGCCTTGCAACTAGCCACTGACGGCCCGTCACTGGCTACTGGGTTATAGTGGTCTGTGCTGCCGGTGAAATCTTCCCCTTCTCATCACACTCGGATTCCGCTGTTCGCCCTCGCGCTGGTTTTGCTTGTCCTGGGCTGTGCCTGCAAACGCCGAGCTTTCGTCAAGCACGAGTACATGTACGTCTCGGCACAGGAGACCAGCCTGCGCGATCGCGTGGCCACGATGTACAACAAGATCGGCACGGTGCACGGCGGCGATCGCTTGGAAGTTCTGGAGAAGCAGCGGCGTTTCCTGCGGGTGCGTACCGACAGCGGACAGGAAGGCTGGATCGAGGAACGCAGCCTGGTCCCCCAGGCGGTTTACGACGCCTTCCAGAAACTTGCCAGCGACAATGCCAGCCAGCAAGTGCAAGCCCATGGCACGGCCCGCTCCGAGCTCAATATGCACGTAACCCCGTCGCGCGAAGGCGAGCACCTTTATCAACTCAAGGACGGAGAGAAAGTTGAGGTCCTGAAGCGCGCCACGGCGGAGAAGAATCCGCCGAAGTCCGCGTCCGCGAATGCGACGCCAAATCCGAAGAGTACCGCGACGGCTCAACCGCAACCCAAAACCGCGCCGGTGCCGGCGAAGCCGGCTGCTTCCGCCAAAGCAGCGCCTGCCAGCGCCCCGGGCAAGCCACCTGAGCCGCCGAAGCCCGTGATGGAAGACTGGTATCTAGTGCGCAATTCCGCCGGACGCGTGGGCTGGGTGCTACTACGCATGATCGACCTCGATATCCCGCTGGAGGTTGCGCAATATGCCGAGGGGCAGCGCATCATGGGCTACTTCGTGCTGAACACGGTGCAGGAGGAAGACAAGCAGGTGCCGCAGTACCTGGTGCTGTTGAACCAGCCCAAGGACGGACTGCCTTGGGACTTCAATCAGATTCGAATCTTTACCAGGAACCGGGCGAAGCATCGCTACGAAACCGCTTATCGCGAGCGCAATCTTGAGGGATACTTCCCGGTGAAGACTGGCCATCGGGATTTCGGGAAAGAAGGCGACCTGCCGACCTTCACTATCCGGAAGAAAACTGACGATGGGCAGATGGTGGATATCACCTACAAATTGAATGGCCCCATCGTACGGCGAGTGCTGTCCCCGGAAGAAGAGGCTGCGGAAAAGGCCAAGCATGAGGCTGCGTTAGCCGCGTACTATGCGCAGCGCAAGAAGCAGGCGCCTGCGCACCCGCACCCTCATCACAAGCACAAGTGAGAGTAGTCAGGTCGTTCTATCGGCTGTAGAACTCGGCGATGGCGGCCACTACGCGCTGCTGTTCGTCATCGCGCAGTTCGGGAAAAATGGGCAGCGCCAGCACTTCCTTTGACGCGCGCTCCGACTCCGGAAGATCGCCCGCTTTATAGCCCAGGTAAGTAAAGCATGGCTGCAAGTGCAGCGGGACGGGATAGTAGATTTCGGTTCCGACTCCCTGCTGGGTTAAGAAGGTCCTCAACTCATCCCGCCGAAAGGCGCGCACCACGTACTGATGATAAATGTGATAGGCCTCGGGCATCGTCGCCAGCAGCGCAATGGGCGCCGGCGCGCTGACCGACTGCGCGCCGCCTTGCACCAGGCCGGAGTTGATGAACAAACCGTGATAGCGGCAAGCCAGCATCCGGCGCGCCTGGTTCCAGTCATCAATATGCTTCAGCTTCACTCGAAGCACAACAGCCTGCATGGCATCGAGGCGACTGTTCCAGCCAATCTCTTCGTGGTAATAGCGTTGGCGGCTACCGTGATTGCGCAAACGTCGAACGTGCGCCGCCAGCTCCTCGTCATTGGTGGTGACGCATCCGCCATCGCCATAGGCGCTCAGGTTCTTTGTGGGATAAAAGCTGAAAGCGGCGGCCTTGCCCAGCGCTCCCGCTTTCTTCTCGCGCCATTTCGCGCCGAAAGCCTGCGCAGCATCCTCGACAAGGCTGGCGCCGTACTGCTCGGCGAGGCGGGCGAACCTGTCCATGTTGGCGCATTGCCCGTAAAGGTGTACCGGCATCGCCGCGCGAACCTTGTACGAACGCCCACGCTGCAGCGCCCTTTCTGTTGCGTCGGGATCGAGGTTCAGCGTCGCCGGATCGATGTCGGCCAGAATCGGAGTGGCGCCGCAACGCACAATCGAACTTACCGAAGCGAAAAAGCTGAAAGGCGTAGTGATCACGCAGGCTTCCGGTCCAACCCCGGCGGC
>DATCCF010000272.1:0-36258 GCA_036511435.1 Terriglobales bacterium | reverse complement strand
GCGGGTTCGAGTCCCGTTTCCCGCTCTCCGGTGCGATGAGGAAGAGGGCGGTTAGCTCAGTTGGTTAGAGCGCCACGTTGACATCGTGGAGGTCACAAGTTCGAGTCTTGTACCGCTCATACGTGAAAAGGATTCCACCCGGCCGACCAGTAGCTCGATCCGGGTCGCTCCGAGCAGGAACAAAGTTGTATGCGCCCGTAGCTCAATTGGATAGAGCATCTGACTACGGATCAGAAGGTTGGGGGTTCGAGTCCCTCCGGGCGCGTATTGTAAGCCTTTGCTATGTAGGAAGATAAGAGAGGGGCGCTCGGTTATGATGCCGACGCCCTTTCGTGTCTAGCATCCCAATAGCATCCCCGCGGCGCGCTATGACAGACATTCTGAATTCAAGTTTCTCGGCGTCCAGTCTCGATTTTATCGTGGTTATCGTAGTACCAGTCCCTTAATTCGTCGAGGACGTCACCATCGGTTCAACAACTTGCAGAACTACTGAACCAGAATTGGGGACGGGACCATATACCTATCCCATAACATCCCGAGTGTAAGTGTTTCTGGAGGTGTAACAGTGCCGATAGTCCGTTCCGCCACGAAGCCTTCGCATCTGGTATGAGTCCTTCTGAACCCATCGCAGATAAGATTGCTGCGTGCAGTCGAAGTCGTGCACATAATTGGCATTGGGCAGGCGAATCGGAATGGTGCGCAGTTTCGGTTATGTCACCGCTCCAGCCACGATGAAGGAGGAATCTCACCATGAAGTCCCGTCCGGTTACCACTCTGTCACTCGCGGCCGCGCTTCTTGCGACGACCTCCGGCACGCTCACCGCGCAACGAAGGTCACCCAAGGCGACTGGTCTGGATCAGTATCCGCATGCCGCGGAGCCGATCGGAACCGTGCGGCAGATCTACGATGGTGTACTGACGCCGCAGATGGCGGTCAACACCTTTCGGAACATCGACCGGCTCTTTCCCACGCGCACGGTTCCGCGTTCGTCGAAGCCAATGCCCTTGCCGCCAGCGGCCACGCCGCTCAGCACTGTGAGTTTCATCGACCGCGGCAAGCGCTATGATCTCGAGGACTATCTCGAACTGAACCGCGTCACCGGGCTCCTCGTGCTCAAGAACGGCCGCATCAAGTTGGAGAGGTATCGATTCGGGAACTCCGAGCGCACCCGTTGGATGTCCATGTCGGTCGCGAAGTCGATTACGTCGACACTCATCGGCGCGGCCCTGAAGCAGGGCTATATCGCCGCGCTGTCCGACCCCGTCACGCGGTACGTTCCGTCGCTGGGCGGCAGCGCGTACGAGGGCGTCTCGGTGCGCGACGTCCTCATGATGTCGTCAGGTGTACGCTGGAACGAGACCTATACTGACCCCCGATCCGACCGCCGGCGTTTGCTCGAGGCCCAGATCTCCCAGGTACCCGGGTCTGCGATGGCGGTGATGAGGGGCCTCGCGCGGGCCGCAGCTCCCGGCACCGTGAACAACTACAGCACGGGTGAAACGCAGGTGGCCGGGGAGATCGTGCGAAGCGCCGTAGGCCGGCCGCTCGCGACGTACCTGTCCGAGCGCATCTGGAGCAGGTTCGGCATGGAGTCCGACGCCAAGTGGTGGCTCGATTCGAGTGACGGTCACGAGATTGGCGGGAGCGGGTTCAGCGCGACGCTGCGCGACTATGGCCGCTTCGGCCTCTTCCTGCTGAATGGTGGGGTCGCCGCGGGGGAAGCAATTCTCCCCGACGGGTGGACCCGCGAGGCAACCCGTCCGCAGGTTTTGCGTGGAGGGGCGCCGTTGGCGTACGGATACCTCTGGTGGACGGGAACGACTGCCGCTTCTCAGCGAGACGGTGCATATGCGGCAAAGGGCATCTTCGGGCAGCACCTCTACATCAATCCCGTCGCGCAGGTCGTGATCGTGGTATGGGGTGCGCAGCCGAAGCCCACAGGAAGTGCTGTCATCGATGACTGGGTGTTCTTCGATGCCGTGGTCGACGCGTCGAGATAAGGGCGTAAGCTGGAGAAGCAGAAACTCCATGAGAGAAGTGGAGCGGAGTTGAGGGCTTGAGTCCGCTTGGCCACGTCCTAGCCGAGGATCGGATCACTCGCGAGACAGAGCTAACATCGCAGCGATGTCGTTTTCGTCTCGCCCAGATGTCCGATTCCTATCAAAATCACTACGACCGCGCTGCCTCGACTGAGTCTCTCTTGGATCAGAGCCGGCGCAATGAAACGATGTCCGCTACAGGCTCTTGCTCTTGGAGCAGGAGCGAATTGGAGGAGCTGGACGGGATGTCCGCGTAGAGTGGCGATAAAGCAGGGAAATCACAGTGCATCGCAACGCCGGAGCGAGCATTAACTCGACGTTCAGCTTCGCGTCTATCACGTTGCCGACCTGGAATTCTACCGGATTATCGCGACGCTTGATGACCCTGTTCGAATATGGGTGGCTTTCGACTCGCCCAAGGTGCGGCCGACTCCAGTTCCGCGGACAGGCGCAGAATCATGTCCTCACGCCCAAACCGGCCGATGAGTTGGGAAGCCACCGGCAACCCTTCGCCAGTCCACAGAAGCGGCAGGCACGCTGCGGGCAACCCGGCGGCATTGATCACTGCCAAAAATGGCGTGTAACGCGACACGTTTCGCCGGAACTCCGTGAAGGAAGGGATCCGCATCGACAAGTCTCCCAGCCGCGCGGGCAACTGGGTCAACGCGGGGGTCAAAACGATGTCGTACTGCTGTAGAAATGCTTCGAACACGCGCCCGATCGCGTGAAACCGGTTGATGCTATCGACATACTGAGCTGCGGCGGTTCGTACCCCGATGTCGTAGCCGTCCAGTGTGGCGGGTTCGAGATCATCCGGCTGGAGTGTCCTGCCGAGCGCAGCCAGCCGTGCGTTGGACGACACGACGATATTGGTCGCCATGACGTTGATGAGCGCTTGGATGAAGCCGTCGTAGTCAATGGCTGGAGGCTCCGCGTCATTCAACTCATGCCCCAGGTCCTTGCAAAGGGCAGCAGTGCGATCTAGTGCAGCCAAGCTGTCAGGACCAACCGTGATGCCGCTCCACGCGCTGCGCCAGACGGCGATTCTCAGAGGCCTGCGGAAAGGCTCTGAAACCGCAGCGAGGTAGGAGCCACTGCTTACCGGCGCCGCATAAGGCGCACCCGTTTCTCGGCCGGCGATCGCATCGAGCGCCGCGGCCGTATCCCTTACGGTGCGGGTCAATACCCCGTCACAAGACAGGCCACCCCAGCCTTCGCCGCGGAACGGCCCCATGGGAACAAGTCCGCGGGATGGCTTCAAGCCATAGACGCCACAGCACGCTGCGGGAATCCGGATGGAACCGCCGCCGTCACTGCCATGCGCAACGGGGACGATGCCTGCGGCCACAGCGGCCGCAGCCCCACCGCTGGATCCACCCGGCGACAGGGACAGATTCCAGGGATTTCGGGTGGGCCCGCCGTTGCTGATCGCTTCTGTCGTGGGCGCCATGCAAAGTTCAGGCACGGTGGTCCGTGCAAACGCCAGGAATCCGGCGCGCTCGAACCGGTCGACCAGCGTGGAATTGCGCGAGAAAGTGGTGTTGCTGAAGAGCTTGGATCCTAGGCTCGACGGAAATCGGGTTGACGCCAGTCCGGAATCCTTCAGTAGAAAGGGAATTCCATTGAACGGGCCTTGCGGCTTCCACTTCCTCGCCAGCTCGAGCGACTCGTCGAAACGCTCATGGCAAAGCGCATTGAGGACCGGTGCTCTCGTGCGCGCCAGGCCAATGGCGCACTTCATCAATTCCTCGCTCGTCACCTCCCCTGAGGACAGCAAGCCGGAAAGTGCCAAGCCGTCGAGGCTAAGGTATTCGTCTTCCCTCATGGCGGATCGTTCAGCGCGATGGCGCTCGAGAAAGCTCTGCAGATCCGCCACGCAGCGATGCGGCAGGTACTCGCAAGTGCGGTGGCGTGCGCCTTCGTAGACAAGCATTTCGGAGCGGGCGATACGTTCCTTTATGGGCTGGTAGACGCTCGCCGCTGCGCAATAGGCTTACCAGCCCTAGTCCATCCAGTTTTCCGTACTCGTGATCGTGCATGTGTTGTTGATACTCATTGACGTACATAGCCCATGACCGGCAATCGCGACAATGCCTGCCGCATAAGAGCGGCCAGCCGCCATGACCTGTGAATCAAGCAGTCCTACCGGACCTGTGCATCAAGTCGGCTCGACGGCGCAGGCCCATGCCTCGGCGATTTCAGAGCCTTTGGCGAACCAGACGCTTGGATACCGCTGGATCCAGGCGATGAACTCGCGCAACATCGCAATCCGAGATGGCCGACCAATGACTTGCGGATGCATGGTCAATGAGTACAAACCGCCCCACCGATAAATCTCACGAAACTCCTCTTTCCAGACCTCGAGAATCTGCTCCGACGACACGATGGTCCGGGGCGTCTGGATAGAGAACAAGGCGTAAGGCGCATCGTCCAGACTCCAGTGCACTGGCAGTTCTATGGGGCCGGCACCGCCGCCGGACAATGTGTGCCGATAGGGGTTAATCTGGTCCATCAAGGAACTGTCATACACGAGCCCGAATTTGGCCAGCAAGGCAATCATGTTGTGGCTAGTTTCCCAGGCTGGCGAGCGATAGCCCATGGGCTTTACGCCAACGGTTTTCTCCAACGCCTCCAGTCCCTTGACGAAGACCTCCTCCTCGCGCGCGGGATCATCAGGATCGATCCACTCGTGCAAATAGCCGTGGTGGCCCACTTCATGGCCGTGATCGAGGATCAACTCGACTTTGGCCGTGTGCTGCTCCGCCGTCCAACCGGGCACAAAGAACGTCGCGGGCACACCTGCCTCCCGTAGAGTCTCCACGATCTTGGGGACGCCGACTTTCGCACCATATGTGCCTTGCGACAACGTGCCCAGCCGCTTGGCATTCGACGGATCACGTGACAGCCAGAGGGTCTCGGCATCGAAGTCGAAGGAAAGCATGACTGCACAGCGCGCACTATCAGGCCAGTTCACCTGTTCTGTTACATCCATATTTTCTCCAATCATTGCGTTCCCGTTGATCTATCGTTCAAGCATGCGCACGGCACGCCAGCCAGCCACCATCGACGGCAATTACCTGCCCTGTGACATACGAGGCGTCCTCGCTGCAGAGAAATGCGATGACGGAGGCCACCTGTTCTGGCGTGCCAATCGACCCCAGCGGCGTCGCTTCCACCATGGCCTTTCTGTATGCTTCATCATTGCGCAACCGATCCGAGGTCATGGCCGTGTGAATCAAGCCAGGCGCAACAGCGTTGACGCGTATCCCCCGCACCGACAGGTCGGCAACCAGCTGCCGGGTGAGCTGCGAAATTCCGCCTTTGGCTGCGGCATAGGCCGTTGATCCAGGAAAACCGATTTCACCAAAGACGGACGCGACATTCACGATGCTCGCCTTGTCGCCCAGCAGAGGCAACACATCCCGAGTCAACCGCAAGACTGCCCTTAAGTTGGTACCCAGGATGTGGTCGATGAGCGCGTCGTCACTCAACTCCAGAGACCTGGAACCGCCAACACCGGCGTTGTTGACCAGGAAATCAACCTGTCCCAGTTTCCGAGCGGCAGTAACCACTTGAGCCGGTGCCTCGTCGGAGGTGAGATCGACAGCCAGTCGCTCGACAGGCAGGTGGGCCACATCCGAGACGTCGAGATCGACTGCAAGTACCCGCGCCCCTTCCGACACCAAACGCTCGACGGTGGCGCGTCCGATGCCACGATTGCCACCCGTTACGATGGCTACTCGGTTCTGGAATCTCATGCGAGGCGCCCTCCGTCCACCGGCAATGCCACGCCGGTCAGGTAGGACGCGCCCGGACTGGCCAAAAACAATGCGGCCTCGGTCACTTCATGCGCCAAGCCAAAACGCCCCAACGGATAGCGCGCCAGATAGGCCTTCTTTCTCGCCAGGGAAGCCTGTGCATCGCCAGCCGCGTCGAAAGTGGCTTGCAGCATCGGCGAGTCAATCGAGCCAGGGCATACGCAGTTCGCGCGAATACCCTCAGCCGCATAAGCCAGGGCCACGCTGCGGGTCAACAGCGTGATGGCACCCTTGGACGCCGAATAGACCCCGAGCACGGCGCTTCCGGCCAGCCCCGCTGTCGAGCCGAATGTCACAATGCAGCCCTTGCTCCTGCGTAGCAGCGGCAGGGCATGCTGGATCATCAGGAAGGTGCCGCGGACGTTGATATCGAAGATTCGATCCCAGTCCTTCACGGTGCAATGCTCAATATCTGCGCCCGGACCGATGACGCCCGCAGCCGTCATGAGCACGTCCAACCCTTGCGCCTCAACCTGACGCCAGGCAGACGCCACCTGATCGGGCTCGGCCACATCGCACACGATGACCTGCGCTGCAGGACCGACCAGTTCAGCCGTCTGGTTCAAGCCGTCCGCATCGACATCCATAAGCGCAACCCGGGCCGCACCTTCACGCACTAAGGCGATAGCGACATCGCGACCGAGGCCTGAAGCCGCGCCTGATACGACAGTCATCGCACCTTCAAATCTTTTCATGCACCGGTGCCCCTCCAAGATAGAACTGCTGCAACGAGGCCATATCCACATCCGGACCGTTGCGGCAAGAGTATGCGACACGGCCCTCTCTGAGAACATGAAGCTCGTCGGCCAATTCCAGTGCCATGGACACGTTCTGTTCCACCAGTAGAATGGACAGTCCGCTTTCGTGCAGGCCACGGATGATCTCCGTGATCTCACCGACGACCCTGGGCGACAGCGAGGCCGAAGGCTCATCCAGCAAGAGCATGCGCGGCTTAGCAATCAACGCCCGGGCGAGTGCAAGCATCTGCCGCTCGCCCCCCGACAACAAACCGGCCATGGCACGCTTGCGAACCTGCAGCCGGGGAAACTGGGCATACACCTCATTCAGATCACGCCGGATCTGGGCCCGTTGATGTCTGCGGTGGTAACCGCCCATGAGGATGTTTTCCTCCACAGACATAGCCGCGAAGACCTCCTTGCCTTGAGGCACGAGTACCAGCCCGTGAGCTGTCATCATGTACGCGGGGAGCTTGTCGATGCGCCGCCCACTCAACCAGATCTCGCCCGAACTGAGTGCCACCAGGCCAGCCAGTGCCTTGAGCGTCGTCGACTTGCCTGAGCCATTCCCGCCCAGGAGAGCTGTCAGGCCACCATCGGGCACCTCGAAAGAAACGCCATACAGGATCTTCACGTCTCCGTAGCCTGCTTCGATGTTTCTGACTTCAATCATGCTTGGCGCGTCCCAAACCGATATAAGCTTCAACCACCCGAGGATCGTTGATCGCCACTGCAGGCGTGGCATCTGCGATCTTCTCCCCAAAGTCCAGAACAACTACGCGATCACAGACCGCCTGCACTACGCGCATGACGTGCTCAACCAGCAACACGGTGACGCCATAATCGTCTCGCATGCGCCGAAGCACCTTGATCAAGCGGTCCACATTCGGTGGTGACAGGCCAGCGGCCGGCTCATCAAGGACGAAAACACGAGGCGCTGTGGCCAGCCCACGTGCCAGTTCCACCATGCGTTGCTGCCCGATCGACAACGTCGTCGCCGGATGATCCAGAAAGCCGTCCAACTCGAACAAGGCCAGCATTTCGGCCGCCTTTCGGCGGGCCTGGGTGTCCTCCCTCCGGGCCAGCGATGTGCGCAGCATCGACGCGCAGTAACCGGCCTCCATGGTCGGCTGCATGGCCAAGGCTATGTTCTGGGCCACGGTCATCGTCCGAAATAGGCGCAACATCTGAAACGTACGGGCCACGCCCGCACGGGCGATCCGCCACGGCGCCGTTCCCGAGATCTGCTGACCGTCCATAAGTACGCGCCCCGATGTCGGCGTCAGCGTCCCTGTCATGATGTTGACCAATGTGGATTTGCCAGAGCCATTTGGCCCGATGAGGCCCACAATCTCTCCAGCACCCACATCGAACCCGACCGCATCAAGCGCCGTCAAGCCGCCGAAGCGTTGCGTGACCGATTCGAAATGAAGCAGTGGAGCAGTCATTTCTGCCTCCTCCTCGCCCAAACCCCGAATACCCCTTGCGGCATCATCGTCACCATCACGATCATGAGGAGGCCATAGATGATCAGCTTATACCTGGCCGCCGCACCCAACAGTTCTGGTAGCGCCATGAATACAACGGCACCGAGCAAAGGTCCCCACACCGTGCCTCGCCCGCCAATCACGACCATTGCGACAATCGTGGCAGAGGTCAGAATGGTGAAGTCGTCTGGAGTGACGCCCCGGATGTGGTGCGCAACCAGGACGCCTGCCGCCCCGGCGAACGCTGCGGCCAGTACAAATGCCGCCAGCTTGCTGGCTGTCGTATTGAGCCCGATGGCCTGGGCCAGCACCTCGTCGTCCCGAACAGCCTGCCAGGCCATGCCCAGGCGCGAGTGCGTGACTAGCCAGCTGACCACAACGGTGGCAAGGCTCAGTCCGAAGGCCAGGTAATAGAAACGCTCAATTGAGGCGAAACCAGAGACCGAGCTGACCTCTATCCCATACTGCCCCCCCGTAAACGACGTCCATTGGGACAGTGCCAAGTAGACAATAGTCTGGAAAGCAATGGTCACGATGGCCAGGAAATGTCCTCGCAGACGCAGGGCAGGCAGCCCAAGCAGGAAGCCACAAAGGCCGGCCATGACCATTGCCGCCGGCAGATTGAGCCAAAATCCCGTCCCAAAATCACGCTGCATGATGGCCGTCGTATAGGCGCCAATGCCGAAGAAGGCTGCATGGGCAAAAGAAACTTGCCCGGCCCACCCCATGACCAGATCAAGACTGACTGCCAACACGACGTAGATAAAGATCATCACCATGATGTTGAGCAAATATCCACCCAAGCCAAGAAACGGCAGTAGGGCGAGCGCGCATAGCAGGAATAGAAGAACTAGAGCCTTGCGCAGGTCAGGAACGCTCCGTGGATTGGCCAAAAAGACCCCGCGGCCGCACCAAAAGCATCAGAATCACCAGAAGGAAACCGATCATGTCGCGGATCTCGTTGCCTACATATCCAGACACCATGGCCTCGACCGTCCCCAGCCCCAAGCCCGCAAGCACCGTCCCGCCGATGCTGCCCATGCCACCTAAAATCACCACAGTGAAGGCCTTCATCACAAGCATGGCCCCGGAAGTGGGCTGAACCATGAACACCGATGACATCAGTGCCCCTGCGATACCCGATAAGGCCGAGGCAATGGCAAACGTGACGACGGCGACCTTGCGCACATTGACCCCGCTGATTTGGGCTATAACCGGGTGCTGGGCCATCGCGCGCAGAGCTCGCCCGGTCCATGTGTAGCGCAACACCAGGAGAAGTGCAGCCACGAGCACAACGGTGATAAGCACGATCAGCACCCGCTGCCCGGTCAGGAAAACCGGCCCGAGTTGTACCGGCAGTTCGGCCAGATCGGTCTTCCAGGTTTGTGGCTGCGCGCCGAAAACGACCAGCGCACCGTTTTGCAACAAAATCGAGAGACCGAAAGACGCAATAATGGCGTTGTTAGGATCGCGGCCGCTAATCGGCCGGAACACGAGCCATTCAGCAGCCATGCCAAAGGCGGCCAAGAAGACCACCGTCACCACCAGCGTCGGTATCAAAGGAAAGCCTAGTACGGCCGATGCCGTGACGGCGGCATATCCCCCCAGCATGTAGAACTCACCATGAGCAAAATTCACGACGTTGAGGATGCCGAAAATCAGCGTCAGACCGATTGCTACCAGCACATAGGCGGCCCCAGTGACGACACCATTCGCCAGAAACTGCAGAAAGAGGTTCAACGAATTCATCACGGCAGCCACAGGGAATCAGTCAAACGGCAGCCATTCGCGCTTGCCATGGCGGACAATGGCTAGGCCGACCTTGAACGAGACACTGCCCTGGGCATCGAACTTGGCCACGGTGCCCTCTGGACCTTGCGTCAACGGAACGTTATTCATGGACTTCAGGGCGGCTTGTATAGCACTGCCATCCACCTTCTTTGTACGGCGCGCGGCTTCAATGATTAGATGCATGGAGTCATAACCCAGTGCGCTGTAGACGTCCGGTTCTTTCTTGAATTTGCCACGGAACGCCCGCGCAAAAGCTTGGCCGAATCGGTTGGGCGTGGATGGCTCGAACATCGAAGAGACCGCAAAGCCTTCCGACGCTGGGCCCGCCAGTTCGATCAGCTTGTCGCTCATCATCGACCCTGAACCGACGATCTGCGTTTTCATGCCCACTTCACGGGATTGACGGATGATCTGCACTCCGGCGTCCATCAAGCCCGCGACGTAGATCGCGTCCGGCCCCCTGGCACGGATCCTGGTCAGCACGGAGTAGAAGTCGCGCTCATCGGGGTTGTAGCTTTCCACCCCGACGATCTCGCCACCAAACGACGGGACCATCCTCTTCATCTGGTCGGTCAGGGAAGAGCCATAGATCGAGTTCTCCCGGATGATCACCACCTTCTTGGCATTGAGCTTCTTCACAATGTCCCGAGCCGACTGTTCAGCCTGCTCATCGGTACCGGGGAAGGCTCGAAAAAACCAGGGATCGCCCGCAGAGTTCGCACTCGTTACGCTGGATGCTGTAGAACCGGCCGAAACCATCGGCACCTTGTGTTCCTTGCTGACCTTGGAAGCAGCCAGCGCCACCGCACTGACATAAGTGCCACTTATCGCCACGACCTTGTCCGACTCAATCAGCTTGCGCACCGCAGTGACGCCTTTCGTCGACGACCCTTCATCGTCCTCGATGAACAATTGAACCTGCCGGCCATTGACGCCACCCTTTGCATTGGCCTCGTCGGCTGCAAAACGAATTCCTTCAAGAATGGAAGTACCAGCGAGCGCCGCGGGCCCAGTCAAGGGCAGCATCACACCCACTTTGACCGGATCGGCAGTTTGCGCCGATGCAAAAGGGACAGCCGCCGCAGCCAAGAGCGACACCAACCACCTACAAAACATGATGCGTTTCATATGAATTTCCTTTCAATTGGACAAGAGCGCGACGCTCACCAGCGCCTGCTGAGCACTCAACATGAATTGCTATGCGATACTGTTTGAGTGCATTTTGATAGTCTGACTAACGGCTCGACAGATTGTTGCGTGATCGAGCCGTTTTGCATCGCGGGCGCCGGTGTTTCTATTTCGCCACTGGAAGGCTTTCAGCCGCTAAGTGTCTAGGCTCGCGATAGGCAGCTGTTAACATCGTGATCGCGGTATATAACACCACAACTGTTACGAGCCAACGCACCGCGGTGAGTGGAAGCGACCTCACAACGAAGGCCGCAATGAGAACCGCAGGAACGCCGGCGACAGCCAAGCCGAGAGCGGGGCGAAAGCTGTAAGCTCCTTCTCGAATAAAGCGGATGCTAGCGATGGGCATGAGGAACGCGCATGATCCCATCATTATTGGAAACACCGCCTTTGGGTTCATCCCAAAAAGGCTGAGCATGATTAAGCACGGGGCATAGAGTCCGATTCCCAACGTCATGAGTGCACCAAGAATGAAGTTGCCCAACGTAGCCAACATTAAGATCTGCCCCCGAAGCGTCAGCGCTTCGCCGCCCCCTGGAACTAGCTGCAGATTCGTCGCCACGAAGAGACCGCTGGCAGCGAGCAGGGCGAGCCCCATTCCGATTTGTATTTTCCGACGTGGCCAGCGCGCGACGACGCCCGCACCCAGCCAAGCGCCCAGAGTCGATGAGGCAATGAGAACCACTAGCGTCAACACGTCAACCTTGATTATTGCGATATAAATGAACGCTTGAGCGATCGTCGGCAGCGAATGTCCCACGTTCAATGTGCCCGGAATGCGCTCGTCCGGAACTATCCGCCACATTCGGAAAAGTGCCGTGGTCGGCGCGAACGAACCGATGCCCAGCGTGTCGAAAAAATTGGTCACGAACCCGATTCCCGATTGCGGCCAGGTCGGGGCACCGATATCGACGGGCGACCGCCTGATTCCGCGCACCCACACCGCGAGATAGACCAGCGCGACGACACCCAGTGAAATCAGCAAGAGGCTTTTCATGTCGTTATGGGTTGCTGGGTTTGTTGTATGAGAGATCAAGCCGGAAGTGCGCCAACGATCGCTCTTGTGACGTCCCGCGTCGTAGCTCGGCCGCCAAGATCCGGAGTTAGAAAGGTCCCCGCGGCTAGTACTGTCTCGACGGCATCCCGTACGCAGGACGCCACCGAGGTCTCCCCTAGATGGTCGAACATCATCGCGACAGAGAGGACGGCCGCAACCGGGTTAGCGATTCCCTCACCGGCAATGTCCGGCGCAGATCCGTGAACTGGCTCGAACATGCTTGGCGCCGTTCGGCCCGGATTGATGTTTCCACTTGGTGCCAATCCGACCCCGCCCGCGACCGCGGCGGCGAGATCCGACAGGATGTCGCCGAACAGATTGCTCGCCACCACCACATCGAAATTACCGGGACGGCGCACGAGGTCCATCGCGGCCGCATCGACAAGCAGCGAGCGTGTCTCGACCTGTGGATACTGCGCACTTACCTCCTCAAACACTTCGTCCCAAAGGACCATCCCGTACCCCTGCGCGTTCGACTTCGTGATGGACGTCACTCGGTGGCGCCGAGCTGTAGCTCCGACAAATGCAGCTTCGATGATCCGGCGACAGCCCCGTCGGGTGAACACGTTGGCTTGAACCGCAATCTCAGCCTCGCTCCCGCGATGCAGACGGCCACCGACATCGGCATATTCACCCTCGGTGTTCTCTCGATAAATGACGAGGTCAATCTCTTCAGCGGCGATCCCGGAAAGTGGTGACGCTACGCCGTGATAAAGTCGAACGGGACGGATGCAGAGGTACTGGTCGAAGCCCCGCCGGATCGGTAACAATAGACCACTCAGCGTCACGTGGTCCGGCACCCGAGGGTCCCCGACTGCCCCCAGCAGAATTGCAGCGAATCCCCGAAGTTGCTCGAGACCATCCTCCGGCATCATACGACCGGAGCTAAGGTAGTAATCGGACCCCCACGGCAATCGTACCCATTCGTATCGCGACTGGTGATGAGCCAGTGCCGCGTCCGCAACCTCTACGGCTGCTTCCAGCACCTCCGGCCCTACGCCGTCACCGGGAATGAGTGCGATTCGAGAATTCACTACGAATTGCTAGTGGAAGACGACCATCTTCGTCTCAGTCATCTCCTGGACAGCGTATTTCGGTCCTTCCTTGCCGAAGCCGCTCTCCTTGAGCCCGCCGTAAGGCATGAGATCGGCTCGCCAGTTTGGAGCCCAATTAACCATCAGGTTTCCGGACTCCATGCGTCGAACGAACTCCATCGCCCAATGAATATTCTCGGTGAAGATTCCTGCGCCGAGCCCATAGTGTGAGTGATTGGCGAGCGCGAGAGCTTCATCGATGCCGTCAAAGGGTGTGACCGCAACGGCCGGCCCGAAGAGTTCTTCAGCCGCGATACGAAGAGCTGGAGATACGTCGGCGACTACCGTCGGCGCGTAAATAGCGCCCTGTCGCTCGCCACCGGTGAGAACCCGGGCGCCACCTTGCACCGCCTCGTCTATCCAAGTCCCGACGCGTTCGGCTTCCGCCTCTTTGATCATCGGCCCCAGTCGCACTGACTCGTCAAGCGGATTTCCGGTCGCGATCGCTTCGACGAGCGGCGTGACTGCGTCGAGAAAGTCTCCGTAGATTGTGCGATCTACGAGCACTCGTTGCGTCGAGATGCAGGACTGCCCAGCGTTGGCGTAGCCGCTCACGGCAGTGGCGGAAGCGACCGCGGCCACATTGGCGTCCGGCATCACTATTAGCGGAGAATTCGATCCAAGTTCCATCGTTACTTTCTTGAGACCGGCTGTCCTAGTAATGTGCGCGCCAACGTCACGACTACCGGTAAAGCTGATCTTGCGAACCCGTGAATCGGCGCAGATTGCATCTCCCACAGTAGCCCCACTCCCGGTGATGCACTGAATGCCTTCTGCGGGAAGGCCGGCTTCGAGCAGCAGCTCAGTGAGTTTGATTGCCGATAGAGGTGTGTCGGAGGCCGGCTTCAGGATTACGGAGTTTCCTGCCGCGAGGGCTGGTCCGACCTTATGACACACAAGATTCAGGGGAAAGTTGAAAGGTGTGATCGCAGCGACGACTCCGCAGGGAATCCGCACCGTGAATCCAAACTTGCCTTCAGTCCCGGGAGCTCCGTCGAGAGCGATAGTTTCCCCCGTTACGCGCCTAGCCTCCTCTGCCGACACTGTGAGCGTTTGGACCGCTCGGCCGACCTCACCTCTCGACTCTCCGATAGGCTTGCCCACCTCTCGTGTCAGCGTGCGGGCAAATTCTTCTGCCCGTGCTTCCAGCAGTTGGGCAGTCTTGAGCAAGATCGCGTGGCGTCGGTAGGCTGACAGTGCGGCCATCGCCCGTGCACCTCGCGCCGCCGAGGAGAGCGCCGCCTCGACCTCGCCAGGGCCCGCGAGCGGAACAGTGTCGACGACCGTTCCGTCGAACGGGCTGCGGACCTCCCTCACCGTGCGTGTCTCCGCCCATTTTCCTGCGATGTACATTTTCATCAGTCGTAGTGCTCCTGAGGTTTCTGCTGCACTTAAGGCGTAGCCACGTGCAGGCTGCTAGAGCGTGCTCGAAACGTCAGCAATCGCTTGGTCAACGACGTCGACGATCTCATCAGCTTGCTGCTCGGTCAGAATAAGAGCTGGCGAGAACGTGAGCACGTCGTGCACGTTGCGCAAAATCACACCGAGCTCTTGGACGCGCCGCTGCACTTGCGCGCCGACAGACCCAAGCGAAGGGAACCGCTTCTTCGTCGCCTTGTCTTCAACGAACTCGATCCGCGCGAGCAGGCCAATCCCTCGGACGTCGCCCACGATGTCATGCCGTTCGAGGCGCTTTAGCCCTTTGAGCAGGTGAAGGCCAACCCGCCGGGAGTTTTCCGGAAGATTCTCCTCTTTGATGATCGCCAGATTGGCCAGTGCCGCTGCAGCGGCAACCGCGTGCCCGCTGTAGGTGTTGCCGTGACGGAACTCCTTGCCGTCTCCCGGCGCTCCTAGAAAGGCATCGTAGATCTCGTTCGTGCAGAGCGTTGCGCCCATCGGCACGTAGCCGCTTGTCAGGGCCTTCGCTAAGCACATTATGTCAGGGCGAACGCCAAAAGTGCGCGACCCAAACCAAGTCCCAGTCCGACCAAACCCAGTTATGACTTCGTCCGCGATAAACAGCACGTCGTAGCCGGTGCAGATTTCGCGGCAGCGGCGCGCATAGCTCGCCGGGGGAATCACCACACCGCCAGCACCCTGGACCGGCTCGGCAATGAAGGCAGCAACCGTATCGGGCCCCTCGAATTCGATCGCGCGGCGCAACGCCTCAGACGCCGCGACCGCAATGTCATCGTCGGAGAGCCCAGGCCCGAAGTCGTGGCGGTAGCAATTCGGTTCCGGAACGTGCGCGAATCCAGGGACGAGCGGCTCGAAGTTCCGTCTGTTAGCGGTTATCCCGGAAGCCGACATGGCTCCGAAAGTGACGCCGTGATACGCATTGCGAAGAGCGATGAACTTATACTTTCCAACGCGCCCACGATTTCTCCAATACTGGCGCGCAATCTTGAGTGCGGTTTCTACTGCCTCTGACCCACTGTCAGAGTAGAAAACCTTTCCCATCCCCTCGGGGCCGGCCAACTCTAGGAGCAACCCGGCCAGCTCGATGGCCGGAGGGTTAGAGAATCCTCCAAACATGCTGAAGAAATGCATTTTCTGCATTTGCTCGTAGACGGCGTCGGCAATTTCGCGTCGGCCGAAGCCCACGTTCATCAGCCAAAGGCTTCCGTGCCCGTCGAGGTAGCGCCTCCCGCTGGCGTCATAGAGGTACACCCCTTCTCCGCGCTCGAAGATGAGGGGTCCTTGATCGAGGACCGTCTTCATCTGCAGATAAGGTGTCCAGAGTGCCTTACGATGCACGTCGCTTAGATCGTGCGCACGCTTAGTCATTTTTTTAGTGTTCTCAGTTTGTTGTGCCGACTCCGCACCACCCTCGTTTAGTGCGCGCCTATCCGCCTTCCGGGCTGGCATCAGTTCCCCCCTCCACGCTGATTGCGGTCATAGACAACCTTGCCGCCAAGGACTGTGAGATCTACTTTCGCGTCCGAAAAAATCCGCTCGGGGTCCATTTCGATTAGGTCCTCGGATAGAACCACAAAGTCCGCAAGTTTGCCGGCTTCCAGCGTCCCTTTTATTCGCTCTTCGAAGGTGAGATAGGCCCCGTTTCTCGTGTACCCTTCAATTGCCTCGGGAACCGTGAGTCGCTCGTCGCCACCGTAGACTGCTCCTGACATACCCCGTCGGGTCACGGCCGAGTAGATGCCTAGCAGAGGGCCGATCGGCATGATATCCGAGCCGAGCGCCATGAAGATCCCGTGACTCAGTGGGGTGCGAAGTGGGTTGTTGGTCTGGAGGCGCTGCCCATCTAGATAGGCGACGTACCTTCCCTCGATCGTGTATGTGAAATTCGGCTGCTGCGCGATCAAAATGCCGTGCGTCGCCATTTTCTCCATCGTCGCGCGCGGTGGCATGACTGTGAAGTGATTGAGGTAGTCGCGGTGGTCAACTCGCGGTCGCTCGTCGAGCACTCGCGCCAGCTGGTCGACCGCCATCTTGATAGCAGCGTCGCCGATCGCATGCATGGCGACCTGCCATCCCAGCTCGTGCGCCGTCTTTAGTACCGTGTAGAGGTCGGTCTCACCTAGGCGGGCCTTTCCGTAGTAATCGGGCTGATCCCGGTAATGCTCCAGCGTCCAGGCCGCGGGCCCGGTATACCCGCCGTCCACGAAGAGTTTTAACGCACCGACGCGAAGGTGCTCGTTCCCCTGCCCAGAGCGGAGCTTGAGGGACCGAAGAAACGCGCTGGCTTTCTCGCCTTCTCCGAAGCCGACGGGTAGGTGGATCTGCACAGCTGCCCGCGGCAAGCTGTCGGCCAAGCGGGTGTAAAGCTCTTGCCAGCGAGGATAGTCCTCAGGGGGCGTCATCGCCTCAATGATGCTCGTGATGCCGTAAGCGAAAAGCGCCTGCAGATTCTCCTTCAAGCTCTGGCTTAGCTCCGCATCATTCGCTGCGGGAATGAGGCGAGCCACTATTTCCCAGTTTTCGCGAAATATTCCGTTGGGTTCACCACTCGCGTCCTTCTCGATCATCCCGGTCGGAGGATCTGGAGTCTCGCGCGTCACCCCGGCCATCTTAAGCGCAAGGCTGTTAGTCACTGCGCTATGGCCACCAGCTCTTTGGATGACAGCGGGGTTCCGCGGAGTAGCCGCGTCGAGATCCCCTCGCACCGGTTTCCGCTTCTCCACCAATTCATCCTCCGACCATCCCCATCCTGTAATCCAATCACCTGCGCCCAACTTGGCAGCCTTCGCTCGCAGGCGAGCTTGGAACTCCGCAATGGACCGAACGCCCTGCATATCGACATATCCCTTCGGATTGCCGCGGATGTGAATGTGCGTGTCGTCAAATCCCGGGATGACCAGGCGACCCCGGAGATCGATGACACGCGGCGCCCGGTATCGACTGACTATATCCTCCCCACCCACCGCGACAATCCGCCCGTCGCGAATCGCCATGGCGCGACGAATCGACATCGTGTTGTCCGCAGTGAAGATTTTCCCGTTGTGGGCGATCAGGTCGACTGCCTCTTGGCTTCCCGCCTGACTGCCAACTAGAGACGCCCCCAGAATGAGCCACCACACGTTGCGCATCATGTCCTCTCGCTTTCGACCATTGTTGGCGTTGTAAAGTTCACCGTAGCTGCTTCACCGCCGGCAAAACGTGTTGAAGCACCATAGTTAGTGCGCGCCGGGCTTCCGTCTCGTCCTCAAAGCTTCCACTCGTCACCGCCACAACCAAGTCAAGACGCGGGACGGCAACCACATATTGGCCGCCATATCCTCGCCCCTCGATCACCTCATTGTGTGCCCCCGCGGATCCAACGGAATTGGGCAGAGACTGCAGCCACCACTGGTACCCGTACCAGAGAGCCGTGTCTGCCTGAACGTGTGGGCGTGTGGATTCTTCGATCCAGGCTGCCGGGACCACTTGCTTCCCGTTCCAACGCCCGCCGCTCACCAGGAGGTAACCGATCTTGGCAAGATCACGAGACCTGAGTCCGAGGCCGCCACCAGTGTGTGTCCAACGCTGAGGATGCGTCATGTTCCGGTACCACCCGTAAACCGGGATACTGAGCGGATCGAACAGGCGTTGCTCCGCGTAGACACTCACGTGCATCCCCGTCGCATGCTGGAGAATTCCCGAGAGCAGGAGCGCAGATCCAGTGCTGTAGTTGAACCTCGCCCCTGGTTCCTCGACCATCGGCTGCCCTAAGATGAATCCCATCCAATCGTCTGCGGCAGCCATGCGCCACACAATGTTGGCAGGATTCGAGTAGGGAATGGCTCGCTCCTTCCAGTCGTTCCCAAACGTCATCGTTAACACGTTTCGCAGCGTAAGCCGCTGCTTCCGCGGATCCTGGTCGAATATCGCCCTATATTCCGGGAAGAAATCCGATACACGCTGATCGACGCTCTTGATCAGACCCTCACCAATGGCAATCCCGACGAGCAAGGAGGTTACACTCTTCGAAAGGGATTGAATCGTATGGATCTGAAAAATCCCCCAGCCGCGATAGTACTCCTCGAAGACGAGTTTCCCGCCTCGAACAACCAGTAAGCTGTTGACCTGCCCGAATTCGCCGTTAGCGGCACGACGGGAGACATCCGTCAGTACTTGCCCGTCGATGCCAACCGAAGCCGGAGTTCCGACCTCCCAGTCCCCGGGTAGACTCAGGACGGCAGTCTGTCCGTCCAGACCGCGTGGAAGGGTGCCGAACAGCAGTGCCATGACCCAAACGAAACGACTGGCAGCGAGACGGAACATCTTCGGTGAGTCTACCTCGAGGCCAACGAACGTTTTCATGCCGTACCTCATTCTGTCAGGGATACTTCAGGGAATGCCGCGCGGGTCGTCTAGCGTTTGGACGCGAGACTGTCAAGCGAGACGCCGGGGCGCTTATAAACGATTCTTCCGTTGAGAATTGTCAGGTCCACCTTGGTGTCGAGAATCTTGGCGGGGTCGATTTCCAAGAGGTTGTCAGAGAGCACGATCACGTCGGCAAATTTGCCCTGTTCGATCGTGCCCTTTTTAGTTTCCTCAAATGTGAAATAGGCGCCGTTTCTAGTGTAGGCGATTAGCGCCTCCGGCATCGAAATGCGTTCGTCGGCAGCGTAGACACGTCCTGAGCTTCCGCGTCTCGTTACCGCGCCATAAAGCCCTGGCATTGGCCCGATGGGATGATTATCGCTGCCAAACGCCATGAAAATGCCTTGGGACATGGGCGTCCGGATTGGATTGTTGCGTTCAAGACGCTCGCCGTCAAGGTTGTCGACATATCGGGACTCGAGCGTAGGAGACCAGGTAAAGTTGGGTTGCTGCGAGACGTGGATGTTGGCCATCACCATTTTCCGCATCGTTGCAGCTGGCGGCATGACTGTAAAGTGGTTCAAGTAATGTCGGTGGTCTGCGCGCGGCGTCTCTTCGATCACCTCCGCCAGAACGTCAGCGCCAAGTTTGATGGCGGCGTCGCCGATCGCATGAAACCCCATCTGCCAACCGGCGCGATGGGCTGCCCGCGCCAGCGTATAGAGGTCCGCGGAGTCGATGTTCTGAATCCCGAAATATGTTGGCTGATTGCGGTACGCCTGAAGCGTCCACGCTGCCGGACCCGCAAAACCACCGTCGAGCCAGAGTTTGACGGCGCCTACTCTTAGCCACTCGTCCCCATCACCGGTTTTCTTGCCGAACGCCTCAAGCCTGTGAATTGCCTCTTTCGCCGACGCCCCGCCCTTCGCCAAGCCCGGGAAGATCTGCGTCGTCACCCTCGGCAGCTCCCCGCGGTGGGCACGGCAGACAGTCTCCCACTCGGCGTAGTCCTGCGGAATCACTCCGGCGACGATGATGCTGGTGATTCCAAGGCTGAGGAGATTTTTCAGCTTTGCAACAAAACTCGACCGGAGGTCCTCAGGCGGGGCAACAGGTACTAGTCGGCCAATAATGTCCATACGCTCGCGAATGATCCCGTTTGGCTCCCCTCGCTCGTCTCGCTCGATGACTCCGCCCTCGGGATTCTGTGTACTCCTGCTGACGCCAGCCAGCTTAAGTGCGAGACTGTTCGCGACCACGCTGTGACCACCAGCTCTTGCGAGTACTACGGGGTTGTCTGGCGCTGCAGCGTCCAAGTCGGCCCGGTACAACGAACGCCGCTCGCGCACTAGTCCCTCGGCCCAGCCGTCACCCGTGATCCACTTGCCCGGCCCCACCTCACGCGCCTTCTGTTGTAAAGCCTGTTTGATGTCGTCGATAGACTCGAAGTGAGACAAGTCAACGTGCCAGCGCGGATCGCCCGCAATATGGATGTGGGTGTCGATAAACCCGGGCATGGTTAGACGGCCGTGAAGATCGAGTACACGATCGGCGCTATAACGCCCGGCGATCTCATCGCCCCCAACAGCTACGATTCGCCCGTCTCGAATAGCAATCGCGCTCTGCATCGAGACAAGCGGATCTGCAGTGAAAACCCTTCCGTTACGCAGCAGAAGGTCGACGCGCTCCTGCCCTGATGCCGCGCCACCAGCGACAAGTAAGCCCAAGCCCAGGAGCGCGGGAATTCTCATTCGAGCCGAGTGCAGGATGGCTCGGTTCATCTGCCGTTCGGGTTGTTGTCGGCTTCTATTCCGGGATAAGGATAGCAACGCTTGTCGCCGTACGTTCCGCCCTTGTGGTAAGGTGTGCCCGCAGGTGGATCGAGCGGCAAGTTATAGCGATTGATGTCGGCGAATCGGTGTCCCTCGAGGAACAGTTCGTCGGCGCGCTCATCGATGATGTGCGCCATGATTGCGTTCCCGTCCGTGCTTGCGAAAGGCGGGATGCCTGCGCTGGCGTGCAGTGCGTTTATGATCGCAACTGCCTCAGTAAGGTTTCCAGCGTCTACATCCGCCTCGGCGATGATCAACTGCGCTTCGGCGTACCTAGCGATCGGTATCGGCGAGTTCCGAGCGGGATACTTGGTTTGATACCAGACGGGAATGTCCACACCAGGAGCAACTCTACCGGTGTTCACGACTTGTACGCGCGGATCCTGGACCCCTTGATGCTGGCGGTTCTGGAAGGGCCCCTCCACAGTGTACAGCGTCCCGCCATCGGTCTGCTCACTATAAAGGAAGTTGTAGCGACGCGCTGCAGCTGCTGAAAAACCGGCATTCTTGACGAATCCATTCGGGACGGCCCTCGCGTCAGTCGCAGCTTCAGGCTTGCGACCGAGATCCAACCTGGCTCTGGCGCGGCCCACCAGGGCCATGTTCAAAAACTCGGAATTTCCGATGCCCTGCGCTGTGCTGATTGCCTTGCTAAATCGATCGTCAGCAGCTGTGAACATCTGCGCCGGGGTCTGCGGCGCGCTCAGATCGAACGAAGCTGCGCACATCGACTCACCAAGTAAGAGATAGCTGTAGCCGGCATAGGCAGCAGCCTTCGCTATGAGCATCTCCCGATTCTGTACCTGAGCATCCGTCCACTTCTCGAGAAGCTTGGTCAGGTTGTCAGCCTGCCACCGCGCCGCGGACAACGGACGGTAGACGCCCAGCGTGCCCTCGAAATCGCTTGGGATGCACGTACCGTTTGCATACGCCGCCCTCAGCCCGGTCGGTTCAAAGATCCGCCTGTCATAGGCTTCCTGCGCCTGGAGGCCATCGGTCACGGCGAGCTCGTCGGAACTAACCCCGGTAGCGAATACGTACGCTCCATACGCACACTCGAAATCACCGACGGCTCCTGCCATGAGCGTGAGCGCGTTTCCGGGCGTCTCGAACGTGTCTCCAACGATTCGGTCAGGCGCTTGTACGGAAATAACGTTGTCGAGATTGCACCCTGCGAGGACTAAAGCGAACATGATCCCGATGGTCCAACTTGCGCGGAACAAGCGCCGGCAAAATATCAGTCGAGCCCGCATTTTACCCTCCGGTCCCAGCCGCGATGAGTAGTATCTGCTTGGCATGGTTATGATCTCCAATCAAAACTCTAGGTTGAGGCTGGCCAGAAATGTCCGTGGCAGCGGCATGATGAGCTCAGTATGAGCACTAAGCATGTAATTCGACGGAGTGAAGGTTTCGGGATCGAGACCATCATATTTCGTCCACGTATGAAGGTTGCGACCAGCAAGGGTTATCGAACCTCGCTTGGAGCCAAAGGCGAGGCGATTGAACGCGGCCGGCAAGTCGTGACTCACCGAGAGCTCGCGCAGTTTGATAAAGTTGGTACTCTGAATACGACTGGTTCCGATATAGTCGAGGCCAAGCTGGCATTCTGCGACTCGCGGATTCGAGTACCGCGCAGGGTAGTAATCGATTTCATGGTTGAGGAGCGCAGCGCAGTTCCAGTAGTTGAGCGACTCGAACATTGCGCCACCAAATCGCCCGTCCAGCGTCGTGCCCACTCTCCACTCTCGGAACAGAGTTAGAGTAGACGCGAGAGAGGTGTTCCAATCTGGATACGGGTGGCCCAGGTAGAGGTAAGGCGCCTGTGCGCAGGGCACCGCTGTACCCCCGACTTCCACTCCTTGTTGTCCGGTGCCACCGTCGCACATGGCATTAACGGCGGCACCGTTCACTATATCCGCGCTCACTATCTTCTTGCGGAAGTAGCCGTTTAGAGGGAATCCAACTTGATGCCTGTTAGGAATCCAGCCGATTGCTAGGAACTGCACGCCCGGCCCGAGATCCACGACTTGGTTCTTGTTCTTACTGAGGTTGAGAGTGAGATCCCATCCGACATTGCTCGCGACGACAGGCCGCGCGTGCGTCAACAGTTCGAAACCTCTGTTCGTTACCACGCCCGCGTTGATGAATTGCGTCCCCGAATATCCGGCTGACGGGGCTACATTTGTCTGAAGGATGAGATCCCTCGTCCGGCGGCTGTAAAAAGTGAAATCGAACCCTAGTCGCTCACGAAGCGTGGTGGCCTCAAAGCCCAGTTCGATCTCGGAACTCCGTTCTGGTCCGAGCTTCGGATTGCCGGGCGACTGAGGCGTGCCCGCCGGCGCATCATTTTCGCCGGTGATGGGAGCATAGGTGCGGATCGCCGCGAACGAAGCCGGCTGAAGTCCGGATTCCCCCCACGCACCGCGCAGTTTCAACTCGTTGATGAAGGAGGCTCTCCAAAAGGGCTCTTCGCTGACGACCCAGCTCGCACTGAGCTTGGGGTATCGAACGGTCTTGAACGAAGAGCCGAAGGCACTGTTGGCATCGGCGCGGAGGCCACCGGTGAGGAATAGCCGGTCGTTCAAGGAGAACTGCTGTTGTAGGTATCCGCCTGCGGTGATGTTGTCGACGAAATTCTCTGAGGCGGTGCGGAGAGCGGTGCCGGAGATGGTTTCCACGCCGGGCGCAGGAAATTGCTGCCCACTCAGGTTTTCAGTTTGAAAATAGGTCTTGTAATACTGCGCCCCCACCGACGTGTTGGACCCTAGTCTCGCCGAGGGGTGAAGAGAGGCAGTTGCGCTGTAATCGACGGTCGTGTAGGTGCCGGTGACTCTGTCAACGCTCTTGAAGCCGAGTGCGCCTGCCGGCCCAAAGTAGGGTATGTACTGGGCGGGCATGTCCGGTACTAGGATGTCTTGGCTCTGATCACTCCGGTCCTGACCTACCGTAAAGCGGTGCCTTAACCAGGACGTCGGCCGATAGTTCAAAGTGATCGAACCCTGCGACCGATTGATGCTCAGCGGCATATGATAGAGATCGCGCCACGCTTGAGCGGGTGCCACGAGGTAGCCGCCGCCGGGTGTGTCGCGAAAGGCCGGCTGCCCGTAGATGAACGAGCCAAGGTAAAGTGCGTGATACAGGTACGTCGTCCCTTGCTCCAGCCCGACTGCCAAGTCGGCATCGAGCTTCTCGCTGGGACGGAGTGTCAGGTTGAGCCGGCCGCTGGCCCTGTTGCTATTATTCTGGGGAATGACGCCCTGGTCCAGCTGATACTCTAGGCCAGTATAGTACTGAATCGCGTCGTTGCCGCCCGACACGCCGGCGTTATACGAGTGGAGCTTTCCCGTTATGAAAAGCGGATTACCGGCTGCGGCGTCTTCCTTGATGTAGTTGTGTGACACGATCGTTCCGTCAGCCATTCGCCCGAATGGAACCGGAATCCGGTTCGCGGCATCGTTGAACCAGTTGGCGCCCTCTCGAATACCAGCAGTAACCCTCGTCGCCCCAGACTGCCCCCGCTTGGTAATGATCTGAATGACCCCAGCGGCGGCTTCCGTTCCGTACAGCGTAGCAGCCGCAGGACCCTTGATGATTTCCACACTCTCGATGTCGTTCGGATTTATGTCGTTCAACCGAGACACTGCCGATGGTGCCCCAGCGCCGCCCGCCTGATCGTATGAGGGCCCGTTGTTGGGCACATTGTTGATTCGGACACCATCGACGTAGACAATCGGATTTCCATCAAAGGCCAGACTTCCTGGTCCCCGGATCAGGATCCGAGAGCCACCGCCAGCGATGCCGATCTGTTCCGTGACTCCGACACCCGCAGCTCTACTCTGTAGCAACTTCCCGACGTCAGTTATCGCTTCCGTCTTGACGACTTCGCTGGCGTCGATACGGGACACCGCGTTGCCAAGCGTCCGCTTTTCGGTGGCCCCAGCAGTGCCCGTGATCACAACTTGTTCGATCGAGATCGCGACGGGGTTTAACGCTAGCTGCACCCCCGCGCCGCCTACCGGCGTTACTTGCCTGATGGAGCGGAACCCGATCATTACTACTCTCAGAGTAGCAGTGTCTCCGCTTACGCCTCCAATTCGAAAGCGCCCCTGAGTGTCTGTGGAGGTGACTCGGTTCGTACCTTCCAAGTACACTCGCGCGCCCTCTATCGGCCTCTTGTCGTCCGCACTGAGCACCTGCCCAACGATTGTCCCGCCCTGCTGAAATTCCACGTTCGGCGCTGCAGAGACTGCTGAGACTGGGTGGGCGTGCGCTAACGATGCGATCAGCGCTAGCCCTAACGACGCCATAATCATAGGAGCACCTCCATGGTGTGCCCTTCCGGGATCAAGTAATCGGCTGCTGGTTTTTACAGTTTCGGCGGACTTTCCTGACGCGCACGCGCTTGACCGACCTTGGCGCGAAACACCAAGGAGCGATTTTCCCTAAGAAGTTTGAGCGCGCGCTCTTGCTGTCCTTCGCGCAGTGCGTCGAGGAATGCAGCGTGCTGATTAACCCATTCATCTGGACGCAATGACTTGCGATCACCGGGCTCTTGCTCGAGCAGGACGCCGGTGAAGTCGAGAACTTCAAGGCGGCGCACCTGATTCCGCAGATCCTCCAGGAGGCGGCACAGTGCCGAATTACCGCACAAGGCCGCCAGGTTGTGATGAAACAGGTCGTTGATCTCGATCGCGCCGGGAACATCGCTCGCCGCAACCGCTCGAGCGAATCGGGCGTTGAGCCCTTCCAGTTCGTCTAAGTCATGCGGTCTTAGCCGGGGGAAAGCGAGTTCGCCCGCCAGCACCTCGAGCGCCTGGAGCATAGGGTAAAGGTCGACCAATTCCTCCACCGCCTGTGCAGGGACCCTAAAGCCTCGCCGGGGAACGCGCTCAAGAAACCCCTCGGTTGCAAGCCTACTGAGCGCCTCACGCACGGGTGTTCGACTGACCCCCATTAGCTCCGCAACCTGCTCTTCCCGGACCGATGTTAGCGGCGCCATCTGGCCAGATAGAATCCGTTCACGCACGACCCTGTAAATCTTTTCGGAGAGGGTGGTACCAACGCCGATCATCGGCCACTCGGACTCTCGCTGGGGCGTCTCAATCCCACTTGGTGCTGGGGCCGCTAGCAATGGGGTCTCCGGTCACGCGGTCATCCGAGCCTTGGCTGAATAGACAAACGCTCTCTATTCAAAGCCTTGCTCTGGATGCAATATTCGGTATACATGAAATCGAGCGGGCCACGATAAGCTTCGGTCAAGTCGTTGTCAAGAGTTGAATAAATCTCAACCGGTCATCTCTGGCCGCCCACGAAGCGCAACCAACCACAGGGATCGCTGCGTGTGAGTTCTTTTCGGATCGTGTCTACTTATTTGGCAGTGGGCTTCTCGTTTTCCCGCTAAACCCTGCACTCAAGGAGCGAAGTAATGTCGCACGACTCCGGAATGTCCCGTCGCGGATTCGTCGCTGTCGCAGTCGCGGGTAGCTTCGGTGCGAACCTCGCGCGCTCTCGGCAGTCCGAAGTAGAGAGCGAGGCTTCCTTGGGATCTGTCGACCCAACCTTAGCCTCGGCTAGTGTAATCGCCGCCGCAATTCGCCAGAAGCAGCTGTCATCGCTCGAGGCGACCTCGGCCTGCCTGGCCCGAATCCAGGCGGTCAATCCCTTGCTTAACGCGGTTGTCCAATTGCGTGCCGACGAAGCACGTGCCGAAGCGCGCAATGCCGATCAGGAACTGGCTCAGGGAAAGAGTCGCGGACCGCTTCACGGGGTGCCGATGACGATCAAGGACTCCTTGGATACGACCGGGATGATTACTGCTGCCGGGACCAAGGGTTGGGCCAAGCGGGTCCCAACTGAAGACGCAACAGTTGTTGCGAGACTCAGGGCTGCGGGGGCCATCGTGATGGGGAAGACGAATACCCCCGAGATCACGATGTCGTATGTCACGGACAATCTCGTGTACGGCCGGACGAATAATCCATACGACAGGTCCCGAACACCGGGTGGGAGCAGCGGCGGAGCAGCAGCAATAATCGCGGCGGGCGGCTCACCGCTCGACATCGGGAGTGACAGTGGCGGAAGCATTCGGCTCCCAGCCCACTTTTGCGGAGTTGCGGGTCTCAAACCGACTTCGGGTCGGGTGCCGTTGACGGGGCACGTCATCAACTTCGAGGGGCCGTGGGGTTCGTGGACGCATCTTGGGCCACTCGCGCGCTCGGTGGACGATCTGATTCTTGTGCTTCCCATTATTGCCGGCTTCGATTGGCACGACCCCCATGTCGTCCCCATGCCACTCGCTGACCATCGTCGCGTGCAGCTTCGAGCAATGCGCGTGGCCATGTTTGCTGATAATGGAGTCGGCAAGGTTACCGCGGAAACGGCGCACACCGTTCAGGACGCAGGCCGAGCGCTACGAGGCGCAGGGATGGTTGTAGCTGAGGCAGCCCTACCGGAAGCAGAACTCACCTCACGACTATACAGTGCAGCTTACACCTCGGATGCCGGTGCGACACTCAGACGCGTACTTGATCGTGCGGGTACGAAAGAACACGGCCCGTTCTTGAATTGGATGGATACCGTCAAAGCCGGGACCGCAGCCGAAGTAACGGATATTATCGATCAGATCGATCGATTGCGTTCGCGTTCGCTCGGATTTCTCCGGAACTGGGATGTCCTCCTCTGTCCCGTGCATACCCACCCAGCGCTGCCCCACGGCGTGGACCCGATGGCGGACGGCGGCACCAGCTACCTCGTGCCGATCAACATTATGGGGTGGCCTGCCGCCACTGTACGTTGTGGCACTTCCCTGGAAGGTCTACCCATAGGTGTACAAGTAGTCGGGAGGCCATGGAGAGAAGACATCGTGCTCGCCGTCGCGAAGGAGTTGGAGCACCAATTCGGGGGCTGGAAACCACCTCGGATTTAGCGCCGCCTTCTACTACGCCGATGCATCCTGAATGTATACCTTCAACTAGGGAGAGCTCGTGCCCAGCTCACTGACGTCGCGTTTCAGTGTAATTGGCATTCTGGGAGTGCTGTTCGCTTGTCGTCCGACGCTGCCCCCGAATACGATTCCAGTCAGTCCGGGCAACCTGGTCACCGACACCACAGCGCTTTCCGCATTCGCCGATTCGATTGGTAAGGGAGCGTTCGGCTACATCGACGGAATCTTGGTGATCCGGGAAGGGAGGTCGGTGTTCCAACGCGTGTTCTCGCGGACTTACGACTCGGTCTATCCAATGACGGAGCCTCCAGGTCCTTTCAACTACCACGATTCGAACTGGCACCCGTTTTACCAGGGCACGTCTCTGCACACTTTGCAATCAGTGACGAAGAGCGTCACCTCCATCCTATTCGGCATCGCGCTCGACCGCGGTGACTTGTCATCAATTGATCAGCGTGTTGAGCCATTTTTCACCGACCAGTCGCGGTTCTTCTCTGATCCGCGCAAGCGGCAGATTACCATCCGGCACCTTCTGACGATGACCTCAGGTATCCGATGGCCGGAAGGGGGAACCTACGACAACGCTGAGGATTTGACGGGACGCATGGAGAAGAGCCGCGACTGGATTTCACTGGTGCTTGAACAGCCCATGGAAGCGGCGCCCGGTGAAGTCTGGAGCTACAGTAGCGGGAGTGCCGCGTTGCTCGCCGCGGTCTTCCAGGCGGCCACCAGACGTGACATTCAAGACTACGCGACTGAGCACCTCTTCACGCCACTCGGTATCAAGCACTTCCTTTGGAAACGCTCCGCGGGAGACCTCACAGATACGGAGGGCGGACTCTATCTCGAGATCAGCGATCTGGCCAAGCTTGGCCAACTGTATCTCGATCGTGGCGTCTGGCAAGGTCGTCGAGTAGTGTCTGCTAAGTGGGTGGAGGAGTCAGTCGTGACTCAACCCCGTCGCGCACTTGACCGCCGTGACAAGAAGTATGGTTACGGAAGACTTTGGTGGACGCCACCTAGCAATGTCGTTAGAGATACCTCGGCATTCTTCGCCTGGGGATACGGCGGTCAGTATCTGATCGTCCTTCCAACCAAGCAAACTGTTGCCGTAATGACTGCGTGGAACCTCGACCAACGCCGGATTCTTCCCGAAGACTTCGCTAGTCGCGTAGAGAAGGCCGTTAGTATGGGGCGATAGGCGTGTTTCTTTCACAACAGTCGCGAATCAGTAAGTTTGTTGGGCAGAGATGTCGCTATGAACAACCGATCGATCCGTCAACGATTTACGGATTTCCTGCCGGACATGTTACTCCCTTCGGTCGCCTGATAAGCGTGAAGTCGGGGGTCAGTTTGGGGGTCAGTTTCTCCCGGCAAACGCCGACATTGATATCGGAAAGAACCGGCACCGACGCTCGATTCCCCTCTGAAGTCCGACAGATTGTCGTGATTGGTTGAGTGGTTGCCCTGCTTCGGGAGCAGGTGTCAGTTCGGGTGTCAATTGGATGCGGACATCGGGAGACGTCGGCTAAGGTTGCATAGGACATTTTGCGGTCCGTCAGAGTAAAATGCGGACATCTTGTCCGGATCCTTGCCTATACTTTCATGCCTGATAAGCGTGAGGTCGAGGGTCAGGTTGGGGGCAAGCTTCTCGCGGCCAACCCCGAGATGGACACGCGCGGTCGAACGGCAATGCTGCTAACAAGAGCCCAAGATTCCGTTACGACAACCTTTGTGCACGACAGGAGAGAACAGTAAATTAGTTTTGTCGGTTGGCACTCCCGGGCCGACAAGAAAAACTGAAGGGTACCCAACGGAGGCGTCGATTTGCCCGCAGAAATGACGGGCGCAAAATCGACGCCTTTTTTTTCCAGTGGGAATTGTTTTGAGCAGGTGCGGCGCGGCGACGCGGTATAGGCAATTCAAGCTATGCGGTATTCGTCAGGTCTAGCTGTCAAAAGGAGAAGGAGGAATGAAACATTGGACGCAGGCAACGGAAAACGACGACCATAGAATGCGGGCGGCGCGCACCCTGACAATTCATCTGCGCGACAACGATGAAGATCCCGAAAACGTTACGGACTTTGAGATCTTCGCCCTAATCGCAGATCTGCTTCATGTCGCTAGAAGTCTGGGTTGGGATTCGTTTAACGTGTTGGAACACGCAATGAGCCACTTCGCGTGGGAAGTAGCGCACGAAGACCCAGAAGTACCAAGAGAGATTGTGGGAGAAGAAAAGATTTTAGCAGCCGCTCGTGCGCGAATGAGTTTCTCACTACAAAGTGCTACCTGATTCGCTGGAAAAACAGGACGCCGACGCCCATTTCCCCTATGAAACACGACTTTAAGTATTAATTGTGTCTCCCATAAGCCCGACTACGGATCAGAAGGTTGGGGGTTCGAGTCCCTCCGGGCGCGTGAAGGAACTCGTAGGCCCTGTGCTGCTTCGGCAATGCAGGGCTTTTTCATTGCTCGAGAGCGATGTGCGTTAACCAACGCGATCTTGCCCTAAAGTACCTTCTACAGCCAACGCCGGACGCGCGAACGATAGGCGGCGTACTCGTCTCCGAACGCATCGCTCAGGTACTGCTCTTCACGCACCACCACGAAGCGCACGAGCACGATGAGAACGACCGGGAGCAGGATCAGAGGCCACGCGGAGTTGAGGACGACCGCGCCGCCTATGTATACGATCGTCAGGCCCACGTACATGGGGTTTCGCGTGAAGCGGTATGGTCCGCTCGCCACTAGCTGGCTCGCGGCGTGGTGCGGAATCACCGCCGTTCGTGCCCGGCGAAAAGTGACGATTCCCCATGCGGCGAGACCAACGCCAACGATCAGGATGCCGAATCCAATCCGCGCGAGCGCTACACCTCCGCCTGACAACGGGAGTCCCCGGCCGCGCCGATCGACAAACCAACCGATAAGGAAACCGACGGCAAAAATGAACGGAGGAGGAAAGCGTACACCGGGATTGGAGAGCGGAGTTCGAGCTGTCACCCTTTGCCTTCATAGTGAGAATGTGGACGGATTCTGGTCGCGCGCGAAATACTCACTCGGTTGCCGGGAAATACCACGGTCCCACTTCACGGAGCAGGGCTTGTCGCGCCCTTCCATCCTTTCCCGCACGGGGGTCATATTGGTCGCGACCAACACTTAGCCTGGTCAGCGCGAAAGACAATCATCAGCCGACTTCACTCGGACGGCGATTCCCATCGCCTGTCCGCCTCCACTCATCCAGCCCACCTCTGGCGAACCATGTTCAACAAACTCATCGCTCTCTCCGCACTCCTCCTCGTTGGCGCGTGCTCGACGGCGCCCGAGCCCAAAACCGTTCCCACTCCCCAGCGCAACGGACAGGGACCGTTCGGCGACAGCACCAGAGCGGGCGGTGACTCGGGCCGCGCGGGCGGCGGCGCTCCCGCGCAACCACGCCCCTACAACCGCGTGATCACGCGGGACGCGAGAACGCGTCGCGGCATGTTCGCCGTCCACAGGGTGAACGACAAGCTGTACTTCGAGATCCCGAAGAACGAGCTGAATAAGGACATGCTTCTCGTGGGACGCTTCACCAGGGCGGCCGCGGCAAACCCTCGCCTGCCCGGCGGACAGTTCGGCAACTACGGCGGCGACCAGTTCGTGGAACGGACCCTGAGATGGGATCGAAGCGGCAACCGGATCATCCTCCGGTCCCCCTCTTTCGCGATCGTCGCCGACAGCACCAATCCGGTCTACCGCGCCGTCCAGGCGGCCAACTATCCGCCGGTCATCGCGGTGCTCAACGTCGAGGCCTACGGACCCGACAGCGCCGCGGTCGTCGATGTGACCCGGCTTTACACGACGAGCATTCCAGAGTTCGCGGCCATCCGCGGGACACTCGATGAGCGCCGTTCGTTCGTCGAGAATGCACTCGCCTTCCCCGACAACGTCGAAGTCGAAGCAACGCAAACCGGTACTCCGACCCCCACACCAGGCGCCGGTGGAGGAGGCGGCGGAGGCGGTCAGGGCCAGGGCCCTCAACCCGCAACGAGCGTCCTCGCCCACTGGAGCCTAGTTCGCCTTCCCGAGAAGCCGATGGTGCCCAGGCGGTGGGATGAGCGGGTTGGATACTTCTCGATCGCGCAGGTGGATTTCGGGACTATGGAACAACGGTCGGCTGATCGCTCCTACATCTCCCGCTACCGGCTGGAGAAAAAAGATCCGAACGCGGCGCTGTCAGAGCCGGTCAAGCCCATTGTCTACTACGTCGATCCCGCGACACCCGAGCAGTGGAAGCCGTGGGTGAGGAAGGCGATTCTCGACTGGCAGCCCGCGTTCGAGGCTGCTGGATTCAAGAACGCGATAATCGCCATGGATCCGCCGGCGAACGATCCCGACTGGTCCGCTGAAGATGTCCGCCACACCGTGATCCGCTGGCTCCCATCGACGATCGAAAACGCGCAGGGTCCGCACGTGAGCGACCCAAGAACGGGCGAGATCCTGAATGGATCGGTCCGCATGTTCCACAACGTTCTCAATCTCCAGCGCGACTGGTACTTCACGCAGGCTTCCCCACTCGATCCGCGCGCGCGCACGCTGCCGTTCCCCGACTCGCTGATGGGGAGGCTGCTCGAGTTCGTCGTCGCGCACGAGATCGGACACACGCTCGGTCTTCGGCACGATCAGATCGGAAGCTCCACGTATCCGGCGGACAGCGTCCGGAGCGCGAGTTGGGTGCACCGGATGGGACACTCGCCTTCGATCATGGACTACTCGCGCTTCAACTACGTCGCCCAGCCGGAGGACAACATCGCGATCGCTGACATCGTCCCCGGCATTGGCCCCTATGACAAGTTCGCGATCGCGTGGGGATACGCGCCGGTTCCCGGTGCCCGCTCTTCCGACGATGAGCGCCCGACCCTCGACCAGTGGGCGCGGATGCAGGACACCATTCCGTGGTACCGCTTCTCCGAGAACAACGAAGGGGGATACGGCACCCTCAACGAAGCGGTCGGCGATGCCGATCCGGTGAAGTCGACGGGACTCGGATTCAGGAATATCCGCCGCGTAGTGACCTACATATCATCCGCGGCCACCAGGCCCGGCGAAGACAACGACGACCTGAAGGAGATCTACGACCGGACGGTCGGACAGTGGGCGACGGAGGCGAGCCACGTCGCAACGGTCGTCGGCGGCGAGTCCGTGCAGTACAAGTCGGGCAGCCAGCCAGGCGCTGTGTACACGCCGCTGTCCCGGGCGCGGCAGCAGGAGGCCATGCGCTTCATCAACGAGAACGTGTTCCAGACTCCCTCGTATCTGATTCAGCCCGCCATCGCTCGACGCATTGAAGCGGGAGGAATGATCACGCGCATCACGAACGCGCAGGGCCGCGTGCTCACGAGCCTTCTCAACGATGGCAGACTGAACAGGCTCATCGAAAACGAAGCGCTCGCAACCGGCAAGGGAGACGCTTATTCGCTGGCGTCGATGCTGGATGATCTGCGGCGGGGTGTCTGGAGCGAGCTGGCCCAATCGGGCGTTGCAATCGATCCCTACCGGCGGACGCTCCAGAATCAGTTTCTCTCGCAGGTCAACGCAAAGCTGAATCCACCCACGGTGGTCGCGACGCCGGGGCCACAGTTCCCCGGATTCACCCCGCCGGTCCCGCTGCTCGAGGATGCGAGGAGTGAGCTGAGAGGAGAGCTCGTGTCGCTGCGCGCCGACATCCGGCGAGGGGTGCCGAGGGCATCAGATCGGGAGACGCGCCTGCACCTCGAGGGCGCCGATCACCAGATCGGGGATATTCTCGAACCGAAGAAATGAGGACGCCGAGCTCGCGATAAATCCAGGCGCGACGCGTTGGCAGTGGTCGGCTGGTATCAAAAGTAAAACGGGGGCTGCGCGAAGCAGTCCCCGTTTTACTTGCTCAAGCTGTCACAGCTCTCGACCTGGTACAGCTTAAACGCAGACAATCACACCAGTGGCGTTGGAGCAGGTCTTGCCCGACAGTAAATGGGTTTCAGTCCCGCTCCATGTTGGCGGCGGCCCGGGAAGGGCTACCACGAGAATCGTTACGTTCTGCGACGGTGTGAAGCCCTGAACAGGCGTCAGGCTCGTCGCGGTACCCGTGAAGTACGCACCGTTCCAGTCAGCAGCATACTGCTCTTGATACGTAGCGAGGTTACGAAGGTCAGACTCCATCGCGGCGATATACGCCTTGTCTTTCGTGCTCGCAAACTTCGGAATCGCAATCGCGGCAAGAATGCCGATGATGACGACCACGATTCAGAAGCTCGATGAGTGTAAAACCCTTCTTGCTACACATATAGGCAAACCTCTTAAAAAAAACGGTTGGAATCGCCTCGCCTAAGGCGTTGCACACTGCAATTGAGGCAAAATGCTGATCCGAAAGCCTGCGGCGGAAGAGGCTCCCGCCGGTACCCAATGCGTGTTAAACTGTGTGAGTCTCCTTCACGCGAGGGAGCATCTTTTTTTTCGGGGCGTAGCGTAGCCCGGTAGCGCGCCTGCTTCGGGAGCAGGAGGTCGCTGGTTCAAATCCAGTCGCCCCGACCTCGTGAAAAGCCCCGCATCGAAAGGATGCGGGGCTTTTGTGCGTCCTGGACGTTGCAAGGAGGACACCTATCACCTGGCGTTGCGTCAAATTCGTCGAGCGGAGCCGTTGTTTACGCGAGCCTCACCGTGGCCTACTCACAGCTCCGCGCGATACGCCTTGCCGCTGGCGAGTGGGGGAAGAGCGACAAGGCCTGGTGGGCGTAACCTCGGGCGACCGAGCAATGGCCACGCCGTGAATAAAGCTCCGCCACGCGAAGATTGATGCGGTAGCTCCCGGGATCCCACATCGCGCCTGTCACCCAGCCGGCCGTATATGCCCCTCGACCAACGGCGGTCATCGCCATGGTCTGCGTCACGCTCCGGGCGGTCGAGATGAGCGACAACAACACCAGCGCCGTTGCCGCGAGTCCCAACGCCCTGGAGGAGATCTTCACCTCGCGCGCATTTCGACGTATTCCGCTCGTGGCGCCGAGGATGCTCCACACCAGGAAGGAAGGAGCCGCGAGAACGAGCACCACGTCAAGAGCGCTGACCACCATGGTCGTCACGACAGTTCCGGCCAGCACGCACTGGGCGAGTACTGCATCCGGATTCTGCAGCTCGCTCCATCGCCTCAGCGCGCTGAGGAAAAGAATTGCAAACGCTGCCAACAACGCGACAGTGGGAGCGAACCCGCGCTCGGAGACGAACGCCACCCAGTCGCTGCTCGGCCACGGGTTCGCAGTCATGCCGTCGTCGGCGAGCGACCGGTCGTTGGAAGGCGCGAAGCGAACGTACTCTACCGGCCAGTTGCCGGCACCGACTCCAAATACGGGATTGGACGTTGCCATGCGCAGCGAGTTCTGGTACTGCGCCAAGCGGCCGCGCCCGCTTCCCTTCTTGTAGTCCACCATGCCGCGTGCAGAATCCAGATAGGGTGACTCGCTGTTCCAGTTGAGGGTATTTGGCAGCGCAATCGCCACCATTCCACCGACGGCTGCCGCGAGAGTGAGGCGCGCGAAGCGACCACCGATCTTGCCATCGCGCCAGTATTTCCTGGATGCGATCATCGGTACGAGCAGCACTATCGCGCAGGCGGCAACGGCGAGCCATGCTGCCCTCGACCGCGACAGCACCAGAGCGGCGCCCAGCACCGCGCCACCGAGGGAGCCGAGCAGAGCGCCAAATGGGCGCCGCGCGGTGACGGTGCACCAGACGAGCGACGGCAATCCAATCACGGCCATGTGCGCTACGAAATTCCGGTTGCCGAATGTGCCGCCCGGCGCCCGATTGGCGCTGAAATATTCCGTATCGAGACCATATGCCTGCGCGAGCGAGAGCGCGGCCGCGCACACGGCCGCGATCGCCGCGGCAACAAGAATCGGTCGGTATGAGCCGCGTTCGGCCACAGAGCGCGCTCCCCAGAAAACGATTGCGCCGGAGATGCTTATGGCGACGGAACGCTGGGCCGCCCAGTGGTTGGTAGCGAAGATCGCCGAGGCTACACTCCAGAGCAGGAAGAACGCGATCAAGCCGTCGACGAGATCAAAGGAGAGCGACCGTCGCCGCGCCAGGAGCATCAATGCTATGATGAGCGCAGCCACGTGCAGCACGAGCTCCTTCGGCACGAAGTACCGATCCAGCTCGAACACCTTGTACGGGAGGGCGGCGATTACTGCCAGAATCATCCCTGCCTGTATGACCAGCCTGATCACGCGGTCCGTCATCGGGGAAATATGCTTCGTTCAGGGGCACATGAAAAAAGCCCCGCTCGGTTCGAACGGGGCTTTTTCCAGCATGTTCAGCATTTCATCAGCTGCAGACGATCGCGCCAGTGGGGTTGTCGCAGGTCTTGGCCGACTGCGACCGGCCGATCCATCAACCGCGCCGGAACAGCGAGCCGAGCACGCCTCCCGTTACGCCGCGCGCGCGGTTGACGCGCCGCAGCTGATCGAGCTCACCCTTGTCGAGCCAGAT
>DATCCF010000271.1:0-7826 GCA_036511435.1 Terriglobales bacterium | reverse complement strand
CGGCGTGCGCGTGCTGCCGGTCGCCGTCCAAAGTTGCACCACGCTGGTCATGGCGTCCGATCCGTAAACCGTGCTCTCGGGACCGCGCTCCACCTCGAGCCGGTCGATGTTGTTCATCGGTACCACTCCGAAATCGAAGATGCCGCCGGGATTGTTTATCGGCACGCCGTCCACCAGCACCTTGTTGTAATTGGATTCCCCGCCGCGAACGAACAAGCTGGCGAGATTGCCGCGCCGCCCGGTGCTGCTGACGATAGCTCCGGGAATGTAGAGCAAGGCATCGGGGGCGGCGACAGGATTGATTGCGGTCAGTTGCTCACTGCTTAGCACCCCGACCGAAGTACCGGTCTGCTCCGCCGTCGCGGGAGTTGCGGTGGCGGAGACGACCACGGTTTGCGGCGTGGTTGCGAGCTTCAGTTGAACGCTGAGGGTTTCCGTCGCCGGAATAGAAATTTGCTGCGACTGCTCGGCGAATCCCGGGGCAAGCACTACCAGCCGATACTGCCCGTCGGCGAGATGCGGGAACGCTGCTGTGCCGTCTCCAGCGGTAGTTCTTACTCCGACTCCAGCGTTGTCGCTGATGCGAAACAAGCTGACCTGCACACCGGAGACACGCTCGCCGGAAGGGCTTTCCACCGACACTTTGAAATCGGATGCGAGGGCTGCTGTACAACACAGCAGCGCGACGAGAAACCCACGAACAATGGTGAAGAGACGAACGCTAGACATGACACTCTCCTTTGCACGCGAAAGGGGTTGGTGATCAGGGCAACCCCATCGCACGCAAAATCGGCGTGTGCCGGGGACCCTGCAGTTCGCGCCGGTCTCCTGGCTGGCGAGTTGCGATTTGCATCGCGGACAGCGGTGGGGGCCTTCCCGTTGGCACAGTGGCCGATCCACCAAAGACTCGCTTACAGTTGCGCGGCAGCGCGGGCTTCACACCCGCTTCCCAGTTCCGCCGGTGAGTTGACGGAACGCGCGAACACGAATTGGCAAGGAACAATCCGAACCGAGCTGGTTCAGGATGAGACTCGACTGTACTGACGCGGGAGAAAAGTGTCAATCGTGGCGTGCGGAGAACTGCGATTCCGCGAAAGCGGTGACGCGTTCCAGCGAGGCTTGCATCTCGGCGTGATAGCGATCCAATGCCACGTCGCCGGCGTCCGGCGCAACGAAGATGTTTTTCGCCACCCGCACATAGGCGCGCGAAAACGGTTTGGGAATGAGCATGGCGTCCCACGTCTTCAAGACCCAGGGCTTCTCGACGGCAACGTAAAACGCAGTGATTGGGATGCCGGTTAGTCGCGCCAGCATCACCGGGCCTTTCTTGGCGACGTAGCGCGGGCCGCGGGGACCATCAATGGTGAAAGCCACGGCGCCCCCGGCTTTTACCATGGTCTCCATTTCCAGCAGGCCGCGCTGGCCTCCGCGCGAACTGGAGCCGCGAACTGGCACAAACCCGAAGCGGCGAATCACGCGCGCGATGTATTCACCGTCGCGGCTGAGGCTGGTCAGTACTCCGATATCGCGATTGCGGAACAGCCAAGTCGCGGGCAGCACACAGCGGTGCCAGAAGGGATAAATGCCGGGAGCAATGCTGTCGAGGCCGCAAATGGAGCCCTCTTCGTAGGTGATGGTCATACGCAGCGTCCGGCCGATAAGGCCCACCGCCGCAGACGCGATCCACGAAACCAGCGTGACTTGTATCTTTTGCAGGAGCGTGCGGCGGAGCGGGTGAATCTCCGTGGCGGATGCGCTGGTGAGATTGGGCACGCGAGAATTCTAACCTGCGTACCTCAGCCAAGCGATTCAGAGGTCCATGAAGTTGCGAACAATTTGCCGGCCATGATGGGTAAGCACGCTCTCCGGATGAAATTGCACGCCTTCGACTGGGAACTTGCGGTGGCGTAGTCCCATGATCACGCGTTGACCGTCGCGGTCCACGCAGGTGGCTGAAATTTCCAGCTCGTCGGGCAGGTCTTTCTCCTGGACGATCAGCGAGTGATAGCGCGTGGCTGTCATCGGCGATGGAATGCCGCGGAAAATTGATTTGCCGTCATGTTCGACGGAGCTGGTCTTGCCGTGCATGAGGTTGGCGGCACGAACGACTTTGCCACCGAAGGCCGCGCCAATCGCTTGATGGCCGAGGCAGACGCCGAGCAGAGGCACGCGTCCGGCGAAATGGCGGATGAGTTCGATGCTGATTCCGGCTTCCTGTGGCGTGCACGGGCCGGGAGAGATCACGATGCGATCGGGCTTAAGGTCGTCGATTTCTTCGACAGTGATTTGGTCATTGCGGCGCACGACTACCTCTACTCCTAATTCCCCGATGTATTGCACGAGGTTATAGGTGAAAGAATCGTAGTTATCTAAGACAAAGACCATAAATTCAGTTTCGAGTTTCCAATTTCAAATTTCGGAGTAAAAGACATTACCCTTATTTGAGTATGATTTATTTCTGATGGTGAGCTCGTATGAACACCGGGCGCTTGCTTCTTGGATTCGGGGACTCTCATCGCATCGAGAGTTTACGCCAATGCCGGGTGCCATACCCTTTCAGCCCAAACTCATAAGGGATTTTTGTTCTCGTATCCATCAAGGTTTATGAAGGTCCGGCAGCGATGGCCGCTCGCCACTCAACCCGAAGGCGTACAGGTTGTCGTCATAGGACCCAACGTACACCACGCCGTTGGCCACCGTCGGCGAAGAAAGGACCCAGTTCCCCGTGGTGTATTGCCACAGGAGAGCTCCCGTGTTGGCGTTCAAGGCGTATAGGTTATCGTCCAAGGAACCAATGTAGACCACACCGTTGGCTACCGCCGGCGAAGAGTCGATATAGCTCCCGGTCGGGTACTTCCACAGAAGAGCTCCCGTGCTCGCGTTGAAGGCGTACACGTTGAAGTCGCCGGATCCGACGTATATCACGCCATTGGCCACCGCCGGCGAAGAGTCGAAAAACTCCGCAGTGTACTTCCAGAGCAGAGCTCCCGTGCTGGCGTCCAAGGCATACAGGTGATCGGACCCGATGTACACCACGCCGTTGGCCACCGCCGGCGAAGCATCGAAAAAGTTCCCCGTGAACTTCCAGAGCAGAGCTCCCGTGCTGGCGTTCAAGGCGTAAAGGTTATGGTCATGGGACACAACGTACACCACGCCGTTGGCCGCCGTCGGCGAAGCGTCCACGTTGTCCCCTGTCGTGTACTTCCACCGTAGTGCTCCCGTGCTGGCGTTCAAGGCGTAAACGTTATGGTCATGAGACCCGACATACACCACGCCGTTGGCGACCGTCGGCGAAGATGTGCTCGAGTCCCCGGTCGTGTATCTCCACAGGAGAGCTCCCGTGTTGGCATTCAACGCGTACACGATGGAGTCATTGGACGTGAAGTACAAGATGCCATTGGCCACCGCCGGCGAGGAGTAAACAGTGTTCCCCGTAGTGTACTGCCACAGGAGAGCTCCTGTGCTGGCGTTCAAGGCGTATGCGCCAAAGTTGGCCCCAACGTACACCACGCCGTTGGCCACCGTCGGCGAGGAAAAGACCTCCAGCCCTATCCAGTACTGCCAGTGCAGACCGAGGTTCCCTACCGTAGCGGGGCTCAGAACAAACTCATATGGGTTGAAACCCGTGTGGCACGACACAAAATGAAACTGTGGCCAGTCTATAACCGACTTTATGGGCGGTGCGGGACACGGCAGGCTGGGTGATGGAACCACTTGTTGAGCCGTGGCAATAGAGCAAATTATCATCAGCAGGCCTAAAGAGCACGTAGTTGTAATCTTCATTTATTCCCCCTTAGCTACTCGCCTCACACGCTCTCAACAGCGCGCTGGCCTTGTTCATGCACTCCTGGTACTCGCTTTCGGGATCGGAGTCGGCTACGATGCCCGCGCCCGCCTGAACGTAGGCGCGATCACGATGCAGAACCATGGTGCGAATGGCGATGCAGGAATCCAGATTGCCCGCGTAATCAGCGTAGAGAACCGACCCTCCATAGACGCCGCGGCGCACCGGCTCCAACTCTTCGATGATCTCCATGGCGCGCACCTTGGGCGCACCGCTCAACGTGCCCGCAGGGAAGCAGGCCGCCAACGCGTCCAGCGCGTCGAGATCGCCACGCAATTCTCCCTCCAGTGCGGAGACCAGGTGCATCACATGCGAATACTTTTCTACGTACATCAGGTCTCGTACCTTCACGCTGCCGTATTCGCTGACCCGGCCCAAGTCGTTGCGGCCCAGATCCACCAGCATCACGTGCTCGGCGCGCTCTTTTTCATCGTTGCGCAACTGCGCGATCAGTTGCTCATCTTCGGCCGGGTTTGCGCCTCGCTTGTGAGTGCCGGCGATAGGGCGATATTCGAGCTTTCGTCCGGACACGCGCACCAGCATCTCCGGTGACGCGCCCACCACCTGCATATCGTCCAGCTTCAGATAAAACATGTACGGCGACGGATTCACCGTGCGCAAGGCGCGATAAATCTGGAACGGCTCGGCGGGCGGCTTGAAGTCCAGGCGCTGGGAAAGCACGACCTGGAAGACATCGCCGGCGGCAATGTACTCCTTGGCGCGGCGAACGCTGGCCACGAACTTATCGTGCGAGGTGGAGTTGTGGACCTTGATCGTTTTCTTTCGGTCGTTGGTTGACCAGTCAAAATTGTGCGCGTGTACTCCGCGGGCGAGTTTCGCCTCGATGGCGGCAATGTCGGCGAGGGCGCGATCATAGGCTTTCCGCGGCGATTCAGCGCTCACGTCGGCCGCAGCGATGATGTGCAATTGGTGGCGCAGGTGATCGAACGCCAGCAGCCGGTCGTAAAAAGTGAACACACAATCCGGCAAGCCAACGTCGTCCTTGGCAAGTTCGGGCAGACGCTCGAACTGCCGCACCATGTCGTAGGCAAAGTATCCGACGCAGCCGGAAGTGAATGGCGGCAGGTTGGGCAGCGTCGCGGGACGATATTGCCGCAAGCAAGTGCGCAACAATTCGATTACGTCGATCGAATGGAGTTCCACCGAAGAGCCTCGCCGGATCTCCACAGAACTGCCGCGCGCGGTGATGACCATTCGCGGCTGCGCGCCCAAAAAAGTGTAGCGGCCGATCTTCTCGCCGCCTTCGACCGACTCGAGCAGGAACGCGTATTTCTGCTTCGCAGCCAGGCTCAAGAAAGCCCCGACCGGCGTCAGCAAATCGGCGCTCAGCGTTTTCGCCACCGGGATGAGCGAGGCGTCACGGCTGAACTGCAAGAAGCTTTTGTAATCGGGAATCACCATGGGATATACGCGAGTTGCTCAGGTTACTGGGATTATACGGGAGCACCGCAGAGTCCAAACTATCCCACCCAAGCAAAAGAAGGCTGGATCGGGCACCCGGCGATGGAAGCGGGTCTCACCGATCACGTCTGGACACTCACAGAACTGCTCGCCAACTAGGCGAGAGTAATATCTACGCAGATAGAAAGACTCGCCTGCAAGCGGGCCTAGCAAATCTCTGGGCGTAGGTGCGCTCGGGTCTTGTCTGCCTAGACAGGAGTGTCGCGCACCCATACCCAAGAGTCAACGCTTAATTTGCGTGGGGCGGAGGCGTGCGCGATGGGCGAAACAGAAAGCGGATTTCTCGATTATTGCCGAAGGTTGTGGCGGGAGCATCTCCGCCATGCCGCTCCATGGGCGCCAGACAACCTCATCTTTGGGGGTGTCATGTTGATCTCGCCACTGATAGCAGTCTTTTTGTTTTACGGCAAGAATGCCATCTCCAATATTGATTGGCGACTCGTAAAAACGACAGGATGGTTATATCTTGCGGCACTTCTGATCTACGCAGGATTCCACTTTTTCAAGGCGGCTTGGAAGTCAGATGTTCACCGGCAGCAAGAGATTGCGGAAGCAAGGGCCGCTTTCGTGCGAAAGGTTGCCGAAAAAGATGCGGACTTTGCCGCGATGGTTCGCATGAAAGATGGCGAATTTGCCGCAAGGATGAGAGAAAAAGAATGTGAGATAGCGGCGAAGAACGCAGAAATCGAGCGCCTGACACAGCCCGACGTGGCTCTTGTGTGGGATTTGACGAAAGATGCAACGAAGGTCAAGTCGTGGTTTGGAAAATCAATCATCGTCCACAATCGAGGTGATCAATACGTGTACAACGTTCGCATAGATCCGATACCCCTGCGCAACCCACTGACGTTTGACGTGATAAACGAAATTGCTCCTAAGTCTGAGGAACCAGCAGTGGGAAGATGGAACGCTGGATCGGAAACTAGATCAACCGCAACAGACGGGTACAACCAGTACATCATGGCCAATTCAGAAGGGCTGGATGAAAAGGGCTGGACAAAAAAGAAATCACACAACAGAGGAATCAGCCCCACGTTTATGGAGATACCAATGGCCGCGAACTTTGAATCGCAGAATACAACCTGGAAGATCGAGTTCGACTGGCATTACGATCCGCCAGATGACGACAGCTATTTTAGTAGGAAGGGCGGCTACAAAGTTTAGGGACACCCCCGCCGCTTTCCAGCATCAACGCAGATTTCAGACAATACCGATAGTTCGTCGCCTTGCGCGCAAGACATCTGGCTGCATATACTTTGGAGGTTTGCCCGCCGATGCTGGATGCTGGTCGGGGAAGGCGTCCACCGAATCGTGCCGCAAGACGCCCGCGATCATTCGGAGAAATCTTATGGCTACAGCACAGACTCTTGAGCAGGAAAGTAATCCTTGGGAACAACAGGCTGCGCGCTTCAACCTGGCCGCCGAAAAGCTGAAACTCGATGAAGGCTTGTGGCGGGTTTTGCAACAGCCCAACCGCGAGATCATCGTCCACATCCCGGTCGCCATGGACAACGGACAACTGGAAGTGTTCACCGGCTACCGGGTGCAGCACTCCATCGCTCGCGGTCCCGCCAAAGGCGGCGTGCGCTATTCGCCCGATGTGACGCTGGACGAAGTGCGCGCCCTAGCGAGTTGGATGACCTGGAAGTGCGCGGTGGTGAATATCCCGTTCGGCGGCGCCAAGGGCGGCATCATTTGCGATCCCAAGAACATGTCGCGCGGCGAACTGGAGCGCATGACCCGCCGTTACACCTCCGAGCTGATCGAGTTTATCGGCCCCGAGAAGGATGTTCCGGCGCCCGACGTCAACACCAATGAGCAGACCATGGCGTGGATGATGGATACCTACTCCATGCACATGCGCCAGACGGTGACGGCAGTAGTGACTGGCAAGCCGCTGAACATGGGCGGTTCGCGAGGCCGCCGCGAAGCTACGGGCCGCGGCGTGATGATTATCTGCGACGAATCCATCAAGAAGAACAATATGACGCGGGAGAGCACTCGCGTGATCATCCAGGGCTTTGGCAATGTCGGCTCCAACGCCGCGATACTCATGCACAAGGCCGGATACAAAGTGATCGGCATCGGCGAATGGGACGGCGGCTTGTACAACAGCAAAGGTATTGACATTGCGACGCTGTGGGAGCATCGCCAGAAGGAAGGCACAATCCACGGCTTCAACGGCGCTGAGCCTGCGGCCACCGAAGAGCTGCTCATCACCGATTGCGACATCCTGATTCCGGCCGCCACGGAGAACGTCATCAACTCGGCGAATGCCGACAAGGTGAAAGCGAAGATCCTGGTCGAAGGCGCCAACGGTCCCACCTCGGCAGCGGCGGATGACATCCTGGGCGATAAACATGTCTTCGTGGTGCCCGACATTCTGGCCAATGCCGGTGGCGTTACGGCATCGTATTTCGAGTGGGTGCAGGACCGGCAAGGCTACTTCTGGAAAGAGTCGGTGGTCAACTCGCAGTTGGAGGACATCATGGTGTCGTCG
>DATCCF010000270.1:0-17753 GCA_036511435.1 Terriglobales bacterium | reverse complement strand
GACTCCTATGTCGGCGCTCTGATCTCATCAATATTGCTCTCCTTAGTTCTAAAGTGCAGAACATATCGGCGGCCGCCTCGCCTTAATTCCAAATGGTGTACGGGAGGTTGATATGCTCTTAGCAGCTAGAGCGAGGTAATTATCGGCTTTCTCGGCCGATTGTGCAACCCTCGGGCCGCCAGATATGCCCTAATAGAAAAAGGCGCCACCACGGCGCCTTTATTTCCGGCCGGAGAGCTATTGCTTGGTCGCGGCGGTTTGTTTGGCCAGCTTGACGCGGGTCGTCTCCAATTCCTTAGTCAGCTTCGCGACCTGGTCCTGGTCCACTTCGGCGGGAATGGTCTTCTTCCATTCTTCCAGAGAGCGCTCATAATTGCTTGCAGCCAGCTTCAGGCGGCCCGTCTTCTGGTAAAGCTCGCCCAGGTGCTGGTGCACGGTGGGATCGGTGTTAATGCGTTCCGAGGCCCGACGCAGGTTCTCTTCCGCCAGGTCGTATTTGCCGAGCTTGTAATAGGCCCAGCCCAGCGAATCAAGATAGGCGCCGTTTTGCGGATCGAGCGCCACCGCGCGGCGGATATACCCGAGTCCTTCTTCCACCCGCGTGTCGCGATCGGCCAGCATGTATCCCAGGTAATTCAGCGCCATCGCATTCTTGGGATCGTCGGCCAGCACCTTGTGAAATGCCTCTTCCGCCAAGTCGTATTTCTTCTGCCGCTCATAGATGGAGCCTTGCACGAAGATCGCGTACACCTTGTCTTCGGGCCTGGAGGAGAGATCGAGAGCTTTGCCGATGTTCTCTTCCGCGGCCGGCCAATCCTTCACCCGGCTGTACATCTGGGCCAGCGCAATGTAAACCTCGCGATCGTCAGCATTGCCCTTGAGCAGGGTCTTCACGTGCTCGATCGCCACATCGGAATTGCCCATGTCGGCCTGTTGCGAAGCCGAAACCATCTGCAAGCCGCGGTCATTGGGAAACTTCTTCGCAGCCTCTGCCGCGGCCTCGGTTGCCATCTGCCACTGTTTATTGTCGCGGTAGGTTTCAACGATTTGCTGATAGCCGCGAATGGCGTTTTCGTCGCCGAGGTCAAGCATCTTGCGGAAGGTGTCCACGGCCTGCTGGTGCTTATTGGCTTCGCGGTAGACCGTGCCCAGCCGCTCCAGAAAAACCGCCCGGTTGTTCTTGTCCGGCAGGCTGTATTCGGCATCGGTGTGTTCGGTCTTTTGCAGCAGTTGATTCAGAATCTGGATGGCGTCTTCGTACTTTCCCTGGGCCTCGTCGATGACTGCGATGTTGTACTGCACTTCCAGGGAGTCGGGCACGACGGAGGTGGCTTTCTTCAACGCTTCCAGTGCCTGATCGAATTTTCCGTTGCGGCGATTGATCTCGGCAATGCGCATGTAGGTCTGCGCATCCGAGGGGTCGGCATCGGCGATGACTTTGTACTGTTCCAACGCGGCGTCGGTCTGGCCATCGTTCATCAGGTTCTGGGCCAGGCCGCGTACGGAATCCAGATTATCGTGGTCCAGTTCAGTCGAGCGGCGATAGGCTTCAATCGCCTTCTTGTAATCCTTCTGCTGTTCGTAGGTGAACCCGAGGGCGGAATACAGCTTGGCGGTGCGCGCACTCTCCGGTATTGCGCTCAACACCTGGAGAGCGCGGCCCGAGTCGCCTTCTTCGTTGTAAAGATAAGCCAGCGTGGTGACCGCCTCTTCCGAATCAGGCTGTATTTTCACCGCCGTCTTGAATTCGTCTTCCGCTTTCAGAAGCTCGTTGTTCAGCCGGTACAAGCGGCCCAACAGTAAATGGTCTTCCACGCTCTTGGGATCGAGCTTCACAATCTGCTCATATTGCTCGATCGCCAGCTTCAGAACTTCTTGCGACTGGGTACCGGCCTGCATGTCGCCCAGGGAACGCAGATAGATGCGGCCCAGCAGGCGGCGCGCCTCCAGGTTGTTGCCGTCGCGCTTCAGGATGTCCTGGGCTTCGAGGACCGCATCGCGAATGCGTCCAGTCTTGGCGTACAGTTCGGCGAGTCCGGCGTTCAGGTAATCGGAAGTGGGATCGTTGTCGATCGCCAACCGATACTCTTCAATCGCCTTGTTGGCATAGTCGGCGCGCCCGTACATGGAAACCAGTTCCTCGTACATGTGCGCCAACGTGAAGTGGTAATACGCCGCAGCCTTGTCCGGCTGCTTCGGAGGAGCCGATTGGGCAGGTGTCGCGGAGCTTGGTTGCTCCTGGTTGGCAGCCTGTGGTTGTTCAGGTTGCGCGGGCGCAGCGGAACTTGGTTGTGCCTGACCTGCAGCCGGCGAGCCCTGCTGGGGAGCCGATGGGGTCAATATGATGTCGGTATTTTGGGCGATGCCGCTCACCGAGCCGGCGAGCAGAAGTGCCGCGAGAGAAACACGAATACGATTCAGGGTCATTAATAACCAGCCACTCAACTCAATAGCGATTGGATGCCGCTCCTCACGCTGAAGTCTTCTACTATTTTAGCTGCTAATAGCCAATAACGGCGAAAAGCGGGAAGGACTTCTTCATAATAGTTTTGCCCCAACTCCTACAATTCGCTATACCGGTCACGCAAGTTCCATTGCTTTGAAGGGTGCCAGCTTCAGAGGCCGCTGAAATTTCGGGTAGAGCGGGAGTCGGCCTGCGTCCATGGTTCTTATTTTGTCATCACGAGCGGGCTTCAGAGGCTGCGGAAAAAGTCTCAAACGCAGATCCCTCGCCGGCTGAAGCCGGCTCGGGATGGCAAAAAATGGGCACGCTGGCGATGGAACTGATTCAGCGCTTCCGGCATCGATAGGCTGGACGGAAGGTACAGGATTGCTGTACGCTTGGTCTAGGAGAAAATGCCGTGCCTGTAGAGACCACATACACGAGTTTGCGGCAACGGCTGGCGTCGGTGCTGGAGCAGGTCGCCAACGATCACGAAGTTGTCATTGTGCGCCGCCGCCACGCCAAAGATGTCGCTTTGGTTCCAGCCGAGGAGCTGACTAGCCTATTGGAGACGGCACACCTGCTGCGGTCCCCCAAGAATGCCCAGCGCCTGCTGGCGGCGTTGCAGCGCGCCACTCGCGGGAAAGGCAAGCCGGAATCGGTGGACAGGCTGCGGCGGGAGATGGGGCTTGGCTCGGCCCGTTGAGCGTCAGGCGGTATTCCAGTCGGAATTTCGCGAGGACTTGAGATATTGGGTGAAAACCGACCGGAAAGCAGCGCTTCGAACTCTGGAACTCGTGGAAGCGGTGATGAATGCCCCGTTCACAGGTATTGGCAAGCCGGAACCATTGAAGTTCGTACTGGCAGATTGCTGGTCGAGGCGCATCACCCAGGAACATCGGCTCGTCTACCGAGTCAGCGAGGGCCGCATCGATTTTCTGCAAGCGCGGTACCATTACTGAAAGCCTTCGTAGATCCCACTAGAAAATGTAAACGGCACGGTTTTTCGACGGTGCCGCAAAGTTTGGCCGACTGAAGAGGCTGTTGAAAAAGTCCGACAGCAGATGCCTCACGGGCCTAAAGAGGGTGCGTGGGAAACTGTGCCGTCCCCTAAGGGACTCGGAACTATTCCCCACTTTACCCAGCCCCGCCTGCGGCTGCGTGCTGGGCTAAACTATGCCGCGCCTACGGCGCTGGATTTTCAGCCGACGAATTCCGCTGGCAAATACCAGGGTTGGTTCTCACCCGCTCTTAATCGAAGCCTGCACTACTCGAACGGTCGCTTTCTTTAACAGCTTCTTAAGCCGCCTGTCACTTCACCGCTGCTGTTTGCGGCTCCCCAACCCGCTTCGCCACCTTAAACGTTAGCTTGTGCTCCTTCTTGTCCACGTCCACGACGATGTGGTCGCCGTGCAGCACCTCGCCATCGAGGATCTTCATGGCCAGCGGGTCCTGCACCAGCCGCTGGATGGCCCGCTTCAACGGGCGCGCGCCGTAGTTCGGATCGTAGCCTTCGGTGAAGATCAGTTCCTTCGCCTTTGCGGTCAGCTCCAGGCTGATCTTGCGGTCGGCCAGCAGCCTGCGCAGGTCCTCCAGCCGCAGGTCCACGATCTTGGTCAACTGCTCTTTGCCCAGCGGATTGAAGATGACAATGTCGTCCACGCGGTTGAGGAACTCGGGCTTGAAGTGCTCACGCAGCGCCTCCATGACCCTCTGGTGCGCTTCGGCGATCTGCTCCTTGGAACGCTCTCCGAGGTCCTGCAGGTAACTGGAACCAATGTTCGACGTCATGATGATGATGGTGTTCTTGAAATCGACAATGCGACCCTTGCCATCGGTGAGGCGGCCGTCGTCCATGATTTGCAGGAAGACGTTGAACACATCTGGATGCGCCTTTTCGATTTCGTCGAACAGCACCACTGCGTACGGCCGGCGGCGCACCGTTTCCGTCAACTGCCCGCCTTCGTCATAGCCGACGTAGCCCGGGGGCGCGCCGATCAGACGCGACACGGAATGCTTCTCCATGTACTCCGACATGTCAATGCGCACCATGGCGTGCTCGTCGTCGAAGAGAAATTCCGCCAGCGCCCGCGCCAACTCGGTCTTACCGACGCCGGTGGGGCCGAGGAAAATAAACGAGCCAATCGGACGGCGGGGATCGCTGAGCCCAGCGCGCGAACGCCGGATGGCGTTGGCCACGCTCTGAATGGCTTCGTCCTGTCCGACCACGCGCTGGCGCAGACGCTCTTCCATGGTGACCAGCTTCTTCACTTCGCCTTCCAGCATCTTCGACACCGGAATACCGGTCCACTTGCTGACGATCTTGGCGACGTCCTCCTCGTCCACCTCTTCTTTCAGCATGCGCGACTGCTTGCCGTCCATCGCGGCGCCGAGTTTTTTCACCTCAGCATCGAGCTGCGGCAGCTCGCCATACTTGATTTGCGCGGCGCGATTGTAGTCGCCTTTGCGCGTGGCTTCCTGCTCCTCCAGCTTCAGCTTCTCGATGCGCTCTTTCGCCGCGCGCACCTTGGCGATGGCTTCCTTCTCCTGCTTCCAGCGCGCCTTCAGAGCGTTGGCTTCTTCTTTGATGTGCGCCAGCTCTTTCTCGAGAGCCGCCAGCCGTTCGCGGGAGTTCGCATCGTCTTCGCGCTTCAGTGCCTGTCGCTCGATTTCAAGCTGTGTCGCCCGGCGCTCCAACTGATCGATCTCGGTCGGCATGGAGTCAATTTGGATGCGCAGCGACGCCGCGGCCTCGTCAATCAGGTCGATGGCTTTGTCGGGAAGAAAACGATCGGAGATGTAGCGATGCGACAGCGTCGCCGCCGCCACAATGGCCGAGTCCTTGATGCGGACGCCGTGATGAACTTCGTATTTTTCCCGTAGACCGCGCAGAATTGCGATCGTGTCCTCCACGTTGGGCTCGCCAACATAAACAATCTGGAAGCGGCGCTCCAGCGCGGCATCTTTCTCGATGTACTTGCGGTATTCGTTCAGCGTGGTCGCGCCAATAGCGCGCAATTCGCCGCGCGCCAGGGCGGGTTTCAGCATGTTGGAAGCGTCAATCGCGCCTTCGGCCGCTCCGGCTCCCACCAGCGTGTGCAACTCATCAATGAACAGGATGATTTGTCCATTGGACTGCTCGATCTCTTTCAGCACCGCCTTCAGACGGTCTTCGAACTCGCCACGATACTTCGCGCCGGCTAGCATCGCGCCCAGATCAAGTGACACCACGCGCTTGTTCTTCAACTGCTCAGGAACATCGCCGGATACGATGCGCTGCGCCAGACCTTCAACGATGGCGGTCTTGCCGACGCCGGGCTCGCCAATCAGCACCGGGTTGTTCTTCGTCCGGCGCGAAAGCACTTGCACCACGCGCCGGACTTCCTCGTCGCGCCCGATCACGGGATCGAGTTTGCCCTGGCGGGCGAGCTCGTTGAGGTCCTTGGCGTAACGCTCCAGCGCCTGGTACTTCGCCTCGGGATTCTGGTCGGTCACCTTTTGATTGCCGCGCACCGAGGTCAGCCCGCGCAAGATGTTGTCGTAAGTCGCGCCCGCGCCAGCAAGCATCTGCTGGGCTGCATCGCGTTTCATTTTCGTGAGGGCCAGCAGCATGTGCTCGGTAGAGACGTACTCGTCCTTGAAGTTGGCTACCTCTTTAAAAGCGTTCTCCAGCATCTGCGATGCGGCATCGGAGAGATGCGCTTGCGTGGCGCCGCTGCCGGAAACCTTCGGCAGCTTCTCGATCTCGCGCATGGCCTCGCCCTGCACCGTGAGTACGTGAAGTCCTACGCGCTCCAATAGAGGTGCGACGATGCCTTCGCGATCTTCCAGCAGCGCGGCCAGAATATGTACCGGCTGTAGCTCAGGGTTGCCGTGCTCGCTGGCGAGATCGTTCGCCCGCTGCATGGCTTCCTGCGCTTTCACGGTTAATTTGTCCCAACGAATTGCCATGACAAAACTCCAAAAGTTGCCAGTAGCCAGTTGCCAGTAGTCAGCTAAACCCTAGGCTACTCGCTTGCCCTTCAGAAAATCTCTGAGCTTAAAAATTATTGGCGATTACTTCCAACAGGCTTAACTGAGAACTAACGACTGCCAACTGACCACTGGAGATCGGCAACTGGCCACTGGCAACTGACCACTGACCACTGCTCTTCCGCCCCTCCGGGTGAGTACTTTCGGCAAACAAAAGGGAAGCGATATTCCCGCCTCCCTTGAACTCCCCAGCTCGTCTCCCTCCAGGAATCCCACCGGAAGGGCGAAACTTGGATCAGGCAACCTGCCCTTTCGCCTGGGTCTGGGTCTGGGTCTGGCTCTCGGGCTTCTTGCCCTCGATGCTCTTCTGGCTGCCTACATTGACCTTGATCTGCTTCGGCTTGGCTTCGGCGCGCTTAACCAGCCGGATGTTCAACACGCCGTTGTTGTAGTCGGCGTGAATATCGTCGGTGTTCACCGTGTTCGGCAGCGTGAACGAGCGGCTGAAGCTGCCATAGCGGCGCTCCACGCGACGGAAGTTTTCTTCCTTCTCTTCCTTCTCGAACTTGCGCTCGCCACTCACGGTCAAAACGTTGTTTTCCACCCGGATGTCCAGGTCTTTCTCGTCGATGCCGGGCACTTCCAGCTTCAACTGGATACTGTGCTCGTCCTCGTAGATGTCAACCAGGGGAGCGAAGGCGCCAGCGGTCAGCGACTCTTCGCGCCCGCCGCCGTACTGCTCTTCAAACAGACGGTTCATGCGTTGCTGCAAAGCATTCAATTCACGGAACGGATCCCAACGGGTCAAGACAGTCATGGTTCCAAATCCTCCAATGAAATGTCGGTCTATATGACCTTCGTTAAGTTTGGATGCATAACTTAGTATTGAGGAAGCATCAAATATGAGTCTTTCATTGTCAATAGTGGCTAAGGCAATACTGCGGATGGTTTTAACTCGATGCAAATGATAGATATTATTATATTTGTCGGCAAGACTCTGTAGAGGAAGGCGACAGATTTGCGACGCAATGAGTGCTTAAATGGGCGACGTTCGGGCAGCGAGGGCCTTCAGAGATTGTGTCGCGGCATTCATCGCTTTGCCACTCGCGGCCTTCCATCGAGCCGCCACTGTGGAAGGAAGTGCTTAGAGACAAGCCCCGCAAGGGCGAAATTGATGTTAGCCCAGGGCGTAAGCCCTGGGTAAGGGCGGGGGAAAAAGTAACGAGTCCGTTTAGCCCCCGAATTCTTCGATCCCCGGCGCTAAAGCGCACGATCAAAAGTCAAGCTGCTCCCGGAACGCTGAAGCGCTCCTTCCCCCGCATGAATGCGGGGGCTCCCACCCGGTCTACACCAACTGTCAAACTGGCCCAGCTCCGAGGCCATTGCGAAGTGCGACCCTACGCCGCATTGTTACGCCAGCACCTGGCAAATGACGCACTTCAGGTACGCCGTTTCCGGCACGTTCAACAGGATGGGATGGTCGAGCGACTGGCCCCGGTTTTCCAGAATGCGCACTCGGCGGCCCGCATCGGCAGCGGCAGAACCGAGCATTGCCAGGAATTCCTCCTCGCCGACGTGGAACGAACATGAGCAGGTGACCAGAATGCCGTCTGACCGAAGCATCTTCAGGGCGCGAAGATTCAGCTCCTTATAGCCGCGTAGCGCCGTCGGCACGGCGCGTTTGGTCTTGGCGAACGCCGGTGGATCGAGAACGATGGTGTCGTACTGCCGGCCCGCGGTAGCGTAGTCCTTGAGCAGGTCGAAAGCGTTGGCCTCGATCCATTCGATCTCGCCGCAGCGATGAGCGGCGCGATTGAGCTGCTCGTTCTGCTCGCCGACTTCCAGCGCCGGACGCGACGAGTCCACGGCGGCGACGGTTGCGCATGTCCGCGCGAGGTGCAGCGCAAACCCTCCCTGATAGGTGAAACAGTCGAGCGCGTCTCCGTGAGCGTACCGTGCAGCGGCGGCGTAGTTCTCGCGCTGGTCGAGGAAGGCACCTGTCTTCTGCCCGCCCAGTCCGTCGAAGTAGAAGCGGACTCCGTTCATGGCGAAGAGGGTGCTGGATCGCTCGCCGAGCACCAGTTGCGACTCGCGCGGCGGCAACTGCTCCAGTTCGCGAATGTGGGCATCGACGCGCTCGATGACGCTGGCCTCGGGAAAGTGCTCGGCGATGGCGTCAAGGACCGTCTGCCGCAGGTCCTGGCGATCGATAGCCTGGGTCAGCGCCTGCATGGAAAGTACATCGTTGTACTTGTCGAGGATGAGCCCGGGGAGCAGGTCGGCCTCGCTAAACATCACGCGATAGGAATCGGTGTCGAGCATGACTTGCCGGCGAAAGCGAACCGCAGCGGTGATGCGTTCCCGCAGGAGGGAGGGGAGTTGCGTTTCGCTAATTTCGTCGCCGGTCAGGAGGCGGATTGCAATCTGCGATGCACTGCTGTAGAGCGCCGAACCCAGGCGGCGCCCACGCTCATCGCGGACGTGGACCAGCGAGCCCGCCGGGGCCTCGGCAGGCGGCACCAGATCGGAGCGATAGACCCACAAGTGTCCGCCTCGCAGGCGCGCGGCCCCGCGATGGTTCACGGTTATGACTGGAATGGAATTGGCCAGAGCGTCCTCGCTAGGAAGTTAAACGCCTATCTTACGCGGGATAATAGAATGACAATTCCTTCATCGGATAATGCTTTCGATTGCGCGTCCACAACTCAGCACGATTCAGCACGGCCGCAGATGCAATCAGTGCGTCTCCCAGTTCGAGGCCGTGACTCTTCTGATATTGCCGCAGATAATCACCGGCCTGGCGGCCTGTTTCTGCGTCAATGGCAGCGCAGAGTAGCGTACGAAAGAGGTTGTTGAGCACGTCGTGTTCGCGCGGGCGTACGCCCGCCCAAAGTTCCGCGGCACTTACTGGCGAGTACAGGATAGGACTGTCGGATTGGCTTAAGTCCGTCCACCTCGACAGAATGTCCTCGTCCTTCCCGCGAGAAACCTCGACGAGAATGTCGGAATCTACCAGTACCGTCACAGTTTCCCTAGCCTCTCAAGCCGGCTGCCGCGGCGTAACCGGCGCACGTACTCGACCGCATTAGAGAACTCGGGGCGATCCTTCCTTATTCCCACGAAGGCCTGCATGGCCGCCCTGCGCTCGTCCAGATTGCCTAGATACCGCTCCCGAGCAGCTTGCCGCATTAGGTCGGAGACGGTTGTCCCCTCGCGGCGTGCGCGGGCGTGGAGGGCGTGCCACAAATCATCGTCTAGGTATAACTGAGTTCTTTTCATGATGTATAGTATACATCGTCGCCTATGTCTTCAGCGCAGATGCGGGCAACACCAAATCGGAGCGATACACCCACAAGTGTCCGCCTCGCAGCCGCGCGCCGCGCCGCGATGGTTCACGGTTATGACTGGAATGGAATTGGTCAGAGCGTCCTCGCTAGGAAGTTAAACGCCTATCTTACGCGGGATGGTGGGTAATGGTGGGGCCTTACGCTTGTCATCCTGAGCGACGAGCGCAGCGAGGAGTCGAAGGAACCCTATCGCTATCAGGAATCTCGGTGCGACCATAGGGATGCTTCGACTCGCATTCGCTAAACCCGGCGAACGCTCGCTCAGCATGACACCTCAATTTGCTCTGCTCCTAAACCAAATGGCGGTGAGTTTCACTTCGTCGTTCTGTACGGCTTCAGTAGTTCAATCACTTCAGAATCGTCACTGTTTCCCGAGCCGCTCAATCCGGCTGCCGCGCCGCAAGCCGCGCACGTATTCGACAGGATCGCGAAATTCAGAGCGTCCCTTTCTGATTCCGACAAACTCCTGCATGGCCGCGGTCTGGCGATACCGCCGAACGCGAATTTTGCTCTCACGCTTGCGGGTGCGGGCAATGTCATAGGCGGACTGCATTCGCATGAGCGTGTCCATCCTGGGGCCAAACGCTTTTTCAATTCGGAGGGCCATTTCTCCGGACAAATCGGCCTTGCCGTTAAGCAGGCTCGACAGCGCGGGCCGGGAAACGCCCAGGATTTTGGCGGCGCCGGTAACGGACAGGTCAAGCGGCTCGATAATTTCAGTCCGGATAAATTCGCCCGGATGTGGCGGGTTCGTCACAGGGTCACCTACTGCGCTGCGGCGTCGTCTGCCTCGACCGACTCTTCTTTGGCGTGCCCAGCTTTGCCGTTCTTCGCCGCCTCTTCTTCCGGTTTGGGTGGCGGGGGGACGTAGTACAGAATCCGATTGCAGTAGAAGCAGGTGACGATCTGCTCGTTGCTCATGACTTCCTGGAACACCTGCGGACGCAGCCGGACCCGGCAAGCCGAGCAACTTTCATCTTCGTGAACAGGCGCCGTGGCGGAGCCGCGCAGCTTGAGGACGCGGTCGTAATGGTTGAGGCTCTCCTCGGCGACTCCGGAACGCAGCTCCTTCCGCGTTGCGCTCAGCTCGGCGAGCTGCTCTTCGTCTTCAGCCGTCTGCGCCCGCGCATGGTCTTTCTCTTTTTCATTCGCGGCCGTATCGGCCTTCAGCGCAGCCTCAGCTTGCTTCATCGCCTCTTTGCGCGCGTCGGTAGCCACCATGATTTCCAGGATATTGTCTTCCAGCTTTTGGATCTCGGCCTCGGCAAACTGGATCTCGTGGTTCAGCGCCCGGTACTCGTCGTTGGTTTTGACCTTCAGCGACTGATCGCGATACCTGCTGATCTTCTCCTGCTGGTCTTTGATGTCGGACTCGTGCTTGCGGCGGGCGACCTCGTCGGCCTTCATCGCGGCTTGGGCGGCGTCGAGTTGGGCTTTGGAACCGGCGAGCTTGGCCTCGATCTCCGCCACCTGTTTGGGCAGGGCCGCAACCTCGGCCTTGAGCGCGGCAATTCGGGCGTCGACCACTTGCAAGTCGATCAGCTTTTGCAGATCGGAATTCATCTGGACCCCACGGGAACCTGCTGGGATTCTAGCACGCAGAAACCAAGCCCTTGGCAGAGACTTCCACGCCGACGAGGTCACGCCGCATAAATCCGCCCTCCTGATATAAACTTTCCGGCTACAGATTTTCCCGGTCGGAGCTAACGTGAAAACACGGTTCGCTGCATTGGTCTGCTGTGTGCTGTCCACTTCATTCTTGCTTGCGCAATCTGCCCCATCCCCGTCATCGCGAGAGTCTCAAGCGAAAAAAGAGCTGACGATTGAAGACATCTTCAAGCCCGGCGGCATACTCGGCCGCGGCCCGGAGGACCTGAAATGGAGTCCCGATGGCTCCAAGGTTTCCTTCGTACAACGCGACGACAGCGGCGAACACGGAGCGCTGTATTACGTGGACGTGACCACGGGCAAGCCAGCGGTGCTGGTGGCGAGCGAAAAGCTGACCTCTCTGGCTCCGCCCACCAGCGCCATCAAGGACGAACGCAAGAAGGAAGCGGCGCGGCGTTATTCCATTGCCGCTTATCACTGGTCGCCGGATTCCAAGAAGCTCCTGTTCGACTCCATGGGCCAACTTTGGCTTTACACCCTGGAGAGCGGCACTGCCGTGCAGATCACGACCAGCGCCGATGGTGCGGTCGATCCGCAGTTCTCGCCGGATGGAAGCCACATCTCGTATGTACGCAAGCACAACCTCTATGTGCAGGAAGTGGACGGCGGTCGTGAACGAGTTCTGACGAAAGATGGCAACGACAACCTGCTGAACGGCGAGGTCGACTGGGTTTACTTGGAAGAGTTGTACACGCGCAGCAATTACTTCTGGTCTCCGGACGGCAAGCAGATCGCGTTTCTGCAGATGAACGAGAAGGCGGTGCCCACGTATCCCATCACCGACTGGATGCCCACCCATGCAAACGTGGACCAGGAGAAGTATCCCCAACCCGGCGATCCGAACCCCAATGTGCGTTTGGCGGTGGTGGGCCCCGATGGAGGCAAGATCAAGTGGATCACCGCGGGAACCGGCAATAGCGGCGACCTCCCGCTGTCGGACAATCCCAATGTTCTGGTTCCCCGCTTCGGGTGGGTGCGCCCCGGCGTGTTGTGGGCGATGGCCCTCAACCGGTTGCAAAACCGGCTGGACCTGTATTTTGTCGATGTCAAGAACGGCAAGTGGACGCTGATGATGACCGAGACTACCGATGCCTGGATCGACATGCATCCCGAGGTGGATTTCCATATCTTGAAGTCCGGCGATCGGTATTTGTGGACGAGCTGGCGCGACGGACACAACCATATTTACCTGTACCAGTTCGACCAGCAGCAGCCGCTGAGCAGCGCAGCAAAAATGGTGGCGCAACTCACGCATGGCGACTGGGAAGTCGAGAGCATTGACGGCGTCGACGAAAAGCAGGGGTTGGTGTATTTCTCGGCTAACCAGGGCGATTGGCGGCAGACGAACCTGTACGCGGTGGGACTGGATGGGCAGAACCTTCGTCGTATCTCGAAGGAAAACGGATCGCACACCGCCGACTTCGATCCCAGAAATTCCAAATATTATGTGGACCGTTACTCGGCGCTGGCCACGCCGCCGACCGTTTCGCTGTGCACCGTCGACGGTGTCTGTAATGCATTCTGGAAGGCACGCAGCGTCGAGGACTACAACCTGCTAACGCCGAAGTTCGTGGACTTCAAGGCCGCCGACGGCACAACCACGTTGCAGGGTGTGGTCCTGCTGCCGGAAAGCGGGCCGATGATGGCGAACGGCAAAGCGCCGCTCATCGTCAATCCCTATGGCGGCCCGGCAGCGCAGACGGTGCGCGATGCCTGGGGCGCCATTGACCTGTTCGACCAGGTCCTGGCGCGCCAGGGATTCGCGATTCTTAAGGTTGACAACCGCGGCATGGGCGGACGAGGCAAGGCGTTCGCTATGGTCATCAAGCATAATCTCGGCGAGACCGAGTTCAACGACCAGATGGCCGCGCTGAAGCAGGCGCTGCAACAGTTTCCGCAACTGGACGGAAACCGGCTTGGATTCTGGGGCTGGAGCTATGGCGGATACTTCGCGCTGTATACGCTCGAGCACACGGACCTGTTCAAGGGTGGAGTTGCGGTGGCGCCGGTGAGCGATTGGCGCAATTACGATTCGATCTATACCGAGCGCTATATGGGCCTGCCGAAGGACAACGAAGAGGGATACAGGAAAAGTTCGCCGGCGAACTTCGCGGCGAATTTGCACGGCAACCTGCTGGAGGTGCACGGTACCAGCGACGACAACGTGCACATGCAAAACACCATTCAGATGGTCAACGCGTTTATCAACTCAGGCAAGCAGTTCGAGCTAATGATGTATCCGGGCAAGACCCACGGCATCGCCGGGTACGCGGCGCGTACTCACCTGTTCCATATGATCGAGAACCATTTCGAGGCGATACTGGCGCCAGGGAAGTGAGGATTCACCACGGAGGCAGGGAGGACACGGAAATTTTTCTACCACAGAGACACAGAGGCACAGAGAAATATGTTTCAATTTCATTATGCAAAGCGCAGTCATTCCTGGTGCGCATTTCTACTCTCAGAAAGCAAGGGCAATTCTCTTTTCTCTGTCTTTGTCTCTGTGTCTCTGTGCCTCTGTGGTTAAAGAAGTTTCCGTTTCTCCGTGTTGAATCGCCTTCCGCTTGCTCTCACCCGGTTGTTTCTGTTTGAATTCGGAGGCACTGATTCCAGCACTCCCGGGAGCGTTACCCTGGCGAACCAAGCCTTCGCGTGCAAGTCTATCGACAAGCTGATCTCCGATTCGGAGGAGCCGGAACATCGGCTTAAGAAGACGCTGGGGCCGTGGTCATTGACAGGCCTCGGCATTGGCGCCGTGATCGGCTCGGGCATCTTCACGGTCGTGGGCACAGCCATTGCCGGACAGAAGTTCAACACCTCGTCGATTCTGAACGCGCCCCTGGCCGACTACCTGGTGCATCACGCGGCGACGCTGGGCCGTCCGGGCGCTGGCCCGGCGCTGGCGATTTCTCTGGTGCTGGTAGCCATCGTCTGCGCCTTTACGGGGCTCTGCTATGCGGAGCTGGCGTCCATGATCCCGATCGCCGGTAGCGCTTACACCTATACCTACGCCACCATGGGCGAGTTGATCGCGTGGATCATCGGCTGGGACCTCATCCTAGAGTACGCGGTCAGCAACATGGCGGTGAGCGTTGGGTTCGCCGCGCACATGGTCGCCACGTTCAGTTGGTTCGGCTGGCATCCCGCCTTGCGATGGATCACCCCCGCATACTTGCCCGGAGGTCTCACCGACCTGCAAGGCAATGTGCTTTACGCCCCGGGCTGGCATTTTGGCTTCAACATTCCAGCATTCCTGATCGTGTTGTTGCTGACGGTGGTGCTGGTGCGCGGCATCCGCGAATCCGCCGAGACCAACAACGTCATGGTGATCCTGAAGATCGCCGCCATTCTCGCCTTCGTGTTCGTGGGAATGCGATTCATTCATCCTGCCAACTACCACCCGTTCGCGCCCGAGGGCTGGCCGGGCGTGCTGACCGGCGGCTCAATCATCTTCTTTACCTATATCGGATTCGACTCAGTCTCGACCGCGGCCGAGGAGGCGCGCAATCCCCAGCGCGACCTGCCGATCGGAATTATTGCCACGCTGATCGTTTGCACCGTGCTCTACATTGCAGTCGCCGTGGTGCTGACCGGCATCGTTCCCTGGCAGACTTTGATTGACGATGCTGCGCCCGTGGTCAACAGCATGAGCAAGTTGGCCGGAACGACGAAGTCCGCTCTGCTGCGCTGGACGGAACTGGCTGTTCTGTTCGGCGCGATGATGGGCATGATCTCGTCGCTGCTGGTGTTCCAGTTGGGACAAGCGCGGGTGTGGTTCTCGATGTCGCGCGATGGCTTGCTGCCCAAATTGTTCAGCCGCGTGCATCCGCGATTTCGCACCCCGGCCACCGCAACTTGGATCGCCGGATTCCTGGTGGGCATTCCCGGCGGAATTCTGGACATTGGTACGCTCTCCGATTTGTCGAATATCGGTACGCTGTTCGCCTTCGTCCTGGTGTCGATCGGAGTCATCATTCTGCGGCATAAGCAGCCGGAGCGGCACCGCGGATTCCGGGCTCCTGGCGGGCTGACGGCTCCCATCCTCAGCGTAGTATTTTGCGTGCTGCTGATGTCTGGCCTGCCGATCTTGACCTGGCTGCGTTTTTTCGTGTGGCTGATTATCGGGCTGACCGTATACATGCTGTACAGCCGGCACCGCAGCGAGTTCAGCCCACGCAACGCCGAGCCCATGCTCAACGCGCCGAACAAGCAGTAGTATGTCGGGTAGGGCGGGGGGCATTCAGCGCCGTTCAGGTCGCACTGATGTTTAGGGGCTTCAGAGCGGGGTGTGAGAGCTGTGCCGTCCCTGAAGGGACTTGCTAATGTTTCCCACTTTACCCAGGGCTTACGCCCTGGGCTAGAATCAATTCCGCCCCTGCGGGGCTTGATTTTGCGCAATCCTTCCACCATGCCAACTCAGAACGAAACTCGGTATTCGCCAGTGGAGTTTGCTAGCTGAAAATCCAGCGCCGTAGGCGCGGCATAGTTTAGCCCAGCACGGAGCCGCAGGCGGAGTGCTGGGTAAGGGGGAAATAGACCCGAGTCCCTTTAGGGACGGCACAGGTGTCACGCACCCTCTTCAGCCCCGAGCACCTTAGAACAGAACTGTCCCAACTCGCATACCCCATGACGAAATCGCCCCGTCTTCCCGATTCCTCCAACGACGTCATCTTAGAATTGCCCAAGGCCGAACTGCACCTGCACCTGGAAGGCACGGTCGATCCGCCAACGCTGGCGGAGTTAAGCCGCCGCCATCCCACACCGCTTCCGAGCATCAATAATCGCTATAAGAACTTCGAGGACAGCGGACGCGTCTTCAGCGAAGAAGAAGCGCGCGCGTTGTACGAATACAAAAACTTTACCGGCTTCCTAGTGGCGTTCAAGGCGGTCACCGAACGGCTGCGCACCGCCGAGGACTACGAGCTTGTCACCTATCGCATGATGCAGAAGCTGCACGCGCAAAATGTTGTTCATGCCGAGGTGTACATCTCGGCGGGCGTGGTGCAGTGGCGCGGGCAGGAATTTGCCCCTCTGTTTGAAGGTGCGGAGCGGGGGCGGCAGCGCGGCGAGCGCGACTTTGGCATGTCGCTGTACTGGATCTTCGACGCGGTCCGGCATTTCGGTGTGGAGGAAGCGGGTCGCGTGGTTGAGGAGGCAATTCGCTTCAAGGAGCGAAACGTTGCGGGCATCGGAATTGGCGGAGACGAACGCCGCGCAGGACCGGAGCAGTTCCGCGAGGTCTATGAGCACGCAGCGCAACACGGATTGCGGTTGACCGTACACGCCGGGGAAACGGTGGGAGCGGAGTCGATCTGGGGTGCCCTGCGGGAACTGAAAGCAGATCGCATCGGGCATGGACTGCACGCTAGCGACGATCCCGAACTGGTGCGTTATCTCGCCGAAAAGCAAATTCCGGTGGAAGTGTGCATCACCAGCAATGTCATGACCGGCTGCTGCACCGCGGTGGAGCAACACCCGGTGCGGAAATTGTTCGATGCCGGAGTGCGGGTCACGCTGAATACGGACGATCCCGACATGTTCCACACCAACCTATTGCGTGAATATCAAATTGCGCAGGAAGTTTTCCGCTTCAGCGAAGATGAGCTTTGCGAGCTGGCCAAGAATTCGTTCCGCGCGTCGTTTTTGCCGGAAGAGAAGAAGCGAGAGTACCTGGCGAAGTTCTGAACCCCTTGTTCGCGGGGTTGCTAGAAGCCATCTCATAACGGGCCAATTGCGGCACGGCTGAACAGGCTGCGGAAAAAGTCGGTTTCGGCAGGTGTTTTGAAGGGGCGCACCTTTAGGTGCGCCGTTAAGCTTTTTATTTTTGTCATCACGAGCGGGCTTCAGCCCGCGAGGGATCTGCTTTTCCGACTTTTTCCGCAGCCTCTGAAGCCGTGCCCTGATACAAACCGATTTATGAGATAGCTTCTAGTTAATCCCCGCGCACCGCGCGGAACGCCGCCAAACGCTCGCGAACGCTCATCACGTGGTGTGGCAGATCGAGTTGCGAACCTTCCTCGATAATCGGAATCAGTTTGTCGAACTCGGGGCCGGAGTGCGAGCCGGTCAATGCGATCCGCACAGGATGAAAGAGCTCTTTGCCCTTGGCGCCGGTCTTCGCCTTCACCTCATTCATGATGGCCTTGAAGCGCTCGGGCGTCATCGGCGAAGGATCGGCCTCGACCTCGTGTGCAAACGCAGCCAGCACCTCGTTGGACTTGGGCCATGCCAGCACTTCCGCATTCTCTACCGAACTCACCAGCTCGGCGGCGTGAGGGTGAAAGATCAGCGCCGCTCGCTCCGGCAACTGCTCCAGCCGGTCT
>DATCCF010000269.1:0-8825 GCA_036511435.1 Terriglobales bacterium | reverse complement strand
CGGTCTCCTGAGCGCGGTCGATGCCTGGCGCCGCGAGCGAGTCGTGCCGATGGCGTCGGTGCGCGCGCTGGGCGCGGCCGTGATCGCGTACTTCGACAATCTCAGTGCAGCGAACTTGCTGCCGCTTTTGCCGAAGGAACTCTCAAGTGTGCCGCGCGCCAATATTAACTTCCTGCCCATCAAAGACGCGTGGTTCTCCGGCTCCATGAATTATCTGGGCCGCGCTCGCAATGCCGACGGCAGTCCCAAGTACGAGGCCAGCTACGAGATTAATGCCTCGCTGCAAATGAGCTTCCCGGAGTTCCAGCAACTGGTGAGCCACGAAGTCGTGCCTGGACATGTGACGACCTTCGCCTATCTTCAAAATCTGTACGTCCGTGGGCTGGCCGGTTTCGAAGCCACCGTCCTGACTATGAACACGCGTGCTGCCACGCTGTTCGAAGGAATTGCGAACAATGCCATCCTGATCGCGCACGGCGTGACCGAAGTTCACGAACTGCCGGACGATGATATGCAGATCGGCGTGCTGCTGGCGCTGTTGCAGGACGACGCCAAGAACCAGTCGTCGTATCTGACATGGGGCGAAGGCAAGCCGCAAGCCGAGGTGGCTGCGACCTTGCGCCGCGACTTTCTGGTGAGCGAAGAGCGCGCCGACAAACTGTCGGGCGCGTGGGGACGGCATCCGCTGTTGGGTCGCATGTATCTTCCCGCGTACCGCTCCGGGACCGAACGGGTCGCGCAGTTGCGGCGCAGCTTCCCGTCAGAACGTGTGCTTCCCGCGATCTACGGCTGCTTTGGGCTGGTGGATATCCAAACCGTGGATGAAGTGCTGAGGACAGCGAAGGCGTAAGGGAAGGCTTAGTCAGCTCCCTCCCAGGCAAAGGAAGCGACGAATACGCGAAAAGCGCGGGGCGATTAATGTCCATTCAGCTTGTTGAAAGTGAAATTCGCCGATTCCTTGCCACCGAGGAACCCGAGGTCATCTGCATCAGTGGTCAGTGGGGCGTCGGCAAGACATTTGCATGGGATAGGTATCTAAGGGATGCACAGGCGCAGCGAAAGGTAAAGTTTGGCCATTACTCCTATGTTTCTCTTTTTGGAGTCAACTCGCTGGATGAACTCAAATATTCCATCTTCGAAAACATCGTGCAGTCTTCCGCTATAGGCATCAAGCCAAGCCTGGAAACGGTTAAGTCCAATACGAAAGCGGTCGCCGAGCGTATTGGGAGGAAAGCAATTCCAATTATTTCGCAGATACCTATTTTTAGAAACTACGTCGGAGGAGTGGGACCAGCCTTGTTCCTCTTCGTCAACAAAACCATTATCTGCTTCGATGACATCGAACGAGCGGGAAAGGGACTGGAAATCCGCGACATCCTAGGGCTGGCATCCAGCCTAAAGGAGCACAAGAACTGCAAAGTTTGTCTCATTCTGAATGATGAAGCTCTTGAGGAGAAGAACCAGCAATTTCGCACATACTTTGAGAAAGTTGTTGACACTTCGCTGAAATTCGCGCCCTCTGCCCAGGAATGCGTCGATATTGCTCTTTCTGCTGAAACAGAAACCGGTCGCATCCTGGCGGAGTGTTGCGTCACTCTCGGGATTTCAAATATCCGGCTGATAAAGAAGCTGGAAGGTTACATCCGCAGGATTCTGCCGCTCCTGAACTCATTTGACGAGGCCGTGACCAGGCAGGCCGTGCAGTCTATCGTTTTGCTGGGATGGAACGTTTATGAACCCGGTCTAGCCCCCTCCCTCGAATATCTTCGGAAACGCCGCACACCAAGCCTGCTTGACATGAAGAACAAGGAATCTGTCACGCCGGAGGAGGTAGGCTGGAACTCGTTGATGTCAGTGTACGGGTTCGGCTCGATGGACGACTTTGATATTGCCCTGCTAGAGGGTGTTCAGAACGGGTTCTTTGATCCGCAGCTCATACAGAAACACGGCGCAGAGCTGGATCGCCAGGCAAAGGCGACCAAATTGGACAGCTCCTTCAGAGACGCCTGGGACCTCTTCCACGATTCCTTTCACGACAATCAGAACGAAGTGCTGGATACGATGTACCAGTCGTTTCGCAATAATGTTCAAAATATTACACCGCTCAACCTCCAAGGAACCGTTCAGCTCTTCAAGGAGCTTGGCAGGCCGCAGGAGGCAGCCGAGCTACTTCGCTACTATGTCGATAACCGGCGTGACGAGCCAAGGTCTTTCGACCTGTCAAGCTATACATTCAGAGGCGACATCAGCGACCCGGATGTTATAGCAGCTTTCAACTCCAGGCATGCAACCCTTGCCGTAAAGCCGGATCTCCGCAGCGTTCTGCTGTCCATGGCAAGAATGAAGGGATGGAACCCTGAAGACATTGAGTTGCTGAGTGCGACCACTGTTGATGAATTCTGTACGGTCTTTAAGCAGACCCAAGGTGAAGAGTTAAGGAAAATCATTAATTCTTGCCTGCAGTTCGACAATATTCTTAATGCGACACCTGATACGAAAAAAATATCGGCGACCGCAATTGAGGCATTGAAGCTCATCGGAATGGAATCAGCAATTAACGCAAGGCGGGTCAAGAAATACGGCATTGAGGTCGATATCCAACCCTCAGCTGCAGACTCTGCTGACGGCGAGGCTCCCTCATCGGCTGCGGCCGTCGCGGACACCAGATGAACGAGTGGTTCTTCAGACGTCCTATTGCCTAATCGTCAGCTGGAGATATAGGCATAGCGGCCCGGTACCCCAGGTTCGCGTCCTTCTTCTGGACGCTAACCTGGGTGTGATTGCATCCGGCGTCGTGCAGAACTCTTGGTCGCATAAGTTATTGCTAGGCGATCCTGGTCTTGACCGCCGGGAGCGATTCGGTTTCCAGCGTATTCAAATCCAACACCTGCGACGCGTGTTGGATGTCAATGCCCACCACATGGCCAGCGGAATCCAGGTCAATGACCAAGCCTTCGGCCACCTCGCGGGAATCGGCGCTGGGATTCGCATTGAGGTCAATGTAAAGCGAATCCGTGTCGGGATAGTAGTGGAGTTTCATGGCTGCTCCTCTTCGGCCCGCTGCTCCAGACGAGAATTCCGGTCGGAATCGGACGGGCGAAACGATCGCACAAAATCAAAGCCCCGCAGGGGCGAAATAATATTAGCCCAGGGCGTAAGCCCTGGGTAAAGTGGGGAAAAAATAACGAGTCCCTTTAGGGACGGCACAGTTCTCACACACCCCTAAAGCCCAGTTCCTCAAGATGGCGTTGCGCCACGGCTAAACGGGCTGCGGAAAAATTCGTTGCGCTGAAAAGAAACCGCAGATTCCTCGGGGCTGAAGCCCCTCGGAATGACAAAATTGAGGAGCTTAGCGGCACGGCTGAAGCCGTGCCCTGATACAAAACGAGTAGTAGTGGAGTTTCATGGCTGCTCCTGTTTCGCCCGCTGCCTCCAGAGGAAAATTACGATCCGATAGCTTTTCAGGAGCGGAAAACTCGCCCCTGGCGCCGCTTATTTGTCCCACGGCGCCTTTGACCGAAGCAAACGTGCCAGCCGGGGATTGTTTGCCGGGGACTTATCCAGCATGGCAGTGAAACGCCTGAATTCGTCTTCGGGAAGATTGAAATAGCGCCGGTCGAGCAGAACCGATTCTGCTTCCCGGCAGGCCGCCTCCACCATGAAATCGGAGCGGTTCCGGCCGAGCGCGTTCGCCGCCCGATCGATCAGCGCCTTCTGGTTTCGGCTGACCCGGAGATTGATGTTCTCTGCGCGCAACCTGTTAGGCCGGGCTGTGGCACTCATCTCTTACCCCTCCATCTATATCCACAATGAATGTGCGTTAATGCACGCACAATGTAAATACCTCGTGTACGCGGCGCAAGATCAATTTCCTTGCTACCGCGAGCAGCCCAGGGCCTTCGTACACATCTCAGATCCGCATACTGCCTGGTTCACCCCACCAACTTCGCGCATGCCACCGGCTCCAAATGTGCTGTGAAGTGCCGCAGGAAGGGCGCTTCGTACGTGAGGTGCATACCGTGTATCTCTTCGCGGCGTTTCCACACCGCAAGGATCACCTCGATCACATAATCCATGTGGCTCTGCGTATAGACGCGGCGCGGAATCGCCAGCCGCACCAGGTCCATGGTAGCCGCCGTCCCAAACATCAGCGTGCCAATCTCGACGGATCGAATGCCGCCCTCCAGATACAACTCCGCCGCCAGCGCCACGCCGGGGAACTGGTCCAGAGGAATGTGCGGCAGGAAGGCGCGCGCGTCGAGATAAATGGCGTGCCCGCCCGGTGGCTGCACGATAGGAACTCCCTGGTCGGCGATGTGGTTTCCCAGATAGGCAGTGGAAGCGATGCGGTATAGCAAATAATCTTCTTCGAGCGATTCCTGCACGCCCACGGCAATCGCCTCAAGGTCGCGGCCGGCAAGTCCCCCATAGGTCGGATAACCCTCGGTGAGGATGAGAAGATCTTTTTCCTGGCCAGCCAGCACCGCGTCATTGGTGCAAAGGAATCCGCCGATGTTGGCCATGCCATCTTTTTTCGCCGACATGGTGCAGCCGTCCCCGAGGGCAAACATCTCCTGCGCAATTTGCTTGGGAGTCTTTGCGGCGTAGCCTTCTTCGCGCAACTTGATGAAGTACGCGTTCTCGGCGAAGCGGCAGGCGTCGAAGTACAACGGAATGCCGTGCTTCCGGCAAACTGCGCTCACGGTGCGAGCGTTCTCCATCGAAACCGGCTGCCCGCCGCCAGAGTTGTTGGTGATAGTGAGCATGACCAACGGGATGCGTTCACGGCCGACGCGCGCGATCAAATTCTCCAGCGCGGCCACATCCATGTTGCCTTTGAAAGGAAGCCGCGTCGCCGGCTGGCGGGCTTCAGGGATCGGGAGGTCCACGGCTTCGGCGCCGACGAATTCTATGTTGGCCCGCGTAGTGTCGAAGTGCGTGTTGTTGGGAACGACGTCGCCCTTCTTGCACATCACGCTGAACAGAATGCGTTCGGCCGCTCGTCCCTGGTGGGTCGGGATCACATGCTGGTAGCCGAAGATGTCCTGGACGGAATCGCGGAAATGGTCGAAGCTCCGGCTGCCGGCGTAGCTCTCATCCCCCAGCATAATCGCGGCCCATTGCTGAGTTGACATCGCGCCGGTACCTGAGTCGGTGAGCAGGTCAATCAGCACATCGTCGGCGGGGAGCAGGAAAAGGTTATAGTGCGCCGTCCGCAGAAGTTGTTCCCGTTCTTCGCGTGTGGTCCAGCGAATAGGTTCGACGCTCTTGATGCGAAACGGTTCGATGATGGTCTTAGTCAGCATGGCAAGCTCCTCCCAGTTCACGGAAGCTACAACCATGCTGGCGCTTTTGGGCGCAAAACGCAGTGATTAGGGTCACACTGATTGGCTCCCTCCCACCCGCTTGCCTTTGGCAAGAAGGGGCTGGGGCGTCCAGGTGAAATCAAACTTTGGCGCTCAAGAAGTTTCGCGCAGCCGCACCGCGTGGTGGGCCAATTGGTTGGCCTCGCAATTGTGTTCGCGCTGAATGTGCTCGATGGAGAAGTCAACCGCTCGCGCCAGTTTGCGGCACGTCCAGTTCAGAGAATGTAGGCGCGGGCTGCGGCAAGCGTACTCGCCGGTCATCTGCTTGACCACCACTTCCGAGTCCGAATAAACATGCAGCGTCTTGGCCTTAACGGTGATGGCGTGTTGCAAAGCCTCCAGCAAGGCGACGTACTCAGCAACGTTATTGTCCTGATGGCCGATCCACCGGGCGATGCGGATGGTTTCGCCGTCGGGGCTTTCAATCACGACCCCAATCCCGGATGGTCCGGGATTTCCGTGCGAGCCGCCGTCCACATAAGCTACGAGATCGGACATTCCACTCCTACGTACATACGATGCTTCAGCACGTCCGATTGGTCAAGAGGCAACTCTGGTTCCCCTAGACTATCGCATGGATGCTACAACTCTGTGAAAAAGATGTGAATCGGCTTCGGATAATGGCAGAGCCGATCCAAAACACACCTGATTTCTATCGCTTACGCGAACAGATTCGCACACAAAAATAAACCGCAGTTGCACCAACCTTGGGCGTTGACAATTTCTCATCCTCCTGTAGGATCACACATGTCGACGGCAGAAAAGGTCTGGCAAACATAATAGTAGCCACTCCAAAGTACGCTGGGTGATCGGTTCCAAGGGGCGACCCGGTGGAACCGCCAGACCCGAAAAAACCGACTGCGCTGCGAGGCGTCAGCCGGGGTTTGGAACCGCGAAAGCGGTGATCGCACCAAGGGCTGTGACGGTACATGCGTCCACGCTGGCGGCTCCCTCGCAGGAGTCGGCGGCTAGAGCATAACCAAAGTCACAGCCTTTTCTATTGCTCGCCGTTTTTGGCGGTCCCTGCGGGAAGTACCCTTCAGTTGCAAATCATGCGCTCACCTTCCGTATGCGCCGAGCGGGGCGCCGAAGGCTATCTTCCCATTACTCCTAGAGACAATTACGGATTCCCGCCGCCCCCAATCTTCGGGGCAAAAAATCGCAGCCGAATTCTAAGGCAACTTCTAGCCTAGCGATAATGCTCGTTGATCCATTCGGGATAACGGTATTTCAACAGGGCAAGGGCCCACGCTCCCTGAACAGTGGTGTGGCCTGGATAGACAACGCCAAATTCCATGATGCCGCGACCCCATCCATACCAGGAATAACTCCATGAGCCATCCGCCATCTGATTGTTCAGAATCCGCTCCACCCAGCGGCTTCGAACTAAGCCACTCTGGCCGGCGGCAAGCATGAACGCATTGCGCTGCACATACGCATCGGTGACCCGAAAATCATAGCGTTGGTCACGGGCCTCCTTTTCGCAGAGCCGACGGAGCGTGTCGTCGACTTTCTCGCTGTCGCCATTGAAATCCCGATACATGATCAGCGCCAGCACTTGATGGTGTCTGGCCCCCCAGTCGTACTTAGTGAGCGAAAACAAGTTCGCCAGGTCATCTTCCGATAAGTACGCCTTGTGCGGATCGATTGCATAGGCAAACCAGCGCTGGTCAAAGCCGTCCTTGCTCAATTCATAGCTGGTGATGAAGGGCAGCGGTGCTTGGGGGTCCGCGAATCGTATCCAGAATGGAGTGAGCGCAGCTGCGGCGTAGCGGTGATTTAGGGTCTGCTTGTTGGCTTCGAGCACGGACCGCAGGCGAGGATCGCCCGTCATCTTTTCGATGTCGGCGACCATATACATGAGCGGCGGATTGGTTCCAGAGACGTCAGGATGGGCAGCGATCCAGCCAATAGCGTGGTCCAGATCGGCGTCCACCTGGGCGTTGAAGGCAGCGCGCGAGCGGTGAGTGAGGGAGAAATTGTTGTTGAACAGGGCGACGGCCACCACCAGAACAAACACCACAATCGCGATTGCCATCCAGCGCAAAAGGCGAAGGACAAGGGTCCGCTTTCGTGGCGCCGTTTCCTCACGGCCCGACGATATCCCTGGTTGGGGACGAGGCTGGAGAGCTGGAAGAAACGAGATCAAAAACACCGAAAGCATTACCAACTCCGGATCGATGGCATGCCGATACCGGGGTGTCGGGAAAGTGATGTAGTAAATCAACGGATAGAAGCCCACCAGCGTGGCGAACAAGAAAATGCCGTGTACGCGCTTCTTGGCTGCCAGCAGTAGTCCGCCGATGGACAGTAACGACGAAGCTAGGAAGAGCAGGTTTTTTATCTGCTCCAGCCCTTCCTTAGGCAAACCAGCCCAAAAAAAGATGAACCTGCGGAAGGTCACCATCAGGAACAGCTTGGGATGCTGAGCAATCCATTCTTTTGCCAGGTCAGCTTGCTCCGTGACGAAAGCCGCTTCGCCCATCTGTTTGTATTGCGTGTAGAGGAAGCTATTATTGCCGGGGTGGTACGCTAAAATGAACCCGCCATCGGCCCGCGGATTGTTGCCACTGCGGAGCTCCACGCCCAGGTCGCCACGGACGAAGATGGGTTTGTCAAACACGGAGTAATCGCGCACAAGCCATGGCATTAGTGTCGCCCAAAAGACCACCGCGCTAAACACCATCGGCCACAGGAAGCGTTTGCCGCGACAATGCAACTGGTAGACGAGCCAGCATCCGGAGAATGGAAGCCATGCCAGCACGGAAGTATTAGTCAGCGCCGCGATACCCCACAGCAGTCCATAGCCGAACCACGACCGGAGGCGGTTGTCGCCTTCCATCTCCAGCGTGAGCATGAACAGCAGGCTCAACAGAAACGCCGACAAGCTGGTCTCCCAAATCCAGCTCACCGAAAAATAGATGCTGGCGGGCAAAAGCGCCCAAACCCATCCCGACCAGACCGCAATAGTTTCGTTGAAGACCCGGCGCGCAATGCGATAGATGGTCCAACTCGTGAGTGCAGCGAAAACGCTGTTGAACACCAGTATCGCGAACGCGGCAGCAGGTGAGAAGACGCCGAAAGCGCGAAACGCCAGCGAAATCACCCACGGATAGAGGGGAGGGGTCCAGGCGGAAGGGCCAGTGTCGCCCCCGAAGGGAGAGCTAAAGCCGTGGCCCGTGGCCAGCGAATGGGCGAGATTGGCCATCTCGAAGGTAGACCAGTGGGCGGTGGTTAAGCGGTACGAGTGCGCAATCACAATGTAGAGTACCCGCACAGCCAGCCCGAACAGCACCATGCAGACCGGCGAGTGAATAACCCGAATTTTCGTTTTAGCTCCCATCAGCCCCACACTATATGTAACCCTCGAAGATTCGAGCGCATTATTTTTCCTTGGCTTTTAGCTAACCAATCGCAGTCGCGCTCGAAGTGTAGCAGGCAATGCGATTCGCTTGCGAA
>DATCCF010000268.1:0-6979 GCA_036511435.1 Terriglobales bacterium | reverse complement strand
CGGTACCAAGAATTCTGCAAGGCGACGGTTCCACCGGGACTGATCCTGTACGGCTCTTCGTCGGGGAAGCCCTGCTGCGATAGGTCAACCAGTCCCGTAGCTTCGGACCACATGAAAGGAGCGCCGGTGGGTGGAAAGTACTTGGTGATGGAGTATCCAACGACGCGCCCCAGGTCGTCGATGCCCCTGGCGTAGGAGATGTCAGTTCCAGGAAGCACGCCCAGATCAATCGCTTCGTAGGAGCTGCCCGTGGGTTTCCACACTACAGCATGGGCATTATATTCGGGCTGTCCGGCGAAGCCGGCAACCCAACCCGCAGCATTGATGCTGGTGACGGTGATGCCGGTGAGGCCGGGCACGGTGGGGAGGACGATTCGAGCGCCATTTCGCCAGACAACCGTTTCAAGGGGAGGCAGGCACTGCCAGCCGCAGCCCGGGTCGGGATAGGACGTACCTGTCACATCGGCGGCGTTGTTCATCGCTTCGCCAAAGGCGGCGGTGGAGACGAACTCCGCGACGTAGCCCCGGGGCGGAGGCGCTTCCGTTTCTGAGGAGTTGATCATGCCTTGAGCACCGGCAAGGATTGCGACGCTTAGAGCAGGAATTAAGGTTAAGATCGAGCGGACTGCCTTACGAATGTGCATCACATTTCTCCTTTGGCTTGCGGCGCTGAGTCCGTATGATTAGCTTCAGATTGACTCGCCGCGCTATTAAGTTGAAGCCTCTGCCCGTCCACAACAAAAGTCCGCGAACGCGTACAGTAGCTGCATTATGAGCGCACCAACTCGACTGTCGGTGCTGGGCTGAACCTGGGCATAGGCCGCTTCGGAACCAAGTTTTCACACATCTTTTCTCATTGACAGCCCTGGAACTTCAATGGAGACATACCACTCGGCAAATGCGCTGGGACTAGCCGGCACAGCGCTTCGGGCCGCGCCCGCTGGTCCAGCAGGCCGCTTTGCACGAAATCCACCAGCGCGCGGAAATCATCGTCTTCCAACCTAATGGGTTGTTGCAAGAGAGGGTCGATGTCGCGGCTGTCCGACACCAGCGGTCCTTTCCTCTGCCGCAGGTCCTTAGCTACGCCCGCCCGCTTAGCATCGTAGCTGTGCTCCGAGGCGATGACATCGAGGTGATGGAGAATCGCGTCATCCAACCGGGTGAAGGCGCCATTGTGGAAGAACGCCGGCTGCAGAGCAATATTTCGCAGGGGTGAAGTGCGGAAGAGGTACCGGTCCTCCGGCGCTCCTGAAATCTGTTCGGCTCCGAAATCTTCATCTTCATTCGTACCGTCGAAGATGACGTTGCCTTTGCCAACGCCGAAGGCAGGCGCAATCTGGGGGACACCAAGGCGGTGGTTCTTGAAATCGCTGAACATCTCATTGGCCGCGCCGCCGACAGCATGGCATTGCGCGCACTGGCCGTTGCCGAAAAAGACCAGAGCGCCTTGCTTCTGACGTTCCGTCATGGCGTTGTGGTGACCGCGGGCGAACTGATCGAGCGGCGCGTCGGCAAAGACCAAAGTGAACTGAAACTCGGCGATGGCTTGACCAAACATGGCGAAGGTGATGGGGCCACCCGCTGCGACCTCGGGAAACAGATGTCCGAACAGCGCGCGGTACGCTGGCGAGGCATTCAGCCGCTCCAGGACCTTCTGGCGGATGGGCTCGTTGCGAAAGCCGCTTCCATCGGGCGGCGGGACAGGTGTGCCCTTGCCATCATCAAATTGATCGAAACGAGGATCTCCAGTGCCTTTTGTTCCGGTAAATCCGGCAACCTCGGTCAGTTCCGTAGGAGGAATATGCGCTTGGGCTTGCAACAAATGCCGTATCAAGGGATCGTTAGGGGGAAACTTCGTTGTGCCCTCCGGAGGCGGAAACTGAAAGCCCTGGGAGTTATCGAATGGGTCATTGGTTAGCGACAAGAATCGCCCGTTCCACATCAGCCGTGGGTAAAAGGCGTCGTTCACCAGAATGGGTGAGCGTCGCTGGTTGCGCGGGCCTATCCGATGTCGCCCTACAACCTCGTTGCTCTGCACTCCAATAGCGATCGACTGTGTGTCGCCAAAACCATTCTGCGGTGAGTGACAGCCGGCACAGGCGTTGTCGTCGTGCAACGAGGCGATCTTGTCGAAGAATAATAGGCGGCCCAAGTCGGCCAGTTCGCGGTTAATGGGACGTCCCAGCCGAGCTTCGAGTCGCTGCGCGGCCATACCGGTGAAACCGTATCGCGTGAGCGTCCGGATCAACTCTCGATCCAGGTCAGATCTGTGCCCCGGGTCGCCGTCGCCGGCTCGCACTCCGACAGGGAGCATGACCAGCAGAAGAAGAACTAAACCAAGCATTCGGCACGTTGCACTGCACCGGCCTAACAATATTTGCGGTTTGCTATTGGCGGGGCGATCGATAGGAGCATTCAGTCTTGGGTGAATAAGCGTTGTTGCGGGCGTCGCATCCGTTACCGAGATTCCACTGGTTGGGAAGGGCATATTGTTTTCCTTTTCTGTACTGTTCTATTGCCCACATGAATTGGTGCTCCCCACCAAATCCATTGGCTGGGGAGCGCCAATAAGCATGGCGAGCTACGGTGTTACCGTAAGCGTGGCTCTCTTAAGCACGGTTCCGTTCCACGCCGAGACGGTCACTACTGTCCGGGTTGGGGTGAACCTTGTCCGCGCCGTGAAGCTCGCGGATGTGGATCCTGCCGCAACGGTGACGCTGCTTGGAACGTTGACGAGGATCGGGTTGCTGCTTGACAGACGGACCACCACTCCGCCCGCAGGCGCTGGCCCGTTGAGTACGACAGTCCCGGTGGAGGGAGTACCTCCTCTAACCGTGGTGGGGACTAAGGTCAGGGAAACTAGCGAGGGCGGATTGACGGTCAAGGTAGCGGACACTCTCCCAGTACCGTAGGAGGCAGTGATCGTCACTCTGGTCGCAGTCGACACGGCGGTGGTTGTTGCCGTGAAAGAGGCAGTGGTCTGTCCCGCGCTAACCGTCACAGTTGCCGGGACGCGGGCCACGGAAGGATTGTCGCTGGTCAGTGAGACCACTGCGCCTCCGCTGGGCGCCGGTCCGCTCAGAGTCACCGTGCCGGTAGACGGCGCACCCCCTACCACCGTGGTCGGATTCAGCGTCAGCGAGGACAAGGTAACGGCTGAGTTGCCCGTCTGAACGCTGTAAAGATACGAATACCCGATCCCGCTCTGCCCCGCGATGGACGTTCCGATGTAGGCCGTCTGCCCGTCGGGCGTAAAACGTGCACGGGACATAGGAACGATGTTCAATCCGTTCTCGACGGGTAGAACCTCTTTCCACAACGAAGTACCGGCGGTGCTTACTGCCTCAAAAAACCCTGGCTGGCCGTAGTCGACCCTTCCTCCTATCAGTAGCAGGTCATTCAGAGGACTCACGACCGGGCCAAACAAGATGCCGTTGTCCGTATACTGCCACTGCACTGTACCATTGCTATTAATGGCGTACAGGTTAATCAGGTTCTGGCCGTCGTAGATCCTGCCGTCTGGTCCCACGTCTGGAGTGCTCATTACGTTCGACAGGTCGAGGATGTGCCACAGAAGATTGCCGTTGTTGTCAAATTTCCCGAGATTCCCGCTCTGCAGGTTCGTGTAAACTGACCCGTCTGGACCAACAGCGGGTTGTGGATCTCCTTGCAGGGTATCGAGGCCATCCGCATAAGTGAACAGTGGAGCTCCATTGAGCCCGATTCCGCGCAGGTGGTTATTCGCATGGAAATACAGGCGGGACTGTGCCGCCGGTCCAAAAACAATTTCCTGCATGGTTACAGGGGGCCGGTCATAATTCTCGGGTACGGACCAGCGGAGGCTGCCCTGCGGCGTGAGCGAAAAAACGCCCATGCCTTGAGTTCCCACCGCATAGATGTTGCCGTCGGGTCCCACGTTGGGGCCTAGCAGGATGAAGGCGGCAGGATTCTGGTTGAACTGCCACTTGAGGGTGCCGTTGGGAGTGAGTGCAAAGATACTCGGCGCGCTGCCGACATAGATGGTCCCATCCTGGCCGACGCTGACGTCCCCGAAACCGTAACCTGAAGCATTGAAGATCCATTTCAGCCCGCCTGTCGAGTCCACAGCGTAGAGGTGACCATACACATCCTGCGCATATACGGTGCCGTCACCGCCAACGGCTGGCCGGTTCGGAATGTAATCGCCGTCCGCCTGAAAGCGCCATCGAATTTGTCCGACCGGGGCCGGGCGCGACGTGACCGTGATCTGCACCAGATTGCTCCCGGCGCCCTGGGAATTGAAGACTTGGACATTACCCCCTCCGATCAATGCGGACTCGGGCACGTAAGCGGCAATCAGGGTATCGCTCCAGCGGGTCAGCAGAGCCGTAATGCCGGCGACGGTCACATGCCCGCTACCCTGCGCGGCTCCGAAGCCTGTACCCTGAATGAGCAGACGACTGCTGCGCGACGCTGTTGTGGGTGATATTGAGGTGATCGTGGGTTGAGCCGCAGCCGAAGCTGCTATAAGCAGAAACAGGAATACGTTTCTCAGAACTTGGGTCATGACTACTAACCTCCTCGGCCCGCCCTGGTTTGGTTCTTCATGAACTGCTTATCTGGGTTAACGCGGGTCGGCAACTCAGATCTGCCAATCTCTTTCTCATCAGCTACAACAACTGGCGCTCCCACGGAATCGGTCGACCTTAGGAGCGTCAACAAGAACCGGATCGATGATGAGCGTTTTTTTTGAGTCGTAAGCGCCTACGGCAAAACTCACCTGGTTCTTGCCGATCAGGAGATAGCGGGCATCGATGAAGCGTTTGTTTCCGTTGTCCTGCTGATAAGCGACCGGCTTGTGAAAACAGATTTGCCCAGTCTCAGTTTCCAACACCAGTTCTCCTTTGGAGCTCACCGTAATGCGCTTTGCACCCGTGAACTCGATCATGATCACTTTGGGCGCTGCGCCCGGATGCACGGCAAAGTCGTATTCCAGTTGGCCTTGAGTACCGTGGTACACCAGATCAATGCCGGGATAAATGTTTTCGTATTGCACCTTGCCGAAATTCGGGATATTGGTGTACCACTTCTTGGGATCATTCCCGAGAAAGTAGCTGCTCTTCCCGGGGAGTTCGTCGATTCCGCTTATCTTCGGAACTGGGTTCGCCCCCACCACACTCATGGCCAGACCTTCCGATTCTTTCGGGACGAGGTCATCGCGGTCGCCCGCGTGCCGGAAGAAAAAGACGGCATTGCTGGGCATGAGAAACAGGTTGTATCCCGCTCCGCGGGACATGAATTTCACCCGACCGTCAGTCTGGCCCTGATTGGGTTCGAAGCTGATGGTTGCCTGGAAGTAGTTCGCCAGTATCCCGTGTGGCTTGGGACGTGCGGGTTCGTCCTGAGCTGTTGCATTCAACGCCGTCATTGCGACCAGCAACACTGCCAGCATGAAATATGCAAAACTCTGTTTCCCGGCTCGCATGAACTTCTCCTTGGTTGCCTTGGGGCTATGGAACGCCTCACCTAGGTGCGGTCTACGGTCATTAATATTCAAGGAGGGGGGCGACGCAAGCCATTTCTTGGTGACTCTTATGTGACCACGTAAGCTGATGAAATCGTGTGCACTTGGGTCTACATTGGAGCGGGGCTCCGCGATGTGACCGCGTTGGCCTTGGTGACAATATTTTGACAATTCGACGGCGCGAACACGAGTAGACTTGTCAACAAGGCTGTGGGCAGCCTGTGATGCCCGCCTGTTTACCTAGTGGAAGAACAAAAAGAAACCACTGAATTCTCCGTTTCGACCGACCTGGTTCGTTTCGGCCCCTACTGTGTCGACCGACGCACGGGAGAAGTCTGCAAGCACAATCTACGGATTAGGTTGTCGGGTCAGCTCTTCGAAGTGCTCAATCTGCTACTGGAGCGCCCGGGCGAGTTGGTGACGCGCGAGGAACTACAGCAACGGCTGTGGCGGGGGGAGACCTTTGTTGATTTTGAACGCAGCCTGAATAGTGCGGTCAAGAAGCTACGGCGTGCGCTGAACGACGATCCAGAAAACCCTCGCTACATCGAAACCCTGCCCAGAAAAGGCTACCGGTTCATTGGCGCCATCGAGCAGCAGCGAGCGACGACGGCGGAGTCTGTAGCCGAACAACAGTCGTCGAAAGCCGTCGCTCTCTTAATATCTCACCCGGGCCTGCCCAGTGACTTGCGGGTCCCCACGGATCATGCCGTCGTTTCAGAGCCCACAGTCGAGCTGAATTCTAAGCACCGGATATGGATCGTCGCGGTGGGAATCGCAGCGTTGATCGTGGTCAGTACCCTCCTTATTTATCGGGCCGATCGCAAGGTGCAGCTTGCCCCGGTAGTTGCTCCGTCCAAGAACGTAAACTCCCGCTCCTCCATAGCTGTACTGGGGTTCAAGAATCTCTCTTCTGGGCGCGACGCCGACTGGCTCTCGACCGCGATCACGCAGATGCTCGCAACCGAACTGGCCACTGGAGGGAAAGTACGAATCATTCCTGAAGAAACCGTTGCCCGGGCGAAGTTGGATCTCGGCTTGAAAGAGAAAGACGGCTACCCGCGTGACAGCTTGCGCGCACTTCGCGCAGATCTGGGCAGTGATTATGTAGTGGCAGGCTCCTATGTCGCTCTGGGCGACAGGAATTCAGGCCAAGTTCGCGTGGATCTCCGGCTTCAGGAAACGATTTCGGGAGAAACCCTGGCCAGTATCGCTGTAAGCGGAAAGCAATCGGAGATTTTCGATCTGCTAGCTCGAGCCGGTCAAGAGATGCGGATCAAACTGGGAGCCACAGTTCCGCCGGAAGGGGATGTGGACTGGCGAACCGTGCTGCCGTCCAATGCCGAAGCAGCACGACTCTACGCGGAAGGTTTGACGCGCCTGCGGGTTGCCGAGAATTTGTCCGCGAGAGAGCTTTTGCAGAAAAGCCTGATGATTGAACCAAACTTCGCGCTGGGACATGCAGGGCTGGCTGAA
>DATCCF010000267.1:0-8609 GCA_036511435.1 Terriglobales bacterium | reverse complement strand
CTAGAGCAGTTTAAGAATTACTGTAGTCGAGCGAGCACGGGTAGAGCGGCGCTTCAGCGCCGCGTTCCCGCTGATCCTTCACCTCCGAGCCGGCTTCAGCCGGCGGCACCTAGACTACACAAATAACTAAACCGCTCTAATCTTGTTCCGCCCTGGCGGGCTCGTTCCTGCTCCTGATTATCAATTCCAGTCCCCAAGCTGCGATGGTTATGCGTTGACTGGGCGGGGGCGGTTGCCTAGGTTGCATAGAGTGTTGGCCTTCGAACTACCACAAGCCGCGCCAAGTCACCCGAGCAAGACGCAAAGGCGGAGTCTGCTCGGGACCCCGGTAACAACGGCGCGGTTTGGGGCAAACGGTCAACCACCCCAGCGAGCGCAAGAGCGGCGCTCGTTGGGGACTCCGCTCAACACATCCGTAGCATCCCGGAAGCAGGCGAAGTCACGCGGGCCCGACGAATCCTGAAAGTTGCTGATTGCCAACTGCTAGTTGCTAGCTGCTAGTTGCTAACTGCTAGTTGCTAATTGCTAATTGCTAGTTGCTAATTGCTAATTGCTAATTGCTAATTGCTTCCCCCTAGCGCTGGCTTGCCGACGGCGTCCGCTCGCCGGCATGGGCCCCGTCCGCCGCCGACTCCACCACAACACTACTTTGCTCCAGCAACAGGCCGTTGTAGGCAGAGGCGGCCAGCAGCCGGCCCCGGTAATTCATAGCGCTGCGAATGGAGACCCCGGCGTCGCCCGTGCGCTGCCAGCTTCGTCCGCCGTCCTTGCTGGCGAACACCCCATGTGCGAACAGCGCAGTCGCCAGCAGCCGCTGCCCGGCTGCGTCGTAGTACACGGCAAACACGTTGCGCGGCGGCAGCCCGCCGAGAAGATGCTGCCAGGTCTTGCCGCCATCGGTGGAGTGCAGCGCGCCTTCGCGCGTTCCCAGCCACAGCGAACCGTCGGGAACCACGGTCAGGTTGTACAGTCCGGTGACGTACTGAGGATAGGAAATCTCCGTCCAGGATTCGCCCTCGTCGTGGGAGAGGAAGATATGCTTTGGACTAACCAGAGTAAGGCTACCGTCGGCAAAATGGTTCACCACGATGAAATCGCTCTCGCCTTCCACCGGCTCGCCGTACCACTTGCTGCCCTGATCGACGCTGGTGAACAGTCCCTGGTCGGTGGCGGCATACCACACTTTATCGGCGATCTGGAGGGAGCGCACCCGCGGTGCCTTGGCGATGGCGATGGCGACCTCAAGCGGAGCCTTGGGCACGTGAGTCACGGGCTTGCGTTTTGAGCCGGCCTTCGTACTCGAATGGGCCGCCTTCGATCGGGGGGACGCGGGCGCCGCGACGTTTTCGCTTTCCGGCGGGCGCTTGCCGAGAATCATGGCCGCTGGCAGCCACGCGCCCTGGAACGAAGGCAGATAGAAGATACCGTGATTGGTGCCGGCGAAAATCACGCCGCTGTCCGCCTGTTGCAGGCTCAGAATGTCGCGCTCGTCCAGTCCGCGGTTCGACTGCCGCCAGCTCTGCCCGCCGTCCTCGGAGAAGAAGAACCCGCCGCGGTCCTTATCGTTGACCACTCCCACGTATAGGCGGCTGGGGTCCTTGTGATCGACGACGACGCCACCGATCACGCGATGAGAAAACCCGCGGTTCGAGCTAAGGTAATGGTCAAAGCCATCGTCGCTGGCCAGCACACCGCCACGATCGGTCGCCAGCAGCACGCGCTCGGGCTGCCGCGGATCGATGAGTATGTCGTTCACGATCACGTCCGGCGCCGAGTAGAGCTCCCAGGTATTGCCGCCGTCAAACGTCTTCCAAAGGCCGCCGGTGGTGCCGGCATACACGATCCCAGGCCGCTTCGGGTCCTGCTTCAAAACCCGGGTACGGATCGCCGAGTGAGGTATGCCCCGGATGCGAGAAAAAAGAGTACCGGCATTCACGCTCTTGTAAATTCCCGAACAGGCGCTGAGGAACACCGTGGTGGGCCGGCTAGGATCGACGATGATGCTAAAAACGTCGGAATCCAGGAGCATTCCCTGCTGGATGCTGTGCCAGCTTTGGCCGCCATCTTCGGTTTTCCACGGCAGGTGAAAGGTGCCGGCATAGATAACGTCAGGATTCTCCGGATCGATGGCAACCGACTCAATGTTCTTGATCTCGGCGTAGTTCTCGGGCGAAATGCGCTCCCAGGTGGCGCCACCGTCACGCGAACGAAAAACCCCGTCCAGCGCGCCAATCACCAGGGTATTGTGATCGCTGGGCGCCATGGCCAGGGCCCGCACGGATTTGCCATGCACCGCCGGCAACGCGCGCCAGGTGTGCCCGCCATCGTCCGAACGGAGGACGTCGCCTTCCTCTTTATTGTAGAGGCTCCATCCCGCCACGTAGAGGGTCGCCGTGTGAGTGGGATCGAAGATGATGTGGTCCAAAACATAGTCGTCGCCGGCGCCGAGGTGGGCAAACAGGGCCCAGGAATTTCCCCCGTCCTGGGAAACAAATAGTTGCCCCGCGCTGGTGCCCAGCAGGATGTGGTTGGGATCGGCTGGATCGTAGGACAAACTGCGCACGTCGCCGCCCTCAGGCCCGAGCAAGCGCCAGTCCGATGCATAGGACCCGACCGTGAACAGCACGGCAACACAGAGAAGCAGCTTCACGGTGGACACAATAGTTTTACGCATAGCAGAAGCAGATAGAAAACGTGGCATTTCTTAAATCATAACCCGGAGCGGGCCGACTGGATAGATGGCAGAAGTACCCAGTGTCCGCCAGGTAAAGTCCGCCATCGAATTTTGCAGGTGTTTTCTGGGTGTCATCCCGAGCGACGAGCGCAGCGAGGAGTCGAGGGACCTGCGATCGGCTGTCAGCTATCAGCCGTCAGCTTTCAGCTAAGAACCGATCGCTTGGGCGCGCCCGAGCGACTAAAGAGGGCCAATAACCGTAGTCTTTTGCGCCAGGCTATTGCGCCCCCTCGATTTGTGGATAAAGCGTAAACCGAATTGCCCTGCCAGTTTTTCGGCAACTTGGTCGGCGGTTAGGGGCTTGCTGAAGTAGTAGCCTTGAATCTGGTCGCAGTGATGTGCTCGTAGGAATGACATCTGTGACTCATTTTCGACTCCTTCGGCAATCACCTTGAGATTCAGGGCTTTTGCCATGCTGATAATTGCAGCCGTGATGGCTGCGTCATCCGGATTCAGAGCCACATCCCGGACAAAGGAGCGGTCTATCTTTAGCTTACTAACCGGAAGCTGCTTCAAATAGCTAAGGCTGGAATAGCCGGTGCCGAAGTCGTCGATTGCCAGTTTCAATCCCATTGCCCGCAATTCTTCCAGCACCGGAAACATGACATCCGCATTGGACAGCAAGGTGCTTTCCGTAAGCTCCAGCTCGAGATATTGAGGGTCAAGCCCGCTCTCGCCTAGCATGTTCTTGATGACTGCAGGAAAGCCCGCTTGGCGAAACTGTAAGGCTGACACATTCACGGCCACCGGCACGGCAAGAAGCCCTTCGTCCTGCCATTGCCGGACCTGAGAGCAGGCGGTCCTGAGCACCCAATCACCGATTGGTATAATCAGGCCGCTGGCCTCCGCCACTCGTATGAACTTGTCGGGTGACACCAGGCCCAGCTCCGGGTGCTGCCAGCGGAGAAGCGCTTCCAAACCTACGATCATTCCAGTAGCCATCTCCCTCTGCGGTTGGTACACCAAGGAGAGTTCTCCGTTATCGAGTGCCTGCCGCAGGCTGTTCCCTAGAGTCAGCCGTTCCACAACCTGGGTATTCATGTCCTCGGTGAAGAACTGGAAGGTATTGGGTCCACTGTCTTTGGCGCAATACATGGCCGCATCCGCATTTTTGATCAGCGTCTCCCCGTCTATTCCATGTTCGGGGAAAATACTGATGCCGATGCTACCACTGACGCTGAAGCGGTAGTCTTGAATAACGAATTCAGCAGTCATCGCATGGAGGATCCGTTGCGCGGCGGCGGCTACGTCGGCTGCACTCTTTACGGCGGTCACCATGATCAGGAATTCGTCGCCCCCGACGCGGGCCACGGTATCTTGTTCCCGCGCCCATCGCTTAAGCCGTCCGGCCACCTCTTGCAAGAGAAGGTCACCGAAAGAGTGTCCGAGCGAGTCGTTGATGATTTTGAACCTGTCGAGATCGAGAAACAGGAGGGCGATCTTCTCCTTTCGCCGGCGGGCACCGGCGAGTGCCTTGGCTAAGATGTCGCGGAGAAAAGTCCGATTGGGCAGGCCGGTAAAGGCATCGTAGTAGGCCAGGAATTGGATCCGTTCCTCGGCGACTTTGCGGTCCGAGATGTCTTCAAGCGTGCCTTCGTGGAGCACGATGTTTCCGGCGGCGTCATATACCGCTCGCAGGTTTACCATGACCCACTTCTTGGTGCGATCTCTGCGATAGAGTTCCACTTCGGCACCCCGTACTACGCCATTCTTGTCGAGCGCGCGTTTCAATTCCTTCATGCGGCCGGGATCGACAAATAGCCGCTCCACCACGTTCGGCACCTCCGCCAGGAGTTGCTCCGGAGAATCGTAGCCATGCATTTGCGCCAACGCACGGTTGATGCTTAGAGGCCGGCCTTTGGGGGTGGTCTGAAAAATTCCAACCACAGCATCTTCGAAGATGGCCCGGTACTTCTCTTCGGCTTGGCGAAGCGCCTCTTCGGCCTGCTTGCGTTGGGTAATATCTTGCTTGATGGCCACGAAATGAGTGACCCCGCTTCCTTCCAACCCAACCGGGGTTATGGTCATTTCTTCCGTGTAACAGCTTCCATCCTTGCGGCGGTTGACCATCTCGCCGTGCCACATCTTCCCCGATGCGATAGCTGCCCACATTCGCGAGTAGAAATCCTTGTCTTGCCTGCCCGAACTCAAAAAGCGGGGATTGCGGCCAAGAACCTCTCGAGCTGAATAGCCAGATAGTGCCGAAAAGGCGGGATTGGACCAGGCAATGGCCCCGTTCAGGTCCGTGATCACAATCGCGTTTGCCGCAGCTTCCAGCGCCGCCGCCTGGAGCTTCAGCTTCGTGTTTGCGTTTGACAACTCGGCGGTCCGCGACGCGACTTGTTCCTCGAGGTGCTCGCGGTATTGACGCAGTTCCCGATCTCTCTTTTCGATCTGGTCTAGCATCCCGTTGAACGCGGAAACCAGCAGCCCGAACTCGTCCCGGTTTTGCAGGTCAGAGCGGATCGAGTAGTCAGCAGCGATGGAAATCGCCTTGGCGGTCTGCACCAAATTGATCAAGGGACGCGAGATTGGGCGCTGGAAGCGAGAGGCCAGGAAAAAAGCCAGCGACATGGTGACAAACAATGCCGCCAGAAAGACCAGGTTCTCCTCCCGAATTCTCCGGTCAAGTCTGCGCAGGTCAGATTCAATGTAGATGGTGCCTACGGTTTCGCCGGAGAGCACTATGCGGCGGAACTGGACCAGCCGGTGCCGTTCGAAGCGGGTGGTTTGGGCTTGCGGAGGCGGAGGAACAAAGCCGGAATCTTCCCCCTGGCGAACGTACTTGGCAAACGGCTTACCATCCCCGGTATAGACACAGGCCACCGTGATACTTGGTTCTGCCCGCAAGGCCTGCAGAACATCGCGCGCCGCATCGGCATCGCGGAAGGTAATCGCCGCTGTGCTGTTCCTGGCCAGGACATCGGTCAAGGTCGCCAGGTCCCGTGCCATTGCCGCCCTATTTTCCCAAAGATCAAAAACGCCCAGAGGCAGAGAAATTGCTACGGTGGTAATGCACGCCATGGCCACGAACAGGCCTGTCAGTTTGTAGCGGATTGACCAGTCGCGGAATGACTTCATGGCAACGACCCTGCTGTCACCTACTCAATTACGCGTTTGGCCACGCTCAACAGCCGGGAACTAATATGGAGTCCGGCCTGCGTGGCTGCCTTATGATTTACCTGCAACTGAACCCGATCATCTTTCAAGACAAAATTGATCATGCCGCCTTCTTCGACAAAACCAGCCGATTCGCCTACGGTCAGAACGCTGGAGTCCCGCAGAGCATCGATAATTTGGCGGGACTGCCTGTCTTGCGACGAGTCGATAAACAATATTTGGCAGGTGCGGGACTGTTCTCCGTTTTGCACGGGAACAACCGTCACTGCACGACCTCCCACGATCTTGCCCTTGACGATCGGATTCAGTTCCGACTCGAATGCCGGGTCGTTCAACACGCACAGGCGGATGGGTGCGGTAGGGCTGGCGAAGGCTTGTGCCGGCCACTCGACAAACTTCGAAAAGTTGTACACATAAGCGGCTTTGACCTGATCCTCGCTCACGGTTTGTGCGCACAACAGGTGCGGCCCCGGCAACAGCAGCAAAAGTACAGTGCCCAGCGCCGGCCAGTACACCCGAGCTTGTCGCTCGCATCGCATCGCGGCTTACCGCTCTTTCCAATGCCACGTCATTTTCACCCGGAAACTGCGCCCGTCCTGTTGAATTTCCTGCCGCAAGTTCTCAGTTGACGCTGGATCGAAGTACTTCTTGTTGAGCAAGTTATAGATGCTGGCAGATAGATCCACCCGCTTGCCAAGGTTGCGAGCTAACAGGGTAGCGTTGACCACGGCAAACCGCGATACCGAGCCCCCGGTGAGATTTTGAATTCGGCTTCTGTATTGCGCATCCAGGCTCACGAACATTCTTCTTCCCCACAGCGGCTGGCTCAGGTTGAGGGTGACGAGGTTTCTGGGGGAATTACTCAGGAACTGGCCCGAAGGTTCGTCCTTGGTTTGCTGAAAGCTGTAGCTAGCGCTTCCCTCGAGCCCTTGGGAAAGTTGCCCCCGGACCTGCACCTCCAGCCCGCTGGATTTGACATTCTCGAGATTGCGGAAAATGACTGAATTATCGCCAACCGGCTCTTGGGTTATCAGGTCTTCGATCGAGTTGTAGAACGCCGACGTTGAAAACCACAGGTGCGACCCGATCCCCTGTTCCCAAACGAACTCGGTGCTGTGAATGCTCTCCGGGTGCAAGGCAGGATTGGGAAGGTTGGAAGTTACGGAATAATACAGTTCGTATACGTTAGGAACGCGAAAAGCCATGCCGTAGATAAACTTGAACGCGGATTGGCGCCCGGGGCGGTAAATCAGCGCCACTCGGGGATCTGTACTAGCCTGGAGAGCGCTGTAATAGTCATAGCGAAAGCCGGCATTCAGGGAGTCAGCGACTTGGTGATGGTAAGCTCATCCTGCACGTACAGCGCTCCCACAAACGATTGCCGTTTATCATCGAGAAGGGGCTCATAGGGATTGAGATTGTAGTCGCTTTGATTTTGCCGGAGGTTGTCACGATATTCGCCTCCTGCGGTGATGCGATGCCGCCGGAGAACTGTCTTGGTGACCTGCAGCTCGGCCCCCCACCACTTACCGTCGCCAAAGTCCTGGTTGGGACTGATCTGCGAGGGGTCGATGGGCGAAGGATAGATGTAAGTTCCCTGGTATGTGTAGCGGTCATAGAAGGTCCGGGCGAGCACGTCCCAGGAATTGGCAAAGGTGTGCTGGTATCGCAAGTCGAGGTAGAAGTGGGAATCGGTAGTACGGGTACCGGAGTCATTGAATATCGTTCCGTAAGGAGCCGTGGGGATGCCTTTTTCCCGAGTACCATAGACGCCCTGGAGAGTGAAATCGCGGAAGGAAATCGTAGCCAGCGAACTGCCTACCTGGTCATCATCCGCATGAATGGCAATGCCATAATTCGTCTGCGGCGTGTTGAACTCGGGAAAGAAAAGCGAGTTGTGTCCTCGACTTCCGTAGAACGTACCCGAAATCAGAAACTCAAGCTCTTTAAGTTTGCGCCCATAGGTGATCGTGCCGGAGGAAGTATTGAAGGAAGCAGCGTCGGCAGAGAGTTCCAGCCCATCGATATCCCGGCCTCGCCTGGTAACGATGTTGATTACGGCAAAAAGCGCGTTGCTGCCATAGAGCGATGAAACCGGACCACGGATGACCTCCATTCGCTGGATCAAGTCAATATTGATCGGGAATTCCGTTCCGATCATGGCTTCGTCGTAAATGTCGTCATTAAGCCGGTGTCCATCGACCAGCAATAGGATTCTGGTGTTGTAGTCCCCCGGCCGCGCAAATCCCCTGACCCCGACGCTGCTATAGTTGCGGTCATTGGTAACAAAGAAGCCAGGAACCGTTTTCAGAACGTCGGCCAGCGTGCGGTAACCGTATTTTTGAATTTCGTCGGCGGTAATGACGGTTACGGAAGAAGGTGCGTCCCCCGCTGCCTGCAGGTGCTTGGAAGCGCCGTAAACCTTCACGTTGCCTAGTTGTTCGAGGGTCGCCTCCGACAGATCAGGGATGGATTCCTGGCCGGCGCAGTTCGCTTTTTCCGCGGCAATCGAGAACAGAAATGCCAGAAACAGGGTTCGCGTCAGCGCTAAGGATGTAAACCTCATCGGCAACTCCCATGAGCAACGGGGGGTGGCTCCAGTTCGATCTCAGCAGCGTCCCAGAAAAGTACCGCGTACTCGGTAGCAAGGTGCTCCCATAAGGGTAGCCCGGTGAAGATTGATTCTATTCCACAATCCTGACGTGCTTCACAGAATCCTGAGGTAAATGGGCCCGAATTACTCACACAACACGTC
>DATCCF010000266.1:0-4827 GCA_036511435.1 Terriglobales bacterium | reverse complement strand
AAAAGCCTCGATCTGCTCCAGGTTCAGCTTCTCTGCTTCGTGCACGCTGGTTGTCAATCCTCAGCATGCCATCCGCTCCAGGCTCATCTTGTATTGGAAACTGCCTTCTCCTTCAGGCTCATCTTGTATTGGAAAAGACTCGGGTTCCAAACCGGCCCACCGCCCTGATACACTTGATCGGCTAATTCTCCCCAAATGAGGCATAACAGTTCTCCGAAGATCCGGTTGGTGCTTCTCTGGCACATGCACCAGCCTTTCTACAAAGACATGGTCACCGGCGAGTATCGCCTCCCCTGGGTCAGGCTGCACGCGCTCAAAGACTACTACGGCATGGTGAAACTGCTGGATGAGTTCCCGCAGGTCCACCAGAACTTCAATCTCGTCCCTTCGTTAGTGGCCCAGATCCAGGATTATGTATCGGGCCAGGCGCACGATCCGTTTCTTGACCTGGTGTCCAAGCCTCCGGCAGAACTGACTCCTGCAGACCGGCGCTTCGCCTTGCAATATCTATTCCAGGCGAACCCTGTGAACATGATTGGGCGTCATGCGCGCTATCGCGAGTTGTGGGAGCGCTATCGCGCAACCTGCGACCGCCCGGAAGGACCCGAGGCCCATTTTGTCACGCGGGATTACGCCGATCTTCAAGTGCTGTCGCAACTCGCTTGGTTCGACGAGTACTTCCTGGATGAGCCGGACGTCGCTGGCTTAGTCCAAAAAGGCGAAGACTTCAGCCGCGACGAGCAGCAACTGGTGATTGCCAAGCAGCGCGAAATTCTGGTCAAGGTACTGCCGGCATATGCCGAGGCGGCAAACCGGGGATCAATCGAGCTTTCGGCCACGCCGTACTATCACCCGATCCTGCCATTACTCTGCGATACCAACGTGGGCGAGCAGTCCACCCCTGGGCTGAGTCTGCCCACGCGGCATTTCCGTCGTCCGGAGGACGTCAGTCTCCAGATCCAACGCGCACTAGATTCTCATGAGGCGTTGTTCGGGGTTCGTCCCAAGGGACTCTGGCCCTCCGAGGGAAGCGTCTCGGAAGAAACCGTGATGCTTGCGGGCAGGCTGGGAATCGAATGGATGGCGACCGACGAAGGCGTGTTGGGGCGGTCGCTCGATTTCAATTTCGCGCGGGAAGCCAGTGGCCATCTTTCGGCCGACGCCGCGGATCGCCTGTACAAGATTTACCGTTACGAAAAGGGCGACACGCGGATGCACATGCTGTTTCGCAACCATCGCCTCTCCGATCTCATTGGGTTCGTGTACTCGGGAATGCCCGCTCAAGAAGCTGCCAACCACCTCGTCGAGAACATCAGGAATTCCGCGCGGCCGGTCCTGGAGCGGGGAAGAGATGCCGTGGTTTCGATCATCCTCGACGGGGAAAACGCGTGGGAGTATTACCCAAAATCAGGCCGCGAATTTCTGCGCCGCTTTTATGACGCCTTGCAGACCGACCCAGAAATAGAGGCGGTCACGATCGGCGAGGCCATCGCCCGGCAGAAGCCAGACGCTTTCGGGCAGTTGCAGCGGCTGGTTCCCGGGTCGTGGATCGATGCCAACTTCAACGTCTGGATTGGCTCTCCGGAAGATAACCGATCCTGGGACTTGCTGTCGGAAGCGCGCGATTATTACGACCGCCACGCGCACCGAGTTTCGGACGCGCAACGCAAGCTGGCGTGGGAAGAGTTACTCATCGCCGAAGGCAGCGACTGGAACTGGTGGTACGGTCCGAACCATCACTCGGCCAACGATCGCGACTTCGACGAACTGTATCGCAAACATCTCTCCAACGTGTACCACGCCCTCGAAGGGGTTCCGCCGGAAGAGTTAAACACACCGATCATCAGCGGGGTGGTGCGCCCCAGCTACATTCCGCAGACGGCTTATGTGCGCGCCCGCGTGGACGGTCTGGTCAGCGGATACTTCGAGTGGATGGGCGCGGCCAGCTACACTTCCGACCAGCGCACCAACACTATGCATGGCAAGCAGTTTCTGCTCGATGCCGTTTTCGCCGGACTGGACGCGGGTTCGGTGTCGGGGCGCCTGGATTTCCAGCATGGCGTGCCCGAGGGGCCCTATCGCCTGATCGTCAACTTCGAAGTTCGCCGCGACGAGCATGACCGCAAGTCGCCGGTGGAATCTTACCGGCTGGCGGCGGATGCGCAGGGACACACGCTGCAAAAGTGGGTGTTAAGTAACGGGGAAGAGCGCCACAAGCTCGCTACGTTTTCCTCTGACAACGGCAACTCCAGCACCGGTGGTGTCGAGGTGGCGCTCCGCGAGGTTTTCGAATTTCGCGTTCCCTTCGACCTGCTTCGCGCGCAGCAGGGAAGTCGCATTCGTTTACGGTTCGCCATCTGGCGCGATCACCTGCCGGTGGACTCGTTGCCACTGGAGGGCTGGATCGATCTTTTCGCGGTTCCGGAGGAAGAACTGGAGAACAACCTCTACAAGCTTCTCGCCGCATGAATAGCTCTAGCGCGGTGAGTCCGGCCGATGCTTGGTTCCCGCCGGCCAATAGACAGGCCAGCCGCGCTCTCGCGCAATCTGCTCCAAATCGGCGTTGGGATTGACACAGACGGCGTACTTCGCCATTTCCAGCATGGCTTGATCGTGTATCGAGTTGCCCAAGGCCACATCTACTGGTTGGCCAATGCGATGGCGAATTGCCACTACTTTCAGTTCATCCGTCGGGACGCGAATCAGGCGATCGCTGGCGCATCCCTCTTCCACCTCAACGCATGCTGCCAGCACGTGCTGGCGTGTGATGCCGAATTGCCGGGCGCCATACTCTACCAGCCAGTTATTGGTTGAGGAAACCGCCCAGAGATCGCACCCCTGCGCCGCCAGGCGGCGCGTCAACTCTTGCATTTCCGGGAAGACACGCCGGCTGACCACCTCGGAGAAAAATTCTCTCGCCGCCCGCCGTAGCAGTCGGCAAGAGACGCCATGATTCATGGTGACCATTTCACCGCAAATCTGTTCTTCGCCGATTCTGCCCGCTTGGTACTGCTTGTAGCGCGCCCGCGCCCACTGGGCAACCTCGCGGCTCACGATGCCACGCTCGATCTCCCAATAGAAGAAGTCGGCGCCAGCGTCGCCGCTCCACAGCGTCCCGTCGCAATCGAAAACGGCGATAGCCGGCCTCAGCGCCAGCACCGACTCGATAAACTGCAAGGCAGCGCTGCGGCATTCCGTTCCACTCAAAACTGCTTCTCCGAGGAGATCATGTCCGATCGGGACAGGCGTTCGTAATCTTCGGGCGTGTCGATGTTGGCGATGGCTCGCGCGTCTTCGACTGGCAAATACTCGATGTGCTGCTGCTGCTGGTGCTCCAGATCGCGGGCCGTGGCGTCCAGCGGAGCGCGCAGGAAGGCTTCTATCATTTCGCGGCCGATCAGAATGGGGTGTCCATGCACCCGGTCCCCCCCCCGTTGGACTTCAGGTACGACGGCCCAGATCTCTGGATCGGCCCTCAGGAAAGCGTCCCGCAGTCTTTGCAGCGTAATGGGCAACACCGGGGGGCGATCGGTCAGCGCGAGGAAAGCGGCATCGCGCCCGTGATTCAGCACCTCCCGCACGCCCAGCCTGAGAGAACTGAACTGCCCCAGCTCGGGGGTGGGATTCACCACGAGAAACGCCCCGTGCGCGTAGGTGACCGGCCCAACGGACGCCGCGTTCTTGCCGGCAACCACGATGACCAGATCGGTCATGGGCTGCAGAAGATCGATGGTAGCTCCGAGAAAGGTATTAGCAACCGGCGTTCCTTCGGCCACCGGTGGCCACGGCAGAAGCGCTTTATCGCGGCCCATGCGCGTGGAAAAACCGGCCGCCAGGACCACTCCGCAGATACTGGGAGACATCGCCATGCCACGAAGATATCAAAGCGCAGGTGCGGAAACCAGCCAATACCGGGCGATGCCGTTATACTTCTGCAACGACGCGTCTGCTTTCGCATCGAACCCCCATGGCAAGCCGGACACAATCTCTGAGCGAACAGGACCTGCGGGACCTGGGCTTCGGCTCCGTGGTTTCGCGGGAGAGCCATCAGCGCCTGCTCAATCGCGATGGCAGTTTTAACGTCGAGCGCCGCGGATTGCACTTCTGGTCGTCCTTCAGCCTCTATCATGCGCTGCTAACGATGCCCTGGTGGCAGTTTCTGCTTGTTGGTATAGGCTGGTATGGCTTGGCGAACACCGTGTTTGCACTGGCTTATGTGGCTTGCGGCCCTGGGGCCCTGGCCAGTACCACTCCCGGCATCGAGCACAATGCGTTCTTGCGCGCGTTCTTCTTCAGCGTAGAGACCCTCTCCACCATCGGCTACGGGAATATCGTACCCACTGGCGTGGCCGCAAATGTGGTGGTCACGATAGAGGCGCTGACGGGGTTGGCGGGATTCGCAATCGTGACCGGACTTTTGTTTGCCCGCCTTTCGCGGCCTACGGCGAAGGTGCTGTTCAGCCGCCATGCTGTTATTGCGCCTTATCGCGACATCACGGCGCTCGAATTTCGGGTGGCCAATGCACGTTCCAGCGAGTTGATCCAGGTTTCCGCCATCGTGCTGCTCAGCCGCTTCGAGGAGATCAACGGCGTGCATACGCGCCAATACTACCCACTGCCGCTGGAGCGAGAGAGGGTTGTATTTCTTCCCCTCACTTGGACGGTCGTGCATCCGATCGACGAAGCTAGTCCCCTGCATGGAGAGACGGCGGAGTCGATGCGCAATTCGCAATCGGAATTCCTGGTACTGCTCAGTGCTTTCGACGAGATATTCTCTACTACGGTCCAGACGCGCACGTCCTACACGCCCGACGAGATCATCTGTGG
>DATCCF010000265.1:0-4263 GCA_036511435.1 Terriglobales bacterium | reverse complement strand
GTCACCGCAGGCTTGCTGCTGGCGCCTTTCAAGGTTCCAGCTCGATGCTCCCTGACCCAGTTGCCCAAAGTCTGTTCCACCACTCCCAGGCTGCGTGCTGCCGCCGCCTGGCTCTGGCCCGACTCAACAAGCCGCGCCGCCACTTGCTTGAATTCAAGCGTGTAACGTCCCCGCTTCGACTTCGTCATCTTCGCTACCCCTTCGCATTAGAACAGCTTGCTAAGGGATACGTTTTGCGGGGGCAAGGTCAATGAGAGTGGCCAGATCATCGAGTTGAAGGAGACCAAGGAGGAGGTTCAGAGCAAATAGACCGGGAGCACGACGCGACTAAGTGCTTGCTGAAGGAACGCCGGAGGTGAAAGACTTGCGTACACAACGGTACGCTTTTTGGAGCGTAGAATTGTGATCCTAAAAGTCGGCATTCGAGAATTTCGCGACAAGCTTGCCAGCTATCTCTTGGAGGCTGCTGAGCCGGTGGCCATCACGCGTCATGGTGACATCGTGGGTTACTACGTTCCTGCCCGGCGGAAGCGCTCAGAAACGGAACGAGCGACGCTCAAGGTGGCCGCGGCGTACTTGCAGCAAGCGCTCGCTGCAGAAGGGATCTCCGCGGAAGAGATCCTGAAAGACTTCAAACGCTGGCGCCGTGGTGAGCGCACGTGATGGCGGCTTCTTGCAGTCGGGTCGCCGTAACTCAAATCGCGTATTTTGTGGTTTCGACCATCCATTTGCGGGACCAGAAAGCGTATGTTCTTAAATACTTATCGTTTGCGATTGTATCTTCGCGAAATGCGAAGTACTATAGACCTTCGCAATATGCGAAGTAGGCCAAGTCAATGCATGTGATCAGCAAGAAGGCGTGGAAAGATGCCGTCGCAGCCGATCCCGCGCTGGAGGGCCCAATCTCGGAGTGGTACAAGGTGGCTAGCAGCGCAACGTGGCAGAATTTAATGGATGTTCGAAAGACGTACAGCCACGCCGACTTCGTCGATCCGTACACGGTCTTCAACATCAAGGGCAACAACTATCGCCTGGTTGTGAAGATCGAGTACCGTTGGCAGCTGATCTTCGTTAAGCATCTGCTTACACATGCGGAATACGAACGGGGAGGATGGAAGAAATGAGTGCGCTAGCAACTGATTATGGATCTCTGCTTTCGGAGACGAAGCCCGAAGTCATTCACGACGAGGGACAGAACGACATGTTCGTGGCGCGACTCGAAGAATTGACTTCCAAGCAAGTCGTCACTCCGGCGGAGGAGAAGCTGATCGAACTCTTGACCGTTTTGATCGAGAACTTCGAGGCACAGCACTATCCGGTTCAAGGTTCTGGTCCACTTGATGTCATACGGCACCTGATGGAGGAAAACCATCTGCGCCAGAAAGACCTGGTGGACGTCTTTGGAACGGAGAGCATTGTGTCCGACGTACTCAATGGAAAACGCGATCTGGCAAAGGACCACATTCGCAAACTCAGCGAACGATTCGGAGTATCTCCAGCGCTCTTTTTCTAAGGTTTCTCAACTTCAGCCACTAGCCTGTTCCCCCAACTCGATTGCGAAGTCTGCCGTCGCCTGACGATCACCCAATAAGCACTCCGTAATAGAACATCTCGACGCCTCCCCGCCCAAGATTCCTCGATGTACCAAACCTTCACTCCTTTGAACACCCTGGTCGGAGAACGGCACTGGCCGGGCCGGTCCAGTCTCTGATCTGAATCAAAAAAAAAGGTCCCCCCGGCGATGAAGAACGCTCATGAACGCCTCGGCAAACTCGTTTATCGGCGACGCACGGAAAAGACGGCAACCAACCTTCGCGTGTTCCTGGATGCCTTTGTGGGAGAGGAGCGCGGCAAAGCCCACTTGGTCTCGGTAGTTGGCGGCGACGTGGAGATCGGCGCCCTGGCTGCAGCGTTTGCTAACGGTGACTCGTTCACCGTGGTCGATCCTTATGGTGCTGAGAGCATCGTCTCGCTGGGCGAAAAGCCGCTGTGCTTCCGAGGTTCGATCGTGGTCCATGGCCGGAAGCGGCCGCTTAGGCATCTTGTGAGTTGCTCTCAGGAATTAGCGGACACCACCTCGGATGGGAAACTGCTCCTGATCAGCGACGACCATTTGTTCATCTGGTCTTCGCTGGTGCGTCACTATGGCTTGCCCGCCACGCCAGAGTGGGGATATTGGATGATCTCGCAATTGGAGCAACAGAAACGCATTCAGCCTCTTCCCGCGTTTGGATACGCAGGGGTCGCCGTCAAGGCAAAACGGAAAGAGTTATTGGCGCTACTTCGGAGGGGGCTGCGCAGCAATAATCTCGTGTTTCCTGCCCACAATGGGGCCGTCGAATGGCCCGAAATCCAGATCACCAAGAAGACTGCCTGATTCCACTGGAAAAGCCGAATCCGCAGACTGCCGCAGAGAACCCACCATTCGCTGATGAACTACACACCCACATACTGAACAGTTCTGGGAGGACTGACTTATGGCGTTGCTACATACAGACAACCGCATCTGTGCGTCGTGCGGAGGCATAAACGGCAAACACCGGCCCGGGTGCATTGGCGACTATACTGTTGAGGTGATCAGCGTTTACGGCCGCCAACAAGCTATCGAGGACGGCATCCTGGTCGATTGCGAGCGAGCACCTATGGGCGAGATGCGACACCAGCTTATGAAGTGGCCGCTTGCAATGACCACCACGGCATTTCATCGCTACGTGTGGCCAATAGATGAGGAGGCGAACCTGCCGCCAGGCCAGAGTTTGGAAGGCCGGTTCTGGGATGTGGTTTGGATGTTCCATTCCGCCGTCAAGGGGACAGTCCCGGCCAGACACATTGACCCGTGCAACCTGCTGTTCGACTTCTACTGCATCGTTGCTGATCCGGCACTGTCGTCAAACGAGACGATCGACGCAGCGGGCCAGAGGGGATGCGGCTCGTAACGCTGAAGGCGGTTTCTGGGCCTGGAGACGACGGCGAGCCCGTGATGACGTTCATGCTGCCGGACGAAGATTGAAGGTGCTGGGTTCATGAGCCGCAGTGGACGGACTGGCAGAGCCTGACGACGATCAACTTCCCAAATCAACTCTGGCGCGGCAGTTGTCGGAACGACACCAGATGCCAAGGCCCGTCAGGTGTCGACGTTTCCCGGCGCAAGATGTAGAGATTGCCGTCGTCCGCGCGTACCTTGTAAAAGGCATCTTGCGGGCCGTACCACTGGTCCAGTACTGCCTCGACCATGTAATCGTGCCCGTCCAGCCGAAAGCGAACCGGCCTTTCGTCCACTGTTCGACCGGAATAGCAATCTACCTCCAGATTCATCTCCTCTCCACTTCCCTTCCTTCTCGCTCGCCTGGAGACAAACAACCTGGCTCGATCCTACTTGGATGGCCGATACGGCCGAACCGAAACAACTGACCACCGCAAGTGTACTTGCCACACCGATCTTGTCCGGAGAGATTCATGCAGAGCCCTGTAGACATTTACACGTATATGCAGCTCCACAGTGCGGAGCTCGGAGAACGGATTCTCTCATCGTACCCCGCCCTGCACGGCGTCGACAAAACTCCGTCTCCACTTCTCTCCCAGATGCTGCGCGCGCCTTATCCGGCACAAACTCTGGCAATTATGGGGGTGAGTAAGCGGTGGCAATTGGCGAGCAACGCCAACGTGGTCGCAGAGTGCGGCTCTGGCAAGACGCTGATTGCACTGGGGAGCATGCTGGTTCACAGCGCCGGCAGACCGTTTTCGGGTTTGGTCATGGCGCCACCGCACTTGGTCGAGAAATGGGCGCGGGAGACCTTCTTAACACTGCCTCAAGTGCGGGTGTTTCTCATCGACGACATGCGCAATGGCGGTGATCCGACACAGCCTCATGGCATCAACGAGGTCCGGCTGCGGCGCGGCGAAATCGTGCGCGAGGGCTTGCACACCTCGCTCGCAGAGTTGCGGCGTCTGGGACGTAGAGGCTGGCGCAGGCTTTGTCCCGGGACCACGATCTTCTGCATTGGCCGAGAGAAGGCCAAGCTCTCGTATTTCTGGAAGCACTGTTACGGCAAAAGCCGCTCCGGAAGATACCTCGGATCCCTCACCAACCCGGATACCGGTTGTCCTGTCGAGACGGATGGTGTGCGGCTGAGCGCGCTCGATTTCGAGAAGAAGCGCCTGCACCAGATCGTGGAGGACTCGAAGGCAGGCAACACCAAGTACTCCGCGCTTTGGCAGGCGGACGGCAACAAGATCGTTCGCATGGCACCGACGGAATACATG
>DATCCF010000264.1:0-35628 GCA_036511435.1 Terriglobales bacterium | reverse complement strand
AGTACCGAAGGCTCCGGCGGAGACCGGCGTATCGACGTAAAGGCCGTACCCAGTCGTAATAGTGCCGCTGGCTTGAGCGGAAAGTTTGGTATAGACGCCGTACCCATTGCTCCGCATATCGATGTTCTTTCTGCGGGCTTTAGTCAGGGTCGCCCTGAAACATGCACGCCAGCGATACGAGTTTGTACATGTCCACTCGGTTCCAGATTTTCTGGTATTTGCCGCGGCTAGTACGCGTTTGACGGGAGCACGAATCGTACTCGATATCCACGATCTCTCGCCCGAGCTCTACGGCACCAAGTTCGGCTCCGCGTCAGGGTCAGCAATGTTTTTTGCGCTGCTGGCGATCGAGCGCCTGTCCGCCGCGTTTGCCGACCATGTCATTGCACCAAACCACATCTGGCACCAGAGGTTAATCGGCAGATCGGTGGCGCAATCCAAGTGCTCGGTGTTTATGAACTATCCCGATCCACGCGTCTTTCAGCCGCGCGGCCGGACGCGCCGCGATGGAAAATTTGTCATGCTCTATCCAGGCACGCTGAACTGGCACCAGGGGTTGGACATAGCAATTCGTGCGTTCGCCAAAGTGAAGCAGCGTGTCCCTAACTGCGAGTTCCATATCTATGGCGAGGGTCCCTCGCGGGAAGATCTTATTCAACTCGCCGCTAAGCTCGGTGTCGCCGAAGGAGTTTCGTTTCACCGTCCTGTGTCTCTGCGGGAAATATCCTCGATTATCGAAAATGCCGACCTTGGGATTGTTCCTAAACGTAGAGACTCTTTCGGGGACGAAGCCTTCAGCACCAAGACCCTGGAATTCATGATATTGGGGGTCCCGATCATTCTCGCTGAGACAACTGTGGATAGGTACTACTTCAATGATGACGTAGCCACATTCTTCCCGAGTGGCGACGCTGACGCTTTGGCTGAATGCATGTTGAAGCTGATTCGAGACGTAAACCTAAGATCACGCCAAGTTGCCAGTGCGCGGGCGTTCGTTAATCCGTACAGTTGGGAGTCCAGGAGCAGTGAGTATCTTTCCCTGGTGGACCAGTTGGCGAATATTGCGCGCCCGGTTGAGAGCTTGGCGTCGTCGAGCGCCGATGTGTAATAGCGGGCCCAGTCTTCGCACGACCCTGTTAATTCGCGCGGACTTTTGTTAGTTCTGGCCATATGGGAAAACGGAAACAAAACGCTCATTAGACCTTGCGCAGCGAAGATTGGAACCGGGCGAAAGAGCAGTACGAGGGCATAGCGGGATGCGATACAGGCGATTGGGCCGAACTCAGTTGGCGGTTAGTGAAATCGGACTTGGGGCGTGGGGAATAGGAGGAAGTTCGTGGATTGGTGCGCAAGATGGGACGTCGCTTCGCACCCTAGTAGCAGCGAGAGACGCCGGCATTAATTTTTTCGATACCGCGTTAGCCTATGGGGAGGGTCACAGCGAGCGACTGCTGGCGCGTGCTTTGGGAAACTCTCACGAAATCATCATTGCCACCAAGATTCCGCCGCTGAACCGAAAGTGGCCTGCACCTCCCGGGACTCCGCTCTCGGAAACATTTCCGAAGAACCACGTTCTGCAATGCCTAATTCGAAGCTTGAAAAACCTCGGGCGCGATTGCGTCGATTTGCTTCAATATCACGTGTGGTCTGACGAGTGGGCGCACGACGCGGCTTGGTTGGAAACGGTCGCGGAGATCCGGGAATGTGGATTGGTCCGGTACATAGGGATCTCCACCAACGATCACGAACCAGAGAACGCACTGCACGCACTTGAGACTGGTCTAATTGACTGCGTTCAGGTTATTTACAATGTCTTCGACCAATCTCCTGAGGACCAATTATTTCCGTACTGTCAGAACCACAACATCGGAGTGGTCGCCAGAGTTCCCTTCGACGAAGGCAGCCTCGCAGGCAAAGTTTGTCCTCAGACAATATTTCCTGATGGGGACTTCAGGAATTACTACTTCTCTGGAAATCGCAAGAAGCAAGTATGGGAGAGAGTCCAGAGCCTGATGACAGACACTGGCGCCAGCCTTGAATCACTGCCCGATCTCGCGTTGCGATTCTGCCTTTCGCATCCCGCAGTTACAACCGTCATCCCAGGAATGCGAACGCCGGAGCACGCGCGGAGCAATGCGGCGGCGTCAGATCACGGAGTGCTTTCAGAGGAAGTACTCGGACGCCTCGTCAAACATCGGTGGACACGGAATTTCTACTCGCCATTGCCCACGGTCACAAGCCGGCTGAAGGATGCGATTGGCAGGTTCAAGGTATCCCGGCTGACCTAAGATTCGTAAACGCTTTCCCGCAAGTTCAGCGCCAGGAAGTTCTCCAGTTGCGGGCGGAGCTGTTGTTCATTGGTTGTTCTCCACGAAACGCCGAGTAAGTTCTGACATGTTGCTGACAGGTAGTGTTCTGCGATTGTCGACAGCCCGCGGATAGACCTGCTCTTGCCCGATACCACAAAGAAGCTCGCATTACCGAACACAGGTTGAATATTTGGAGTTGATCTTTCAGATCACGCGAGATTCTGACTTGCAGCGGACGCATGCTTAGTATCCCCATTCCCGCGCCAGCTTTCGCGTTGGTTAACAATTTTGCCCGGTTAGGAGAGATTTCTATGATTCGTCAAAAAAACGCCCCTTTTACACTCGCACTATTGGTTCAATTCGCGCTCGCGGTTGCTCTTATTGCCATGCCCGCGCAAGCCCAAACTCTAGCCGGTTACTGGGCGTTTAATGAGGGTTCCGGTACGACGGCGGCCGACTCTTCGGGTAGCGGTAATACGGCCACCCTGATCAATGGCGTCAGTTGGGTTGGCGGCCAGATCGGAGATGCCGTCTCGGCAAATGGAACGAATCAGTATGTAAACATTCCGGCGGTCAACCTCAGCAGCACCAACGCGGTGACGCTCGCGGCGTGGGTGAATCGCACCTACTCCACCAGCGGGGGGCATGTGCTGTTTGAGGCCACGGCGAATTACAACGGTTCCACTACGGGCTTTGGAGTCTTCCCTGACGATAATAGCTGCGGCGGGATCCAAGCCGCTGTTCACGGCGATGTGGGGTACGTGGCGAACTGCTACAACCAGCCTTCTTCGGGCGCATGGCACCATCTGGCATTTGTCTTTGACAAGAGTAAGGCAGGAGCCAACGAGGTAAGTTTTTACGTGGATGGGGTGTTACAGACGGCCACCCGCAGCCTGGTGACCTCGACCAACACCAACAACTTCGGCAGCAATCCTCTCTATGTGTTTTCTCGCGGGGGCACGGGCGAATATGCCTCCGGGCAGGTGGACGAACTGCGTCTCTACAGCAGCGCGCTGACGGGGGGACAGATCCAACAGATCTACACGGCGACGCTGGCATCGCTGGCGGTAACCCCGGCCAATCCCACGATTGGCACGGGAACTCCGCAGCAGTTCACGGCGACGGGAACCTATAGCGACGGAAGCTTACAGAATCTGACCAATGTTGTGACCTGGAGCTCGACGAGTCCTGGGGTGGCTACCATTAACAGCACCGGTCTGGCGACGGGCGTGAGCGCCGGGAGTACGACGATTCAAGCGACCTCGGGAGCGAACAATGGGTCTACGGGTCTGACGGTGACCGCCGGAGCATCGTTGGTGTCGATCGCCGTAACCCCGGTGAATCCATCGATTGCAGTAGGAGCACCGCAGCAGTTTACGGCAACGGGAACTTACAGTGACGGGACTCACCAGGATCTGACCAGTTCGGCGACATGGACTTCGACGTCGCCCGGGGTGGCGACCATTAACAGCACCGGTCTGGCGACAGGCGTGAGTGCGGGAAGCACAACGATCCAGGCGGCGTTGGGGTCGATCAACGGGTCTACGACCCTCACCGTTACCGCCGGACAAGTGTCAGGCTTAGCCGGTTATTGGGCGCTTAATGAGGGTTCCGGTACGACATCGGCCGATTCTTCGGGCAGCGGTGATACGGCCACCCTGGTCAATGGCGTCAGTTGGGTAAGCGGCAAGATCGGGAATGCGGTCTCGGCGAATGGAACCAATCAGTATGTAAGCATCCCAGCAGTCAATCTCAGCAGCACCAACGCGGTTACGCTCGCGGCGTGGGTGAATCGCACCTACTCGACCAGCGGGGGGCCGGTGCTGTTTGAGGCCACGGCGAACTACAACGGTTCGACTACGGGCTTTGGGGTGTTTCCTGACGATAATAGCTGCGGCGGCCTCCAGGCCGCGGTTCACGGCAATGTTGGGTACGTGGCGAACTGCTACAACCAGCCTTCTTCGGGAGTTTGGTACCATCTGGCCTTTGTCTTTGACAAGAGCCAGGCAGGAGCGAACGAGGTAAAGTTTTACCTCGATGGGGTGTTACAAACGGCCACCCGCAGCCTGGTGACTTCGACCAACACCAACAATTTCGGCAGCAATCCTATCTATGTGTTTTCTCGCGGGGGCACGCAATCCTATGCGGCGGGTACGGTGGACGAACTGCGTCTCTACAGCAGCGCGCTGACGGCGGGACAAATCCAGCAAATCTACACAGCGACACTGGCATCGCTGGCGGTAACCCCGGCCAATCCCACGATTGGAACGGGAACTCCGCAGCAATTCACGGCGACGGGAACCTATAGCGACGGAAGCTTGCAGAACCTAACAAACTTTGTGACCTGGAGTTCGACGAATCCTGCGGTGGCGAGCATTAACAGCACCGGGTTGGCAACGGGCGTCAGCGCCGGAAGTACGACGATTCAAGCGGCCTCGGGATCGATCAATGGGTCTACGGGTCTGACGGTGACCGCCGGAGTATCGTTGGTGTCGATCGCCGTAACCCCGGTGAATCCATCGATTGCGGTGGGAGCGCCGCAGCAGTTTACGGCGACGGGAACCTACAGTGACGGGAGCCACCAGGATCTGACCAATGCGGCGACCTGGACCTCGACAAGCCCCTCGGTGGCGACCATCAACAGTACCGGTCTGGCGACGGGAGTGAGTGCCGGTAGCACAACGATCCAAGCCACACTGGGAGCGATCAACGGATCCACCACCTTGACCGTTACCGCCGGGCAAGTGTCAGGCTTAGCCGGTTATTGGGCGTTTAACGAGGGTTCCGGTACGACATCGGCCGATTCTTCGGGCAGCGGTAATACGGCCACCCTGGTCAATGGAGTGAGTCGGGTAAGCGGCAAGATCGGGAATGCCGTCTCGGCGAATGGGACCAATCAGTATGTAAGCATCCCGGCGGTGAATCTCAGCAGCACCAACGCGGTTACGGTCACGGCGTGGGTGAATCGCACCTACTCGACCAGCGGGGGACATGTGCTGTTTGAGGCCACGGCGAATTACAACGGTTCGACTACGGGCTTTGGGGTGTTTCCTGACGATAATAGCTGCGCCGGCCTGCAGGCCTCGCTGCACGGCAATGTTGGGTACGTGGCGAACTGCTACAACCAGCCTTCTTCGGGAGTTTGGCACCATCTGGCCTTTGTCTTTGACAAGAGCCAGACAGGAGCGAACGAGGTAAAGCTCTACCTCGATGGGGTGTTACAGACGGCCACCCGCAGCCTTTTGACCTCGACCAACACCAACAACTTCGGCAGCAATCCCCTCTATGTGTTTTCTCGAGGGGGCACGACAGAATATGCCTCCGGGCAGGTGGACGAACTGCGTCTCTACAGCAGCGCGCTGACGACGGGACAAATCCAGCAAATCTACACGGCGACGCTGGCATCGCTGGCGGTAACCCCGGTCAATCCCACGATTGCGGCGGGAACCCCGCAGCAGTTCACGGCGACGGGAACCTATAGCGACGGGAGCTTGCAGAATCTGACCAATGTTGTGACCTGGAGCTCGACGAGTCCTGGGGTGGCTACCATTAACAGCACAGGTCTGGCGACGGGCGTGAGCGCCGGGAATACGACGATTCAAGCCGCCTCGGGAGCGATCAACGGATCCACGGGTCTGACGGTCACGGCTAGTCTAACGTTGGTTTCGATCGCCGTAGCCCCGGTCAATCCATCGATTGTGGTGGGAACCCAGGAGCAATTCACGGCGACGGGAACGTACAGTGACGGGAGCCACCAGGACCTAACCAATGCGGCGACTTGGACCTCGACAAGCCCCTCGGCGGCGACCATTAACAGCACAGGTCTGGCGACGGGAGTAGGCGTGGGAACCACAACGATCCGGGCGGCATTGGGATCGGTCAACGGGTCCACCACTCTGACCGTTACACCTAGCCCAACGTTGGTGTCGATCGCTGTGACCCCGACAAATCCTACGATTGCGGCGGGAACCCCGCAACAGTTCACGGCGACGGGAACGTACAGTGACGGGAGCCACCAGGATTTGACAAATTCGGCAACCTGGAGCTCGACGAACCCGGCGGTGGCGACCATTAACAGCACGGGTCTAGCAACCGGAGTGAGCGCCGGGAGCACGACGATTCAGGCGACCTCGGGATCAATCAACGGAACCACTGGGCTGACGGTTACGCCTCCCGGTGGCCAGTTCGTGCAGTGGACTTCTGGCGACGCAGGCTCGGCCTCGGTTGAGACGACCTATCTAAGCCAGCCCGTGACGACCGGAAACCTGATTGTGGTCTTCTCACATTGGGACAACCAGACAATCACGGCGACGGTCACCGACAACCTGGGGAACACCTACAACCCCATCTCCGGACCCATAAATGTGGGTGCGGTGGGTCGCTTCCAGGCTTGGTATGCCAGGAATATCAACGGCGGCACTCAGCTTGGGGTAACCATCACATATTCAGCCAGAACCACATCGATTGCCCTTGCGGACGCTGCGGAATACTCGGGCCTGGATCCTTCCGCACCGCTTAACGTATTTGCGTCGTCCACCGGGACCGGCGTGACTCAGGATAGTGGTCCTTCTGCGGCCACAAACTCGGCTAATGAGACCATCATCGGGCTGTTCGGATATTACGGATTTGCGACTCCGTATACGGCTGGCCCAGGCTTTACGCTCCGAAACTTCGATGCTACTTCCATGCTGGAAGACCGGTCCGTAAATGCCAATGGCAGCTATCGCGCCACAGCGACTTCCCATGTTTCGACTTCATGGGTAGCCTATGTCCTCTGTTTCAAGAACGCGTTCCAGGGTCCTCTCGCTATAAGCGTGAAGCCCGCCAAGGTTACGGGCGGTAATCCCTCACTTGGCACGGTGACGCTAAATCCACCGGCACCGGCTGGTGGGGCGACGGTGACGCTTGTCAGCAGCAACCCTGCGGTTGCTTCCGTGCCTGCGAGCGTAGGCGTGCCAGGCGGTGCTAGCAGCGCCTCCTTCGTAATTAGCACCGCCGGCGTCAGTTTCACCACTCCGGTGACAATAACGGCGACCTACAACAGCACCCCGCAGAGTGCCGTGTTGACGGTGGCGCCCGCTACTATGTCACAGGTGGCGAGCGACAATTTCAATCGGTCCAACGCGCCTACTCTTGGCGCCAACTGGACCCCTCTTGCAGGTACCAGCAGCAATCTGGCGCTCCAGGTCGTCGGCAACCAAGTCCAGTCCACCGGGCTGACTCCTGCGATTGGAAAGGAGATGTACTACGGAGGGCTTACCTGGGCGCCTGACCAATACAGCGAAGCGCAGATCGTTACTGCGAGCGGCAACGGCTACGAAGGCCCAGCGGTTCGCATGACCTCGAACGACACGCACTACGCCTGCATCGTATTCAACACAGGTACAGGCAATGCGGCAGTCGAGATTATTCTGGACAATGCGACGACCTATACGGTCCTGGCGGGCTCGACGACCGCTACCGTGCGAGCCGGCGACGTCGTCCGCTGCACCATTCAGGGGACTGCGTTGACCATGACCAATCAGACCACGCAGGTGACATTGTTGTCGGTTAACGACAACACTATTTTGAGTGGGTATCCGGGGCTGGTGGATGCAGCAGGCACCACCAGCGTCACAAATTACATCATGGCAAACTGGGCGGCAGGCGACTATGTGGCACCCATGACGGCAGTGCAGACCGCCAGCGATAATTTCAATCGGCCGGACCAGTTGAATCTGGGGTCAAACTGGCAGATCGGGATCGGACATGGCGCTATTCAGATCGTTAGCGGCCAGATAGAGCCATACCCGGCAGGCGGCCCTCCACCATCGAAAGAACACTACATTGCCAACGGAGTGTTTCCGAACGATCAGTGGTCTCAAATTCAAATCATCAACGAGGATGTGCTCGGGGATAATGCGGTTGAGCTTCGTGCCTCCGATACCGCCGACACGCTTTACGTCCTGGACGTCAACCTTACTGGTGGTCCTGGAGTTGCGCAGACCAGGATTGCCGCTGTCATCAATGGGATTATCACACCGCTGGTGATTGACCAGGTCTGGTCAGCAGTCTCACCCGGAGACTACATTCGCGGACAGGTGCAAGGCACGCTGGTCAGCCTGGTAGACGTCACAACCGGGGTCCTGTTGCTTAGTGCATCCGACTCCAACATCACTGCTGGTTATCCCGGAATATCCATGCAGGTAATTAATGGAAATCCCACCGATCACATCGCTGCAAACTGGTCGGGCGGAACATTCCAGTAAGGCTACCGTTTAGCCCATGAGTTGGCCTTGTTGAGGCACTACGGCCAAATGGCGGCCCCTATGCAAACACCAAGACCGCCTCAAGACCGGTCGAGGGCTCAACTCGCTGGCTGGTCCGGAAGACCTACAAGCATTGGCGCGGAGGGACGAATTACCGCTCGTCCCATAACGGCCCCACGGTAACCTTAACCGAGGTGGCGTGGGGCCTCTTCTTCACTACCGTGGCATCAAGGAGGATTTGAGTGAATACTGGGGTCAGCATTAATCGCGACATATTGAAGCTAGACCCTGCCGCGGAGGTTGAGCGGATTACAGAGGGAATCCGTGAGGCCGTGTACAAACAGTTGAAGCGGCAGGGCGCAGTGATCGGGGTTTCCGGCGGCATCGACAGTAGCGTTGTCGCATTTCTGTGTGCGCGTGCCCTGGGTCGGGAGCGCGTCGTAGTGCTGTTCACCCCGGAATCCGATTCGTCGCCCGACAGCCTTCGACTGGGGCGCATGGTTGCCGACTCCCTTGGCGTGCGTTCGTTCCTGGAAGATATCAGCCCGATCTTGAAGGGCGCCGGTTGTTATGAGCGACGCGACGACGCCATCCGCAGCGCGATTGTGGAATATGGAGAAGGGTGGAAGAGTAAGATTGTCCTCCCAGCGGTTGATGACCCGCAACGATATGCAGTTTTTTCGCTAGTGGCGCACGCTCCGGACGGTTCAACCAGGAAGGTGCGTCTCACTCCGAGCGCTTACCTTGGAATCGTCGCGGCGACAAACTTCAAACAGCGCACGCGCAAGATGGTCGAATACTATTATGCCGACCGATTCCAGTATGCGGTTGCCGGCACACCCAACCGGCTGGAGTACGATCAGGGATTTTTCGTAAAGAACGGCGACGGCTCCGCCGATTTCAAGCCGATTGCCCATCTCTATAAATCCCAGGTTTATCAACTGGCCGCTTACCTGGGAGTGCCCGAGGAGATCCAACGCCGGCCACCTACCACCGATACCTATTCGCTCGAACAGTCACAGGAGGAATTCTATTTCTCGCTGCCTCTCGACAAGATGGACCTGTGTCTCTACGGAAAGAACCACGCGATTCCGGCAGCGGAACTGGCCGGTGCGACAGGCCTGACGGAAGCCCAAGTCGAACGGGTCTATCGGCAGATCGATTCCAAGCGAAACACGACCCGTTATCTTCACCTCGGCCCGGTCTTGATGGAATCTATTGAGGGCGTGGAGGCGCACGCGCCCATAGCGGGGAATTAACGAAGCTACCACGATGGGCACCCAATCTCCATTCGGCGTACCTGCTTGCGCCGATACGCCGGCCATACCAGGCGCTATGCAGATGTTAACGGCCGGCACTTGCGTCGCCAACGTTACGAACTTCCTGTTGGAAGGAAAAGAGCCGGAGCGAATTGCATTGCAGTTCGTGGACGGCCTCTGCACCTATGGAGAGGTGGAGTCCGCTTCGCGGAAGGTGGCAAACTTCCTTCTGTCCTCCGGCGCCAAGAAGGGCGACCGCGCGGTGTTGGTCGCGGAGAACTCCTGTTTTTGGGTTGCGAGTTACCTGGGCATTCTCCGCGCCGGCCTGGTATGCGTGCCTCTGCCGGTCGCAATTACCGCCGAAGACTTTGCGTTCATCATGCATTCGGTCGGCCCCAGCTTTGCTTTTGTGGAGTCCCGTTTTCACCAAAGGAATCGACCAAGCCTTACCGGAACTACCGTTGTAGCGGCCCCGCCATCGATTCCGCGAACGGATCCAGGGAGCTATCTGCGCAATATCGACAGCATTCTTCCCCATGGCGCAGCGAGGGAAATACAGTTGCCCGTCTTCGAGGCGCGTGACCTTGCGGCCGTGATGTTTACATCTGGATCTACCGCGAAGCCGCGCGGAGTCATGGTCACACATGGCAACATCATTGCAAACACCAATTCCATCATCGAATATTTGGGCCTGACCGAAAATGACAGCGTCATGACGGTCCTGCCCTTCCACTACTGTTTTGGAACTTCGCTGTTGCATACCCACCTGAGAGTTGGGGGCCGGTTAGTTATCGACAATCGGTTCATGTATCCCGAGACGATTCTGCAACACATGCAGAGCAGCCAATGCACGGGATTCGCCGGGGTGCCGAGTCATTACCAGATATTGTTGCGTCGCTCCGGGATTCATCGCATGACCTTTCCACACTTGCGCTATGTGCAGCAGGCCGGTGGTCACCTGGCGCCTGCATTTATCCGCGAATTCCGCAAGGCGTTGCCGGCGGTCCAGATGTTCGTCATGTACGGTCAGACGGAGGCAACCGCGCGGCTGGCCTACGTTCCTCCCGAGACGTTGGACAAGAAGGCCGGTTCAATCGGCAAGGCGATTCCCGGGGTGAGGCTCAGTGTGGTCAACGAGGAGGGGAGGGATGTCGGTGCGGGAGAGCAAGGGGAGATTGTTGCGGAGGGCGCCAACATCGCAGCAGGTTATTGGGGGGAAGAGGAAGAAACGTCCGTGACCTTCCGCAATGGCAGATTGCACACCGGAGATTTGGCTACGGTGGACGAAGATGGATTCATCTATGTCACCGATCGAGCCAAAGACTTTGTGAAGATTGGCGGCAAGCGCACGAGTTGCCGAAAAATTGAAGAGCAGTTACTAGAATTTGATGGGCTCCTGGAAATTGCCCTGATCGGCATACCTGACGAGGTATCGGGAGAGGCCCTACGGGCGTTTGTCGTTCCAAAGGACCGGAAAGACGATTCCTTCCTGGGTCGTTTCCGCGCTTTCTGCACTCAGCATTTGCCACTCGAGAACGTTCCGAAGGAAATCACGCTATTAGACGCGCTGCCTAAGAATAGCGCTGGCAAGACGATGAAATCAGCGCTGAGAGGGCTATAGGCCTGGAGTACCAGCAATTCTCTCAGCGGCTTGACTGAGCAATGAAATCCTTCCCGTAGGTCCAAATCAACCCCTGTCCGCAGTTGCAGCCACCCCCGCAGTTCCCCACTGGTAGTGTTCCACCCTTCGCAACGTCCCGCACCCTGATCTGGTAATGTCCCGCCCTGGTAGTGTCTCAAACGCACTCCGTCCGCTGGTAACCAAGTCCGAGCAACTCTCCCCCCTCTACAGTCGGCTCAATCCGATTCCCCCAACTCACGAACGAGGTCAACGGGCCGACGTCAGATCGCCGCGGAAAGACTCCGCACGCGCGCAAAAACGAGTTGGCTCGACGAGGCCGGCGGATTTGATCTGAGTCGCTGGAAACGCTAGTCTCAAGCAGGAGCGGTTATGGATCCCCACTATTTTAACCAGAAAGGGGCTAACGCCGAAAAAGTCATACACGACCTCGCTAACAAGACATTCTTCACGGACTGGTGCTATCCGAACCCAAAGAAGGCCGACGGCAACGAGCTTTGCGATCTCCTCGTGGTCTTCGATGACACGGCCCTTATCTGGCAGATTAAGGATTTGAAGATAGATGATGCAGGCCGCTACAAGAAGGCAGAGGTAGAGAAGAATCTCTGTCAACTGGGCGGCGCGAGGCGCACCCTTTTTGAGCTCAAGACTCCGATTATTTTGTCCAACCCGCGACGTGGCCCCGAGCAATTCGATCCGGCTTCCATAAGGCATGTGCATCTGGTTTCGGTTCTCATGGGGGACGGCGAGGAGCCTTTCCCCTTCGTTCAGGAAGTCAAAAACCATTTGTTACATGTGTTCACGCGAGATTTCGCAGACATTATGCTGTCTGAACTCGACACAGTGTCAGACTTTTGCCATTACCTTCGGGCCAAGGAGTCGATCGACAAGACGAAAAGCATAGTTGTATTCGGCGGAGAGGAAAACCTCCTCGGTAAATATCTGGAGCATGGCCGCAGTTTCAGCTGGATGGAGGACTACAACTTGATTCACATCGACGACACGATCTGGCCTGCGATTTCGTCGAAGCCCCAATACATCAAGAAAAAGCAGCTGGATAAAGTAAGCTACGGTTGGGACAGCATCATTGAGCGGGCGCATGAAGGCTCACCCATGTACGAACTCGTTGCTCGTGAACTCGCCCGCCCTGATCGGTTTACGCGACGGATGTTGTCGCAATCTTTTCTGGAGGTTTATTCAGAATTCAGACAGATGACGGACAAAGACATGATGCGGCGGCACTTTTCTCTGGGCGACACGACCTATTGTTTTCTCATCACGGAGAATGAGGAAGAGTACCCTAAAGAAAGAAGGGGATGGATGCTAGAGGCAATGTGCCTCGTCGCCAGAGGCCTGAATCCCGAGAATTATCGCGTCGTTGGGGTGGCAACAGACAGGGGGAATAAAAACTACCATTTTGCATACTTTTACATACCAGAATGGACTCCCGAGATGGAGGCCGAGAAAGTGAAACTGCAAACGGATGCCGGTATCTTCGTGGCACCTAGGGTGACAAGGTTTAGTGACGACGAGTATCCGCCGTTAGAGGAAACTTGAGGCCCTTCGCCTTCCAACCAACAACCCAACGCTAAAGAAGCGAGGCCTTGTTCGACTTTCGGGTGGTCGGGCAGTCCGCGCAACCATGTACGTCATTAAGAAATGCAACCTGTCCACCCACAAACGGTGGAAACGACAGTTTGGATCCTGTAGCGCCCACCAGTGCATCCTCCTCGTAGCAACTCACTCCCCCTCAAAGCTTTACGTCAGCATGAACCCGCGTGGGTTATGCTTTACCCATGCAGGTGCGCGTGCTTTATCTGGGGATGCTGAGGGACCTCGCCGGGCGCGAGCGTGAGGTGGTGCAGCTCGCCGACGGGGCGAGCTTGTCCGATCTCTATGCCGAACTCCAGCAGCGCATGCCGAGGTTGCAGTACTTTCGCAATGCCATCGCTCTCTCCATCAATTACGAATACGCCGACGGAGCGACGGCCCTACAGGATAACGACGAGGTAGCGCTGATTCCGCCGGTAAGCGGAGGTAAGGCTGACGAGGATTCGACGGCCGAGGTCCCTTTGCCGTTGATTTCTGAGCACGCGAGGCTTGTCGGCGAGCAGATCAAGGCAGCCGCCATCGTCGCTGCGATCAAGCGCCCGGAAGACGGAGCTGTCGCCGTCTTCGACGGGATTGTTCGCAATAACTCGCGCGGACGCCGTACTCTCTACCTCGACTACACTGCTTATGAGCCGATGGCTTTGCGGCAGATGGAACAACTGGCGCAGCAAGCGCTAGCGAATTATGCCATCCGCGACGTGCGGCTCGTGCATCGCCTGGGGCGTTTACAGATTGGCGAAACCAGCGTCTATATTGTGGTTGCCTCCGCCCATCGCGCGGCTGCCTTCGACGCGTGCCGCTGGTTGATCGATACGCTAAAGAGGACGGTCCCCATCTGGAAGAGAGAGTTTTTCGAGGACGGGGCGGTATGGGTGGACGGCGAACCATTTCCTCCGGAAATTCCACGAGCCGGCGGGAGCGCGTCAAAGTAGCTGAACTGGGGTTTGAGCTAACAGATGTTTTCAACCTGCCGGATTTCCGCTCGGGCAACCGTCGCGGTGCGCGAGCTACTGGTGATTTCTGCATTGAGTTGCGCTTGGTGGGGCACTCTCTGCATTGCTCAGGACGCGGTCGCGCAGAGCAGTGTGCCGCACCCGCCCGAGTCGCGGAAGCAGCCGGCGCAGGGTGTTCCTCATCCTCCTGACGCGCCCAAGCAGCCGACGACGGACAGCAGCGATCGGCCCAGCACGACATTCAAAGTAAACGTGAAGTTGGTGAACGTGTTCACCACGGTTACCAACAGCGGAGGAGCACCGGTGTCAGCGTTGAAGGAGGCAGACTTCCAGGTCTTCGAGGACGGAAAGCTTCAGAAGATCGCGGTGTTCCATCGGGAGTCGGAATTGCCGCTTTCCATCGTCGTGGCCGTGGACACCAGCCTGAGCACTCGGGGCGATCAAAAGCTCGAACTGGAGTCCGCGCGCCGCTTTGCGCATGCCATTTTGCGTCCCATCGATGGCCTGTCCCTGTTTCAGTTCAGCGAGATCGTTGACCAGGTAACGCCCTTTACTGCCGATGTTCGAGTAATCGACCGCGCCATCAACCACATCCGGTCCGGGGCCGCGACGGCCCTCTACGACACTCTCTACCTGGGGTCAGAGGTGTTGCGGCAACGCCGCGGCCGCAAGGTCATGGTCGTGATCACCGATGGCGGCGACACCGTCAGCCAAACCAGCTACCAGCAGGCAGTCCGTACAGCCCAGGAGGCTGAGGTCATTCTCTACACCATCATCATTGTGCCCATCGAAAGTAGCGCAGGGAGAGACATCGGCGGTGAACACGCGCTCATTCAGCTTTCGCGCGATACTGGAGGGAAATACTTTTACGCCAGCGGATTGGAGCAACTGGATGCGGCATTTCGCCAGATTAGCGACGAACTGCGCACCCAATATCTGATCGCCTACTACCCCAGCACTCGACTCTCCGATTCGGACTTTCGCCGCATCGAGATCAAGATCGATCCTGCGACCAAGGACTATCCCGATCCCGCGGAGTTGCAGGTGCGCCACCGCAGCGGCTATTACACGATGCCCGGAAAGTAGGTCATGGATCCGCTGCTAAAGTTATGCAGCCGGGTGCCGATAGGTCTTGCTAGGAAGCGATAACATTCTCCTGAGTGAAGACGGTGTGAGCTATTTTCCCAGCCAGCGCCCGGTGCGTCTGGCTGGGGTTTTTTTGTGCGGGGAAATGGCTGGACCGCAAGCCAATCGCTGCAGAGCCGGCGGCATCAGCCTGACCACAGCGGTTCCTGGGTTAGTGTATTCGCCCGCACGGGTAGTGCGGGCCTTCAGGCCCGCGTATAAGGCAGGAAGAGAAAATCGCTCAAGCCGCTGAGGTCGACGACCTCAGCGGCTTGAGCGGGAGGTTTGGCCGCGGCGAACGCGGCGCTGAAGCGCCGCTCTACCCGCACAATGCGGATACATCTATTGTGGAACCGCTCTACCCTTCCGCCGCGTTCAATTATTGCCGGTAATGAGCGCCGCCGTGGCGCACATCGGCCCCGCGCACCCAGAAAATCACATCTTCGGCGATATTGGTGGCGTGGTCGGCGATGCGCTCCAGGTTGCGCGAGATGAGCAGTACATTGAGCGCCGCGCGCGTGACCGTGGGCTCGTTGTGCATCTTTTGAACCAGCACAATGAAGGCTTCGTCTTTCATGCGGTCGACGATGCCGTCCATCTGGAGAACGGCCTCGGCCACTTCGGCTTTGCCGTCAAGGAAGGCCTCGAGCGCGCGTTGCACCATGGTGCTAACGCTATCGGCCATGCGCGGAACATCCACTGGCAACTGCACTTCGGGTTCGCTAATCAGGTCGAGCACCCGTTGCGCAATGTTCACCGCCTGGTCGCCCACGCGCTCCAAGTTAGCGTTGATCTTCAGCACGGCCAGGATAAAGCGCAGATCGACCGCCATAGGCTGCTGCATGGCCAGCAGGTCGAGCGAGAGTTCGTCGATCTCGCGTTCGGCTTCGTTGATCGCATTTTCCCCGGTGAGCACCATCTGGCAGTACTTGCTGTCGCGGGTGCGGTAGGCTTCGGTCGCGCGATCGATGGCCTGCTCGGCAAGGCCTCCCATCCGCAACAGTTTTTCTTTCAGTTCGTCCAGTCCCTGCTGGAAGCGGCTGCGCATTATCCAAACCTGCCTGTAATGTAGTCTTCCGTCCGCTTGTCGGCGGGGGTGGTAAAGATCTTCTCCGTCTTGTCGTACTCGATGAGGCTCCCCATCAGGAAAAACGCTGTGAACTCGGCCACGCGGGCGGCTTGCTGCATATTATGGGTCACGATGACCACGGTATAGTGCTGTTTCAACTGAAATATAAGTTCCTCGATCTTACTGGTCGAGATGGGATCCAAGGCCGATGCCGGCTCATCCATCAACAGTACTTCGGGCTCGACCGCAAGTGCGCGTGCGATGCACAACCGTTGCTGTTGCCCGCCAGACAGGCTTGCACCCGACTTCTTGTGCAGGTTGTCCTTCACTTCTTCCCACAAAGCCGCCAGCTTCAGTGAACGCTCCACCAGTTCGTTCATCTGCTTTCGGTTGCGGAAGCCGTTCAGCTTTAGGCCCGCCGCGACATTGTCATAGATCGACATGGTCGGAAACGGATTCGGCTTCTGGAACACCATGCCAATGCGGCGGCGCACCTCGACCGGGTCCGAACCGCTGCCGTAAACGTCCATCTCGCCGACTTTAACCGAGCCCTCGGCGCGTGCCTCAGGAATGGTCTCGTGCATGCGATTGAGGCAGCGCACGTAGGTGCTCTTGCCACATCCCGAGGGGCCGATGACCGCGGTTACGTGGTTGGCGGCCACAGTCATGTCGATGGAATTCAGCGACTGGTTCTTGCCATACCAGGCGTTCAATCCACGCACTTCGATTCCGACACCCATACGAGCTTTTACGCTCCCTTCATCATTCCGCGGCTGGTGGTGATGCGGACTGCCGCAACCGCGCCCACGATCAAGAGGATCAGGATCAGCGCTCCGGCCCATGCTTGCTTGTGCCAATCGTCATACGGCGAAATGGCGTAGGTGAAAACCTGCAACGAGAGCGCCGCGGTGGGCTGATTCAATTTCAAGTTCCAAAACTGATTTCCGAAAGCGGTAAAGAGCAATGGGGCCGTTTCTCCCGCCACCCGGGCGAAGGCCAGCATGCAGCCGGTGATGACCCCGGCGGAAGCGGTGCGCAGCGAGATCGAGAGGGTGGTGCGCCACTTGGGAATGCCCAGTCCATAGGCGGCTTCGCGTACCACATTCGGCACCATCAGCAGCATCTCTTCCGTCGCTCGCGCGACCGTCGGAATCATCATGATCCCCAGCGCTACGCCGCCGGAAAATGCCGAGAAGTGCTTTTGCGGAATCACGACCAGGGAGTAGACGGCAATGCCAATCACGATCGAGGGCACACCGTTCAACACGTCGGCGGTAAATCGCACCAAGTCGCCAAAGCGATTCCGCCCATATTCAGCCAGGTAAATGCCTGAGCCGATGCCCAGCGGCACGCCTATCAGGCTGGAGACCGCGAGGATCAGCCCGGTGCCAACGATGGCATTGGCCATACCTCCGCCCGCTTCACCCGGGGGTTTCGGGGTCTGGGTGAGGAAGGAGATGTTAATCGAGCCCACCCCCTTAAGGACCAGGTAAGCAAAGATGGCGAGTAACGGAACGATTACGAGAACCGCCGCTAGAGCAACGAAGCCGGTGGCCAGATAATCGGCGGCACGCCGAAACCAGCCGACCTCCTGGGTCCCGCTTATATGCACCGGATCAGGCATGCGACCTCCCCGGGGACCCGCGGGTGATGCTCCAAACCAGCAGCCGCGCCAGAGCGTTCACGATCAGCGTAACCAGGAACAGGGCCAATCCGATCTCCACCAATGCGCTGAGATAGAGATCTCCGGTGGCCTCGGTAAATTCGTTTGCGATCACGCTGGCCATGGTGTATCCCGGTGCGAACAGCGACTTCGCGACCTCGGGGCGGTTGCCTATCACCATGGTCACAGCCATGGTTTCGCCTAGCGCGCGTCCGAGTCCGAGGATGATTCCGCCTACGATGCCAATGCGCGCGTTCCGCAGAACGCCCATGCGAATCATTTCCCAGCGAGTTGCGCCCAGCGCCAGCACCGCCTCGCGCTGGTTCTGAGGGACAGCTGTGAGCACCTCGCGCGTAATGGAAGCGATGATGGGCACAACCATGATGGCCATGATGATGCCTGCGGCCAGCATCCCCAGCCCGTACATCGGTCCGCTGAAGAAGCCCGTCCAGCCGAGCGTCCTGGCGAGAAACGGTTCCACGTACTCACGCAGCAGAGGCGCCAGTACGAAGATGCCCCACAATCCATAAATGACGCTGGGAATGGCCGCCAGCAATTCCACCAGGAACGAGATGATGGCGCGCAGGCGTTGGGGACACATCTCGGTGATGTAGACTGCCACGCCCAGCGAGAGAGGGACTGCTAGAAGGAGTGCCAGGAAAGACGAAACCAGTGTGCCGTAGATGAACGGCATCGCCCCGAAACTGCCGTTTACCGGATCCCAATCGTGCCCGTAGAAGAAACCGATCCCAAATTGGTGAAGCGACAAGCGGGACTTGTCGATCAGCTCCCACGCCACCAGCACGACAATCGCAAACACCGAGACCGCGCTCAAAACAATAATCACGCGAAAAACAGCGTCAGGAATGCGGCTGGCCCGCGGCTGGCTGGTGCGGATCTTCTGCAGCACGGTAGAAGCTGCCGGCTTCCGCTCCCTGCTCACCTGCGCCATCGATGGGATCGCTGTCGCGGGTTTCTGGAGCTGTCCAAGCGGTTCGGTCGGATTCATTGGGTCGACGCTATCAGACATGTATTACAGGAGCGTTACAGAGCTGCGCTTGTGAAAACGCCGGCTCCCGCTGGAAGCAGGGAGTCGGCGCATTTTTTTTGCGTAGATGAAGCCCTCAAGGCTTGATCTGTTTGGTAATGGCGGCCTTCTCCATCTCCACCACCTGCGTGGGCAGCGGAGCGTAAGAGAGCGCCTCGGTCATGGTCTGGCCCTTGTCCAGCATCCAGAAGAGAAAATCTTTCAGGATCTTTCCCTTGTTGGCATCCGTCGGATTGGTCGGAACCAACAGCCAGGTGAAGCTGGCGATAGGGTAAGCATTCTTGCCGGGAGGATTGGTGATCGACACCCGGAAGTCAGCCGGCATCTTCACTCCTACCGCGGCCGCCGTGGTCGAATCCAGGCTCGCCTTGATGAAATTCTTGGAGGAGTTCTGCACGCTGCCGTACGGAATCTTGTTCTGCAGCGCGTAAATCAATTCGATGTAACCGATGGAGCCGGGCAATTGGCGTATCGAACCTGCCACGCCTTCATTGCCCTTGCCGCCGAGACCTACGGGCCACTTCACCGAAGTGCCCTTGCCGACGGTACCCTCCCAGTCCTTGCTCACCTTGGACAGGTAGTCGGTGAAAATGTAGGTGGTACCGCTTCCATCGGAACGGTGTGCCACCGTGATGCCCTGGTCAGGAAAATTCACCCCGGGATTCGCGGCCGTGATTGCCTTGTCATTCCACTTGGTAATCTTGCCGAGGAAGATTCCGGCCAGGGCCTCGGGAGTAAACTTTACTTCCCCACTCACTCCGGGAATGTTGTAGGCGGGCACCACAGCGCCAAGAACGGTCGGAACATGCAGCACTTTGACCTTCGATTCCGTCATTTGCTGATCGGTCATGGGACCGTCAGTAGCGCCGAAATCCACGGTTCCGGCCTGCACCTGGCGAATGCCGCCTCCACTCCCGATGGACTGATAGTTGATCTGAATGTCGGAATGCAGATTGTGATACTCGTTGAACCATTTGGAATAGATGGGGTAGGGAAAGGTCGCGCCAGCCCCGTTAAGGGTTGCCTGCGCAAAGGCACAGCTTACCAGCACAGCGATGCAGAGGAGCACCCTGAAAGAGCGAATCACGTAGTTTCCTCCTGAGATTGGCCAGAGATGAGTTCCTAACTGGTTTTACCTTCGAATTGTTACAACTCCGTTACATGCGAGTGAATTTCGCATGAAGACGGGCCCTTGCGAGGCATGGAGCTTCGAGAAATCAGACTCGGACCCTCGAACGACGCAAGAAGACATTGCAATTGTGATTTTCTGCTAGACCACGTAGTAGGAAAGCGCTTTAATTCTCCTCATGGAAACGCTCGGGTTGTCCAGTTCGACTCCGCGGACCGAGGGGCGTCTCAGAAGCCTGTTCTGGCCCTCCATTCAAAGCGGGACCGACGTAGATTATCTTGGCGCTCAGGGTTACTGGGTGTGCATGATCGTCGCGGTGTCCTCTTTAGTGTTTAACGCTCTCTTGGGACACCCCATCGCCGGCATTCTTGTCCTGCTGTACTACTACCTCGGTGGTGTAGGCGTGCGGGAGCGCAGCCGCTACGCGGCGATCGCGGTGTTTGTGTTCTACGTGGTGGACATGCTGTTTTCGGGGGTGGGAGTACTTAAGGTGCTTTTCGCGGCACTCTTACTCTCGAATCTCAGGGCCACGTGGATTGCTTCAGGTTGGCAACGCGAATCAGAAGAAGCCGTACTGCCGCCTCGCCTTAACGAAACTTGGGGCGACAAGCTTGTCGATCAATTGCCCATGTGGCTTTGGCCTAAGATTCGCGTGTTCTATTACATCTACTCCGTGTGTTTGCTTGTCGTGTTTGATGTTGGACTGGCCATGATCTTTGCGCGCCGCGCCCGGTGAAACCTTCCCACTCAATGAACTCCACGTTGTGAGGCTCGGTTCCGCGCTGTCACTTCGCGTTCTTCTGTCGTCTCTTCAGGTCTTCGATGAACATCTGCTCCATCGGCTTATCGTAGGTGCGCAGCACGTGGCGGACGCTGTGGCCGCTCACCAGATGGCAAACTTCCTCGGCAAGATTCTTGGCGTGGTCGCCGGCACGCTCCAGGGACTGGGTCATGAAGAGCACGTGGAAACTCTCCTGGCGGGGAGCGCCGTCGTGATTTTCAATGTGACGAATAAAAATCAGGTTGCGCAGGCGGTCGAGCTCCGCGTCGGAACGCAGCACCGCCAACGCACGATTGAGATCGCGCTGGCTGAAAGCATCGTGCACATCGCCAAGCATTGTTTCCAGTCGAGACGCCATTACCGTGAGGTCGCGGATGTCCTGCAGCTCGATTCGGCTACCTACTGCGGCGGTGCGATTGCTACAGTTCAGCAGGAGATCGCCGATACGCTCCAGATCAATGATGAACTTCAGGCACGCCAGCAGTTCGCGGGCGTGCTCCTCGTCCACCTTGGTGATGATCGAGGTCACACCCTGATCGATGAGGCGATCGAGCGTGTCGAGTTCTTTCTCGCGCTCCCGTACTCCCTCCGCCAGAGAAGGTACGCCGGTGGCGATTCCCTCGGCGACCATACCGGCGGCAATTCGGGCCACGCGACAGGCCTGAAGGGTCTGCTCCCGCAACTCTTCGCAGATCGTATCCGGGCTAGGCGGCACCAATTCTGCTGAACTCATGATGGGGTTTCGAAACTACCGCCCGAACCGACACGTCCGAGCCGGCCCGGGCGCCAGGGCCATCAGCGGGTGAATGTGCGAGCGATGTAGTGAAGAATAACTGGCGATTGTGAATTCTTGATGAAACGTACATGAAGTTCGCTTGAATTCACAGGCAGGCGTATTCAAATTGCATAGGGAGTACCGCTAGGCGTCGACCGGCGCAGGCTGCCGAGGCAGGGTGAAGTAGAACGTGGAGCCGTGATTCAGTTCACTCTCCGCATGAATCGTCCCGGAGTGGGCGCGCACCACGTGTTTCGCGATGGCCAAGCCCAGGCCGGTGCCTCCCGACTCACGCGAACGCGCTTTGTCCACGCGGTAGAAACGCTCAAACAGCCGGGGCAGATGTTCGCTGGAAATGCCGGAACCGAAATCACGAACGTAGAATTGCACGCCGTCTTCGGTCTCGCACGCGCCCACCAGGATCTTCCCGCCCGCGTCACCGTACTTCAGAGCGTTATCAATCAAGTTGGAAAACACCTGGTGAATGGCATCGCGGTCAACCGAGACGGTGGACGTTGCCGTGTTCATTGACGACAGCTCGATGCCACGGCTGGCGGCGAGATCCCTAAAGGTCTGCACCGCGTCCTCGAGCAACTCGCGCGGCGTAGCCGGTTGGAAATTGAAGTTCTGCTCGCCTGACTCGACCCGCGCCAGGACCAGCAAGTCCTCGGTGAGCCGGGCCATGCGCATGGCATTCCTGCGGATGATCTCGACGAATTCACGCCCGCTCTCCCGCAGATCGGGGTTATCGAGCAGGGTCTCGGAATAACCCTGGATGGAGGTCAGCGGTGTGCGCAACTCATGCGAGACGTTGGCAATGAAATCGCGCCGCGTTTTCTCCACCCTCTCGATTTCCGTCTGATCATGCAGCACCGCAACCGCGCCGCCTCCCGGCATGGGTGCGGCGGTCACGTCGAAGATACGCCCCGAGAAAATCTTGGCGGCGTTTGCCACCGTGACGTCACGCTTGTCCAACGCGTACTGCACCGCCATCAGGATTTCGGGATCGCGCAGCGATTGCACCAGCGGCGCTCCCAATCGCACTCCGCCCGGCAGCAGACGCTCCATGCGCTGATTGGCCCACAGCACGCGCCCGTCCTGGGCCACCGCAATCACAGCTTCCTGCATCGAGTTCAGCAGGGCTTCCAGCGTCTGACGACTGTTCTCCAGGGCGCGGAATCCGTCTTCCAATTTACGCGCTGTCTTGTCGAGCGCGGAGGCGACGTGGGCGATTTCGTCAGTTGACTCCTCCTGAATGCGCGCCGAAAGGTCGCCTGCGGCAATGCGTTCCGCGAAGTCGGTGATCCGGACCAGCCTCCGGCTGATGGAGTACGTCGCAGCGATCGCGAGCAACATGGCGATTAGTGCTGCGACCAGTGCCGCTTCCAGTAAATCACGGCCGATGTGGCGATTGGCCTCCCGGATGGCTGACAGGGGATAGGCCAAGCGCACGGCTCCGCCAGGAACCGGCGCCGATACGTACAGCAATTCCACTCCAATGGTGTGGCTCAAGCGCGTGGAGCTTCCCACTTGGCCATGCAAGGCGGCGATGAACTCCGGCCGGGTGGCATGGTTCTCCATCTCGCCGGGATTGGCCTCGGAGTCGGCCAGCACCTTGCCAGAGGGGTCAATGACGGTCACCCGCGCGTCTGCTGCTGCGGCGGCCTGCTGGGTAATTTGGCTGAGCGACGCCAGCGGAGCTTCCTCGACGCGGGAAGCAAACATCAGGGTCTTTTGCCGTAAAGAGGTCTCAATCTGGCCGCGCAGCATTCCTACCCAGGCATGACGTATGAGTACAGCCATGGTGAGGGTGCAAGCGACGATGATCAACAGCGCCGCGAGGTACAACTTCAGGAAGATCCTGCTCTTCACGACTGGCTCGTCACGATTTCGGAATCTCGAAGCGGTAGCCCGCTCCCCGTACCGTCCTCAGATAGCGTGGCTCGTCTGGATTCTCTTCTATTTTCTCGCGGATGCGGCGTACATACACGTCCACGGAGCGCGGGGTAACGTAGTGCGTGTCGCGCCACACTGCGTCGAGCACCTGGTCGCGCGTGAATACTCGTCCGGGATGGCGGGCCAGGTATTCAAGCAGCCGGAACTCAGTCGCCGTGGTCTGGGTCAACTGCCCGCGCACCATCAGAGTCATCCCGCCGCTGTCAATCTCGATATCGCCGGCTTTTACAATCGCGGGCGCCAGCGGACGCTCAAATCGCCGCAGCACGGCTCGCACCCGCGCCACCAGTTCGCGTGGGCTGAACGGTTTGGGGACGTAGTCGTCGGCGCCGAGTTCCAGCCCCATAACACGGTCGGACTCGCTGGTCTTTGCGGTCAGGAAGATCACCGGGACCATGGCCAACGCGGAAGTCTGTCGAATACGGCGGCAAAGCTCCAGTCCGTCTCCTCCGGGAACCATGATGTCCAAAAGGAAAAGCGCCGGGGCTTGTTTCTCGGCCTCCGCAATTACGCCCGCAGTTGCTGCAAACGTTCGGACGCCGTATCCGGCGGCCTCCAGGTGGTGACGGACCAACCGCGAAATATCCGTGTCGTCTTCCACGGCAAAGATGGTTTGCTTCACGGCTGTATTGTAGCCGAGGCTGGGCGATGGACTGTCATGTGTGGGTATCACAGGAATACAGTACACATACCTGTGTTACAGGATGATGAAACCCGAGGCAGCCAATTCTGGACCGTATCTGCATTGGCAAGGGCCAAGGGCGCACGACCCGCCGCCCGGCGTGAAACAGTTGAAAATACCGGCCTGATCGCAGGCGATTCTTCAACCTCTGGCAAATAAGAAACGATGCCGAGGCGGAACGCCCTTCGAAATCTGAATCGTTCAATAGCCCGGGTTAGTAAGCCACGCGCGGGTCAGGTAGTCGGTCATAGTGAGCCCAAGTAGCAGGAAGAGAAAGAACATCGCAGCCACGACGGTCGCCATGGTCAACTTCGGGCTGTAACGAAGATGCATGAAAAACAGGACCACCAGGGTTGCTTTGATGGTCGCGATGACCAGCGCCACCACTATGTTGAACGGCCCGATGTCTACAAACGAAACCAGAACCGTGGTGAGCGTCATCGCCATCAAGATGGCCCAAATCGCCACGTAGAGCTTTGCCGGTATGATGTGTCCTACTGATTCCGTGGTTCCCTGCATGTGCATCCTCGTTAGCCGCCGTGTTTCTTGCTGATCAGGTAGAGCATCGGGAAAAGATAAATCCAGACCAAGTCAACAAAATGCCAGTACAATCCGACGTTTTCAACCGGGTTGGAGTAGTGAGGCGTGTAAGCGCCCATCAAGCCCGCAATCACCAGCCACGCCACCAGACCTATCCCGATCACCATGTGCAATGCGTGCAATCCAGTCATCGCCCAGTACAGGGAGAAGTAGATCTGAGTGTGCTGAGGATCGGTCGCCGGATGCGCCGGGTTACCAGTCTCGAAATGGAAGTTCGGTCCGGGAAATTCGTGGTTCTCCCAGTGCTCGTGGTACTCCACCGCCTTGATCCCAAGAAAGCCAAAACCGAGGACGATGGTGATCAGGAGCAGGATAACCATGAGCTTGGGCTTGCCCATCTGCGCGGCCCGTACCCCGAGCGCCATGGTCAGTGAACTGCAAATGAGAACCGCCGTGTTGGTCGCCCCCAGAACGATATTCATCTTCTGGCTGCCCTCGACGAAAGCCTGGTAGTACGAGGCGCGATACACCAGATAGGCACAGAACAACCCGCCGAAGAACATGATTTCGGTCAGCAGGAACATCCACATCCCAAAGGAAGAGGTGTCCCGCTGCTGGTCCATGTCGGCGAAGTGGTGTTGCAGCGCTCGCTCAGCGACTTGAATATCGCCAATATCGCTAATGGCCAAGGGTGACCTCCTCTTGCGGCTGATGTTCGTAGTCGTAAGCCTCCCAAGTCACAACCGGGGTCTCGTCGAAGTTGTGGGTCGGCGGAGGCGAAGGGATCATCCACTCCAGTCCTACCGCGTTCCAGGGATTGGGGCCAGCTTCCTTTCCGTAGCGCAGCGACCACACGAAATAGATCATCGGTAAGACAAAACCCACGGCCAGGATCGAGGCGCCTGCCGTCGAGAGCACATTCAGCACCTGGAATTCCGGCGGATACGCATGGTAGCGGCGCGGCGAACCCATGTAGCCAAGAATGAACTGCGGAAAGAACGTCGTGTTAAAGCCGACGAAAACCAGCAACGCCGACAACTTGGCCCAGCCCTCGGGATACATTTTGCCGGTCATTTTGGGCCACCAGAAGTGCAGTCCCGCCATGTAGGCCATCACCATGCCGCCCACCATCACGTAATGGAAGTGCGCCACCACGAAGTAGGTATCGGTGACATGCACGTCGACGCCAAGCGATGCTAGAAATACTCCGGTCAGGCCACCGACGGTGAACAAGCCGATGAAACCGAAGGCATAGAGCATCGGCGTGTTGTAGGTGATCGACCCCTTGTACATGGTCGCCGTCCAGTTGAAGACCTTGACCGCGGACGGGATGGCCACCAGGTAGCTCAACAGCGAGAACACCAATGCGGCATAAACCGAGATTCCGGCGACGAACATGTGGTGGGCCCACACCAGAAAGCCGAGGACGGCAATCGCGATCGAGGCCAGGGCTATGAACTCATAACCGAAGACGCGCTTGCGCGAGAAGCAGGTGACGATCTCGCTGATGACGCCCATGCCGGGAAGAATCATGATGTACACGGCGGGATGCGAATAGAACCAGAACAAGTGCTGGAACAGAAGTGGATCGCCGCCTAGTTGCGGGTTGAATACACCGATGTGAAAAGCGCGTTCCAGCGCCACCAGTAGCAGCGTGATGGCGATGACCGGAGTTCCCAGCACCATGATGAGGGCGGCTGCGTAATTCGCCCAGCAGAACAGCGGCAGCCGGCGCCACGTCATGCCCGGCGCGCGCATCCGATGAATGGTGACGATGAAATTCAGCCCGGTGAGGATGGAGGAGAATCCTGCGATGAAGATACCGATCGCCGCTCCAATCACGTGGGTGTTGGAGTACGTGGTGCTGAAGGGCGTGTAAAAGGTCCAACCGGTATCCACGCCGCCGGTGACCATGGCGACCAGGGCCGTAGTACCACCCGCCATATAGAGATACCAAGTCAACAGGTTCACGCGCGGGAACGCCAGGTCCTTGGCGCCGACCATCAGGGGTATCAGAAAGTTACCGAGCACGGCCGGCACCGACGGGATCAGAAAGAAGAAAACCATAATGATCCCGTGCATGGTGAACAGCTTGTTGTAGGTGTCGGACGATACCAGATCGCCGGCGGGCGTCAGCAGTTCCAAGCGGATCATCATGGCGAAAAACCCGCCGAGCCAGAACATGGCGGTGATCGAGATGAGATACAGGATCGCGATCCGCTTATGATCGGTGGTCAGCAGCCACGACTTAATGCCGTAGTTCGAATTCAGGTAGTTCTCGCGCTCGACGGTCTGTACAGCGGTTGCCATGTCACACCTTTAGGGTCGAATCCTCATTGCACGTTCGGCGTATCCGGAGCGGACGAGTTATCGCTCGCCGCTCCCTTTTGTTGCGTTTGCGCCAGCGATTTGACGTAGGCCACAAGCGCCATCAAGTTCTCTTCCGAAACTTGTCCCTGGAAGGTGGGCATGATGGGCTTGAAACCCGAAACAACCTTGGCGCCCGGATTGAGAATCGATTCGCGAACGTAGTTCTCGTCTGCCACTACGGTGCGTCCGTCCTCCAGCAGCACCGGCTTACTGAAGACGCCAGTCAGGTTGGGACCGCGTCCCTGGGTATCGAACCGATGGCAGGTCGCGCATCCCAGTTGCTGGAAAAGCTGCTGCCCGTTGGACGCCAGCGTACCCGAGGAGCCACCCCCGCTCATCCACGCCTGGTAGGCGGCAGGCTCCATCACGACGACCTCGCCGATCATGCCGGAGTGTTCCGTGCCGCAATATTCGGCACAGAACAAGTGATACGTTCCGGCCTTGATGGGATGAAACCACGTGGTCGTGTAGCGGCCAGGCAGCACGTCAGCCTTGATGCGGAATGCCGGGACATAGAAGCTGTGGATCGTGTCCTGTGAACTCATGATCATCTTGACGTCACGGTCCACCGGCACGTGAAGCTGGTTAATGTCTCGCTGGCCCCCCTCATATTCGAACTTCCACATCCACTGCTTGGCTACGACGTAAACCTCCATCGCGCCCTTCGGCGGGCGGGCCTCCTGGAAATAGATCAGCGAGCCCCAGGCGAAGAAGATCATGCAGATTCCCAGGGGAATCAGCGTCCACGCCAGTTCCAGGGGCAGCGAGCCTTCAATCTGCACCGCATGAGGATGGACCGAGCGGCGATACTTGACCGCGAAGAGGAGGATCAACGCAATAATCAGCAGCGTGAAAAACGCCGATACCGCGATCAGCAGAAAATAAAGTCCGTCCACCTGCCATGCCAGTGCCGAGGCACGCTCCGGAAAGAGTGGGAAGTTCTTCCACATATCTATCGGGCCCGTCCTGTTCCATTCTTGCTGCCGTGAGACTCACGCTTAAACATCACGATGAGAAAACCGCCGAGCATCAGCATGGTCGCGGCCCCAGCCAGCCGCATAATATTGGTGACCACGGCGCCATATCGCCCGGTATTGGGATCGTAGTGATAGCAGTACAGCGTCACCTGGTCGACCAGCGTACCAATGTTGTCGCGCGAAGCTTCGATCAAGCCAAGACGAATGTCTTTCGGAGAGAATTCCACACCGTAGTAATACTGGGCGATCTTGCCGGCCGGGGTCACAATCATGATCCCGGCAGCGTGAATGAACTGTCCGGTCCGCGGGTCGCGGCGGTAGTGGAAGCCCACCGCATCGGCCAGTTGTTTGATCTCGGACTGCTGGCCAGTAAGGAAATGCCAGCCATCGCCGTTGGTCTTGTGCTTCAGATGCTCATTCATGCGCGCGATGTAAACCTGTTTTTTCTCCGCCGCATCTTTTGGAGTTTCATCCGGATTGAAGCTCACCGATACCACTTCGTACTCATTACCCGGGGTAAATCGCAGCACGCCGAGCGCGCTCGCCTCGCCCGCTAATTCCTCGCCACACAACATGGGGCAGGTGTAGTACACGAGGTTCAAAAGAACAGGCCGGCCTGACTTGAAGTAGTCGCCGAGCTGCACTGTCTTTCCGGTCTCATCCTTGAACTGCAGATCGAGCGGGACCTGCTGGTCAAGCCGCTGCTCGATGCCGATGTTCGACAGGTCGGCTGGACTGACCTGGGAAGCGGAACTCGAGCTCTTGTCCTGAAAAGAAGAAGGCGGCTGGGCAACGGCGAAGGCACCGGTTGTCACCAGAATTGCCAACCCTTTCGCGATTTCGAACCAAAAATGTTTCACTGCGTTAAATCCAATTCCTGCGCCCGAGCGCATGTTACGAAACCGCTTGAGAACCTGTGCCGTTGTCTACGGGACTCGGTTCCATTTCCCACTTTACCCAGCACTCCGCCTGCGGCTCCGTGCTGGGCTAAACTATTTTGCGCCTACCTCCACCCCAGTTCGCGCAAGAACGGTGCGAACTGGGAACCCCGCCTACGGCGCTGAATTTTCAGCTAGCAAATTCCCCCGGCAAATACCAAGTTCCGTTCACACACGCACGGCTATGGCGCGTCACCCGAGACCGTGACGTTCTCCGCCTGCCAGCCCTTTGACCCTTTGACTACGTTGAACTGGACAGCCTGGCCTACCTGCAAGCTGCGGGAGCCATTTGTCTGGATCGCAGAAACAAACACGTCTTCGCCATTCTGCCGGCTGATAAAACCATAGCCCTTCGCGCTATTGAACCATTTAATCGTTCCACGCTCTTTGGCGCTGACGGTTTGGGTTTGGGTTTCGGTGTGCGTGGCCAACTCGGCCGGCGGCGCGTTCGGACGCACCGGCAGGCCTCGCTCCTCGATGAGCTTCATCGCTTGCGAGATCGGGATGTGAACCGCCCCGCTCTGGTCCATGAACGGCTGGTCCGGATTCAGGGTCCTCTGCTCCGAATACAGGAACTTGTTCATGTCAGAGGTATCGCCCGTTTGCAGGCGCGGCTCCGGAAAAACCATGATGTCCTCCGGCGGATTGTTCTGCAGCACGGACCTGGGAACAGGCGCCGGCGCAAGCTTTCGCGCGCTCATCATCGGGTTGGGCGGGGGTTGTGGAAACAAGACATCGCTCTTCGCCATGAAGCGGAACATTCCCCAAAGAACCAGTTCGATGAAAACACCGGCCACCAGAAGTCCCAGCAGGAAAAACAGGATTCCTTTCGCGCTCAGGTCCGCGCGTTCGTAATCGACCTCCGGATTCCGCAAGGGATCGTATTTGGAATTCTCAGTGGCCATCGGTCCTCTGGTGCAGCAGGCTTGGTATCTGCGGCTCGTAGAGCGGCAATAGTGGCCGCTGCCGCAGGTTGTAGAAGAAATAGGTTAGCCACAATCCGCCCACCGCAATGGGCGCCACGATGTACCAGGGGCTGAGGTAGAAGTGTCCGCGTTCGTGGGCAAAGTTCGGTATTACATACCAATAGATGTCCACCAGCCGCATGAAGATGAGAAAAATTGCCAGGCCAATAAGGCGACTGCCGGCGCGCTTGAGTTCCCGCGACAACAGCAGCGCAAACGGCAGCATGAAGTGGAACAGGATGATGATGAGCGCCACCACGCCCCATCCGCCACGTATGCGGTGCAGATACCAGCCGATTTCCTCCGGCAGATTGCCCGCCCAGATGATGAGCCACTGCGAGAACGAGAAGTAGGCGAACAGCATCACGAACGCCAGCATCAATTTGCCGATATCGTGAAACTGCATCGGCTTGACGATTTCGCGATAGGGGCTGTAGCGCGTAAAGAGCGTCAGCATCACGACGCTAAACGCCAGCGCCGATAAGCCTTGCCCAGCGATGAAGATGAGCCCATAGATCGTCGAGCCCCATTGGGGATCGAGCGACATCACCCAGTCCACCACCGCGAAAGACACGGTCAAGGAATACAGCACCAGTCCCAGACCGCTTAGTCCCTGAAAGCGCGGCCAGGCGGCGCCCGCCGCCAGAGGGCGGTCCTGTTTGTCGCCACGGCTGATCAGCGTGAAGGCCAACCATCCCCAAATCGCGAAGTAGAGGATCCAGCGGGCAATCCAGCCGGTTAAGCCCGACGTGTGCAAGTACCAACTATTCCGCACGGTCAGCGACGGGTCGGTCATCCACGCGTACAGGTGTTGCCGCCCGAACAGGATCGGCAGAAACAACACGAACATCAGCGGAAGACACTTGCTGGCGGCTTCCAGTACGCGGCGGATCACCAAGCCCCACAGTCCGCCGGAAAGATGCTGCACCATCAGCAAAGCCAGGCAGCCGAGGCTGAGTCCCAGCAACAAAATATAGGCGATCAGGTAGCCGCGCAGGAACTGGTCCAGCGAGGTCACCGCGCCGATGACGCACAGGATGGCGCCGGCCACAGCTACAATCAGCGAGCGCTTCTGCCACTGCGCCGCCTCGGCGGGAACAGCGTACTCGGCCTGTCCAACCTGTGGAATCTCTCTGCTCATGGTTTTGCTTCGCCTCCCTTGGCCGGGGCCGCATTCGGCTTGGGAGGAGTGGACGCGGCAGTTGTGGCTCCCTGAGTGTCATAGGGCGGCACGATGACCACGCCGGGTGGCGGCTGTTGGGCAATCTGCTGACCGGGTGGAACATCCGCCTCGGTGGCGTGCTGGCTCAACTGCAAAGCGCGAATGTAGGCGGCGATCGCCCAGCGGTCCTGCGCCGGAACCTGTCCGGCATAGTCGGGCATGGCGCCAAAGCCATTGGTCATAACGTCAAAGAAATATCCGATCGGGGCCTTGCGCAGACGGTCCGTGTTGTACGAAGGCGGGCGCTTATAACCACGCTGCACGATCATGCCGTTGCCGTCGCCGAGTTCCGAGTGGCAGGGCGCACAGTAGATGTTGAAGCGCTGTTGTCCGCGCGCCATTACCTCGGCCGTCACCGGAAAGGGCATATAATCGCCATCGTTGCTGCCTATTTTGCCGGTGTAGAAGTAGGCGTCGGCATCCAAATGCCCGCGCGCCACGGTCCCCGCGATAATGGGCCGCTCCGAACGCTTATCGGCGTAGAAATCGCTTTCGCGCAGCGGGCGGTAGTACGGCTGGTTCTGCATATCTTCGCGGCAGCCCGAGAGCAAGAGCAACGCCGACGCCAGCAGGATGTAAACCCCTGCTTTGCGTACCGGATATTCGCCGTTTCCAGAGCGGTGCGTCGACGTCGATGCCCGAGTGTCGAATTTCGCTAACCAATTAATGGGGCACCTCCGAAATCGACACCGGCTTCAGACTCTCCATGAATCGCTGCGTGTCCACCACATCGAACTTGGGATCGGCGGCTTCCACGCACAGGAAAAACTTGTCGCGGGTGACGGCGGAAAAGCGATCCACGTTGAACAGCGGGTGATACGGCATGGGCAGACCGTTCAAGGCAAACATCCCGAGGACGCCCGCAAGTCCGGCGAACAGGATGGTCATTTCGAAAGTCGGAACAATAAACGCCGGCCAGGCGTTATATGGCTTTCCCCCGATGTTTAGCGGATAGGAAATCACGTTGATCCAGTACTGCAGGCCGTAGCCCGAAAGACCACCCAGCAGTCCGCCCAGCAACACGATAAGCGGCACGCGGCTGGTGTGGAAGCCGATGGCTTCGCTGGCCTCTTCGATGGGAAACGGGCTGTAAGCGTCCATCTTGCGGTAACCGGCGGCATAGGCGGCCTTGGCCGCATAGACCAGATCGGTGGACGAATCGAACTCGGCAAGAATGCCGTAGATTGCCGGTGAGAGCTGTGCGTGACTCACTTTGCTTTCACCTCCGACTCAGGCAGCAGGGTGCGCATTTCAAAGATCGAAATGGAAGGCATGATGCGAATGAAGATAAAGATCGCCGTAGCGAAGAAGCCGATGGTGCCGAAAAAGATCGCGTAGTCCCAACGCGTGGCCACGTAATGGCCCCACGACGAGGGCAGGTAGTCGCGGCTGAGGCTGGTGACGATGATGATGAAACGTTCCAGCCACATGCCTACCAGGACCACCAATGAGATCAGGAACAACCAACCGGTGTTGGCGCGAATCTTCGGCATCCAAAGGACCTGCGGTATCACCAGGTTGAAGAGAATCAGCGTCCAGTAAAACACTGCATAAGGACCGAACCAGCGGTTCTGCATCATGAAGCGCTCGTAGGTCGAACCGCTGTAGAACGCGACGAAGGCCTCGAAGAAATATCCGTAGCCGACGATCAACCCGGTAGCCAGCATGATCTTGGCCGAGTTCTGCAGATGGCGCATGGTGATCATGGACTCGAGATGATAGAAGTGCCGGATAGGTATCGCCAGCACCAGCACCATGGCAAAGCCCGAATAGATCGCGCCTGCAACAAAGTAGGGCGGGAAGATGGTGGTATGCCAGCCAGGAACAATGGCGATCGCAAAATCGAAGCTGACCACGGTGTGAACCGAGAGCACCAACGGCGTCGCAATGCCGGCCAGCAGAATATACAACGCCTCGTAACGCTTCCAATGGCGGGCCGAGCCACGCCAGCCCAGACCCAGAATTCCGTAAACCTTTTTGGTCAGCGGATGGCTGGCCTTTTCGCGCATAGTCGCAAAGTCCGGCACTAGCCCGACGTACCAAAACACCGCGGAGATGGTGGCGTAGGTCGAAACCGCGAAGACGTCCCAGACCAGCGGGCTGCGGAACTGCGGCCACACGCCCATGCTGCTGGGGTAAGGGAACATCCAGTAAGCCAGCCAGGGACGGCCCATGTGCAGCAGCGGGAACATGCCCGCGCAGGCGACCGCAAACAACGTCATGGCTTCGGCGAAACGGTTGATGGAATTGCGCCAGGTTTGCTTCAACAGCAGCAGAATGGCCGAGATCAGGGTACCGGCGTGACCGATACCGATCCACCACACGAAGTTGATGATGGCGAAGCCCCAGCCTATGGGGATGTTGATACCCCAGATGCCGACGCCAATCAGGAACAGGTAAGTAACCGCCGCCATCAGGAGCGCCACCAAGCCCATGCCGATGGCCAAGCCCACCAACCAGCCCAAGCCGATCGGCCGGGTCAGCACGGCGTCGGCAATCGTATCGGTCATCGAACCGAAGGTTTGCCCGGGCCCTAATACCGCTGGCTCATCCGGCCAGGGCACGTCCATCAAAACCGTTTTTCCCTCTGGTCCCTGCTGCATCGCTAACTGGGCTCCGACTGGTCAAGTTCAGGGTTCGGGTTCTGCACCACCGCCATGTACGAGGTGCGAGGACGCGTGTTCAGGTCTTCCAGCAGGTTGTAATTGCGCTGCTGGGCTTTGAGCTTGGCCACGCGGCTGTTGGGATCGTTCAAATCGCCAAAAACAATGGCGCCCGCCGGGCAAGCCTGCTGGCAGGCGGTGATCACTTCGCCATCGCGGACCTTGCGGTTTTCCTTCTCCGCGGTGATGCGGCCGTGCGTGATGCGCTGCACGCAGTACGTACACTTCTCCATGACGCCGCGGCTGCGCACGCTGACTTCGGGATTGCGCATCATCTTGAACTGCGGAGTTTCAAAGTCCTGGAAGAGCAGGAAGTTGAAGCGGCGCACCTTGTACGGACAGTTGTTGGAGCAATACCGCGTGCCGACGCAGCGGTTGTACACCATGTCGTTCAGGCCCTCAGTGCTATGCACCGTGGCGCCGACCGGGCAAACCACCTCGCAAGGAGCGTTCTCGCACTGTTGGCACGGAACCGGCTGGTAGTAAACCGATGGATTCTCGGTGCCACCCTCGTAGTACACATCCACACGCAACCATTGCATCTGCCGGCCACGCGTCGTCTGCTCCTTGCCTACGACGGGAATATTGTTCTCCGCCTGGCAAGCTACGATGCAGGTTTTGCAGCCAATGCACGAGTTCATGTCGATCGTCATGCCCCACTTCAGCTCGGTGTACTGATAATTGGTGTAGAGCGTCATCTCCGGCCCGGGCGACTCAATTCCTTCGTGCGCGAAGTTGGGGTTCTTGATGAAATCCTGCAAGGTCGCTTTGCGAATAATGTGACGGTTGCTGAGCGGCTCGGTGCCTTTGGGAAGGTCGGAATAGTCGATGTACTGAAAACCTTGCGGGTGGGCAAAACCGTAGCCGGCGCCGACTTTGTTGATTTTGCCATTCGCCATCCACGCCGCATCGCTGGTGCGAACTTGATAGAAGTCGAATCCGACACCATTACCGACACGACCTGCTTTAGTGCGTCCGTACCCGAGAAAAACGGTGATGGAATTGTCAGGATGTCCGGGCTGCGGCCAGATCGGGCCCTTCTGCTTGCGTCCATTGATGTCGATCTCAACGATGTCGCCAGTGACCAGCCCCTGCTTCTTGGCCGTGTTCGGGCTGATTAAGACGGCATTGTCCCAACAGAGATTGGTGATCGGCTTAGGGGTCTCCTGTAGCCAGCCGTTGTTGGCTTTGCTGCCGTCGTAGATCAGCGGGTCGCGACGGAACATGACCTCCATCGCTTCGCTATTGCCACCGTTGTTCGTCTCTGGGATGTTGCCGCCCCGGGCGGAGAGGCCCTTCGCAGGCGACGCGGTGTTGGCTACGAAACCATCGTTCAGCGCCTTGCGCCACTGAGCATCGAAGTCACCGCCCTGCATCTTGGCCTGCCAGTACTTGCGAACGATGTCGTAGCCCGCGGTCTCTGAGGAACCAACCAGGGAGAAGATGAATTCGTACTCGCTCTTGCCGTTGTAAAGCGGGGAAATGAGTGGCTGCATGATGCTATAAGTTCCGTCGAAGGCCCGGCCGTCTCCCCACTCTTCCAGATAATGGGTGCCGTTAATGTGCCAGTGAACGTGATCGCTGGTTTCGTCCTGGTAGAGGCTGTGCTGCACGCGCAGCGGGACCTTGTTCATGGCTGCTGCGAAATCGAAATCCGCAGGGGCGTCATAGACCGGATTCGCGCCCACGATGAGCAACAGGTCCAC
>DATCCF010000263.1:0-11750 GCA_036511435.1 Terriglobales bacterium | reverse complement strand
TTTAGTTATTTGTGTAGTCTAGGTGCCGCCGGCTGAAGCCGGCTCGGAGGTGAAGGATCAGCGGGAACGCGGCGCTGAAGCGCCGCTCTACCCGTGCTCGCTCGACTACAGTAATTCTTAAACTGCTCTAGCCCAGGGCGTGAGCCCTGGGTAAAGCGACAAAAATTAACGAGTCCCTTCAGGGACGGCACAGTTCTCACGCACCCTCTCAAGCCCGCACATTTTCCTACCGCGACCAGGGAAAAGCAAATGGAATTTGCGTAAGGCCGTGCCGAGAAGCAGGCGACTAGAGTGGTATCGAGTCGGCAACCAGTGGTGGCAGTGATTTTACGATCTTCATCGTCTCCAGGCTGACGCCGATGACCTGGCCGATGAGGCGCACGATGTACCCCGGATCGTCGGCGCGGTTGGGATCGTTGACGATGCCGCTGCGCTTGTCGGTCGAAACCTGATATTGGTCGACGACCCACTCCAGCGCCGAGCGATTACCGAGGCGGTATTCGTAAGTCTGCGGCGGGATGCCGCGCAGGGTCAGGAACTCGTTGTAGATGAGCGAAGTCTTGTCCTTGCCGAGGCGCATCTTCTCCACACGCCAGTTCAGTTGTCCCTTTTCGATGCGTTCCAGCGGATATTCGGGTTGCTGCTCGTAGTTGACGTGGAGATCGGCGAGACGGCCGCCGGCGTTGGCGAAAGCCCAGAAGATCGGCTTGTCATCCCGAGCGAGGGCGTCAGCCCGAGTCGAGGGACCTGCTTCCAGGATGTGTCGTCCCTGAAGGGACTCGGATTCATTAATCCATGCTGACCCAGGGCTTACGCCCTGGGCTATGTTTGTTTCGCCCTCCTCCACCCCATCACGCGCAAAGTCGGCGCGTAATGGGGACCCCGGCTGCGGGCTTGCCTCGTTTCCAACCCAGTCACCAGAGCCGGGCGACGAGCGTAGCGCATTCGGCAATGGATATCCCCGGCTCCCACCCAGATTTCTTGGATTGTCATCCCGAGCGGAGCCGCCGTCGTTTGGCGGCGGAGGCGAGGGATCTGCGGTTCCGGTGACGAACGGGATGCGCGGCAACTCGCGCTTGAGGTTGGCGGCGTAGCGCTCGCGGTACTCGGGATGATGCAGCACCGCATAGACGTAGTGGAAGATGTCCCACTTGGTGATGTTCGGGTCGGAGTAGTGCGTCCGGAATTCGTTGAGCGCCCAGTCGGTGATGTTCTCGCGGCGATTGGAGCCATCCTCGTCGTAGGTGTAGAAGGGAAAACATTGAAACGTGTCTATGGGTGCACAGAGGTGGAAATCAGGAATGAAGTGACTAGCCAGAGCGGCGAAGGAAGAACGATAAGCAATATCGCTAACGACGATTGCCGAGTTCGCAGTCTCGTCCAATGGAAACAGCTTGGGTAGCCGGTACACCTCTTCGTTCAACACTCGGTCGAAAAAAACATACTGCGACGTATAAGGCCGGTACAACGCTCTTCGAACCTTTTGGGTCGAAAACTCAGCGAACCTGCCCCTTTGGAGATCGCCCTTCAGGTCGCGTGTCCAACTCAGCTTTGAGTCATCGTAGACCAGAAAGTCATCGAGCTTTGCTGAGTCACGCTGCCCGCGTCCTTTCCATCGCTTCAATTCTGCGTTGTAGAAATCAACTGACTTCCGAATGTTACGTTCAAGCAACGCTCGGTCGGAGTTGTACGCCCAGGCATCTCGGCTACTGGCGAGACCCCTGCTATGCAGTCCAAAGATCTCGCTCATTGGGCAAAACGTGGGCCATTCATTGGTACCGGAAGCATTTACCCAATTGCGGCTTTTGTCCGGGTTGACTTCGATCCACGGGACGAAACTGCGATCTCCGTAATTCTCCAGAAGCCTGCGCTTTGTCTCTGAACTCAAGTAATCTGCGACAGAATGGACGTAGATTGAGCGTCGTTCGGTCGCTCGCCGTTTCACGAGAAGAGTAATTCCTACCCCAACCCGTATTGCGTCATCAAAAACATTGCCGGCTTCGCGCCGTCGACGTTCGCCTGCGGTCCTTGCGTTCCCCTTCAAATCCAGATGGTAGATTGACTCAAACGTATTGTGAAGGATGTGTCGCATCCCATCGAACGCAACTCCGTCAACAAAACCGTTGTTACTGACAAAGGCAATGATTCCTTCCTCGCCGAGACGATCACAAGCCCAGCGGAACGCCTTCACGTATACGTCGGACAAAGCATTTTTATTGACAGCCTTAGATTCGCGCGCAAAGGTATCAGCCACCAGCCTATCAAGATGGTCATACTTGCGATTCTTATTGTTGTCATTCTCATTGAGTTGGCCGACGTTGTATGGCGGATTCGCGATAATCACGAAGATCGGCGATTCCTTCTGCCGCTTCACCCGTGCGGTGTTCTCCTCGGTCATGAAGGACAGCTTGCTCTGCTCCGGCTCGGCTAATTCGAACGTATCCACCAGGCAAATTCCGGGAAACGCTTTGTACTCGCCAGTCCGCTCCAGGTATTCGTGCTCGATGTTCATGCTGGCGACGTAGTACGGGAGGAGCATGACCTCGTTGCAGTGCAATTCGTTCTCATACTTGTAGGGCAGCGCGCTGGTCTTGATCTCCTTCATCACGCGGGTGATGAAGTTGCCGGTGCCGACAAACGGGTCGAGGATATGCACGTCCTTGTGGCTGAGCGAGCGGCCGAACTCTTTCTTCAGAATGTCTTCCACGCTGCGCACCATGAAGTCCACGATGGGCTGCGGGGTGTAAACGATGCCGTGCGTGTCCGCTTCTTTCGGCGAGTAGCCCTGGAAAAATCGCTCATAAACGGTGTTGATGAAGTCCTGCTTTTGTTTGTAGGTCTCCGTATTCTCGGCGGCCAGCTCGATGGCGCGGTAGAAGCGGTCCAGGTCTTTGAGGAAGGCGTCGCGGCTGAACTCCCTGGCGGTCATGGAGTCGATGATCTTTTCAATTTCGACGGCAATGACGTTGCGGCGAGTGAAGTCGGAATTGTCGAAGATGCGGCGGAAGATGCGCTCTGTCATCAGGTGCTGGATGAGCATCTCTTCGACTGCTGCGACCGAGAGGTTGGGATTGATGGACTGGCGGCAGAGGTCGTAGAACGCGTCGAAGCGCTGCACGAATGCAGGATTGGTGCGACGCTGGTTTTCGATCTTGTCTTTTACGGCGCCGGCGATCTGCGGGATGTAGTCTTTGAAGTCGGCGACCGCTGCGTCCCATTCCTCGTAGTGCGGCTCGCGATAGCCGAAGAATGTCTTCAGCAGTTCGACCAGATTGGCGCTGTCGCGGATGTCCTCGTTCAGGCCCTGACGTACTCCGTGCTGGTAGAGCACTGCGCGCTCGGGCGCCTGGAAGATGATGTTGGTGCGGGGATAACCTTTGTCGAGCTTGGCGCGGATTTCCTTGTCGAGGTCGTCATGCTCGTCCTTGGCCTCCCAATAGCCGCGCGGCAAGCGGAAGGTGTCGAGCAGGGCGCCGTCGATGCGGACGGCACTGAGCTTTGCAGGATGAAACTGATACTCAGGAACGAGGATCCACTTGAACTGGTGGCCACACCCCGCAAGTAGATTCTGGAAGGCGCTGCGCACCGCCATCTCGTGGTCGATGTTGAGCTGTCCGAATTGACCCAGCGCCTGGTAATAATTCTTCACCAGCTTGTGCGTGGGCTTCAGGTTGAGTGGCTGCATAGGAACGGCCCCAGTGTACAACCAAGCGGAATAATTCAGTCCTGGAATGCTCTCCGGAAACGCTCCACCGCTCGAATCGTTGAAGGTCTAGGGCGCCAGGGGCAACCTTTAGATGGTGATGAGTCCGCGGCGCAAACCGATGGCAGCCGCCTATTCATCTGGATTATTCATGAGCCACGTGAGAAGCCTCAGGGGAAACTGCCGGACGGTTACTTGGCGTGGGCGAGCGCTTCCGCTTTGCGAATAGCGGACTCGTGCAAATCGTAGGCTTCGAGGGCCTTGCGGGCGGCTTCGCGGGCCGTACTGGTACTCATTCGCTTCTCCGCTTCGGCGAAGAGATCTTCCGCGTCCTCATGGGCGTTGTACGCGTCGTCATCCGCTTCCTTCACCCGCTTGACTACGGTCAGGACATGGGAATCGATCTTCGGCGCCGCTTCCTTTTTCCCCAGCTTGGCTTTCTGCCGCACTTGTTTAACGTCGCCGTCTTGCGCGACTAGCTGATTGTAAGCAATCTTCAGATCGTCGCTCCAGGTGGCCTTGACCTTCATCTCGAATTGATCGAGGGCGGCCCTGGCTTCATCGGCGATCTCCCGCACTCGCCTCTTTTCCAGCAGCCACTTCCAGACACCCCATTGCGTTCCTTCCGTCATGATCGCCCTGGCATCTTCGACAACGGGAAGTTTTCGCATGGCTAACCTCGCGTACAAAGAATAGCTCGTGGACCGAGTGCAATTCCAGAGTGGGTGTAGCTCGGGCAGTACGGGCGTTTCCGGGGGTGGGTGAAAACTGTGCCGTCCCTCAACCACCCCAACAAGCGCAAAAGCGGCGCTCGTTGGGGACCCCGGTACGGGACTCGGATCTATTTCCACTTTACCCAGCACTCCGCCTGCGGCTGCGTGCTGGGCTAAACTAAGCCGCGCCTACGGCGCTGGATTTTCCGCTAGCAAATTCCACTGGCAAATACCAAGTTTGCCTCTCACACACGCCCTAAAGGCCCGCACTACCCGTACGAGCGGATACATCATCCTGGAACCGCCTGAGGAACGAGAGTCCACGCCGAGATCGTCGCTGGATCCCGGCGAGCGAACATGCACAGTACTTACTTACTGCAACTGCACATGGATTTCCTGGTTCCCGCGCGCATACCCTACCTGTTTGCATCAGCGTCTGCTTGCCCGACTAACGAAAATTGCTCGAACTGGCTAACGGGCAAGGCCGTACAGGACACACCCCAAGGCTTGCCCGCGCAGCCTTGCCGGCCGCGCGGAACAATTGTTTTGCTACTGTTTGGGCCCAGGATCGGCTGCGGTTTCGAAAGCGCAGCACTCTACTCAGACGAAGTGCGGCAGCCGGCCACTATCCTTCAGCTACTTCTGCAAAATGTTCTTGCCAAACGAGAACTTCGTTCCCACCACAACCCGCACGCTGTTACGGCCGCCATTCAACAAATTCGAGAAAAAGTTATAGCGAACAACGTCGGTGGCTACACGAAGACCAAAGTTCGGCGTGATCTCCCAGGTCGCCCCACCTCCGAAGCCGTAAAACACGACAGTGTCAGATCTCGTCGGATTCGGGCCCAGCAGGCCGGCAACAATCAGTTTGGCGATTGGGTCGCCCGGCTTGACCGTGACGTTGGCGTGCAGCGCCCCCAGCGCCGGACGCACGAAGAGGGTCACCTTTTTCATTCCGCGATAGTTGAATTGCGGACCGGCCTCATACGTATAGGTCGCAGAGTTGTAAGGGACCGCTATTACGTACCCGGGCGGGAGGAAAGGCAGAAACGGCGCTAATTTCGCCTGTGTGGCCGCATTAAGATCGTTCGGCACCAGCGAACTGTGGCCACTGGCGTAGCTGAAATCGCCACCGAGCGTCAGCCAACTGCGAACGTTGACGCCAAAGTCACCATCGAATCCGCGCTGAGTCAGATTCAACGACGGCGTGGCGAGATACGAATAGGCGCCAAAAGCGCTGAACTGCCTGATGTCGGTTTGTTGTGAGAAACAGGTGAGAGTAGCTAGAAGTACGAATAAGAGCGCGACGGAGAGAGTCCTAGGCCGCATGCTAAATCTCCTTTTGCTCGCCCTCAGTTGGAGCAGGGCGGCCAATACGAGTTTTCAGCGGGCCGTAAACCGTAAGCCTTCATTGACCTCACTGGCTCCGTCCCAACTGTACTACCTGCATCCAGTTTGCACCATGTTAGTGCCGGGATCATTAACAAAATGAAATGTTTGTGGGCGTTTTCCCGAATTGGCACAGCGGGCGGGGAGGCGGATTCTTGCTCTTATCACAACCGTTGTGTGACGGCGCTCGTTGGCAAATCTGAAGGGATGTGCTGTGCATTTGGCCTTGAACTACTCATAGCCGGAGAATTATTGCCGGTGCTTCACACCCAGGGGAGAGGCGGCTTCTGAGCAGATGTCGGCAACGATAGTCCTAGGAAGGTTGCACGAGAACGAAACGTGGACACGCTATTTGCCAACTCTGCCTAATCGCTGGTCGGCGCTTCGGCCAGGCGATTCGCGATGATGGTGTAAGCGGACGCGTTAAATGCCAACCCGATGTGGGTCCCTGAAACTTCAAAATCGCTGTCGAGATTACCAGTGATGCAGTACCGCCAATCAACCACGCCATCCTGTCGCGTGTAGATGGCGGTTTCGAACATGGAGCGTGGCATTTTGCGGCGCAGGGAAGCCAGAAAGTCGCACGTGCAACGTCCGGTGTAGCAGGTGGGCAGCACTCCCGGGCCGTGCTCTTTCAAAATTTGCTTGCGCACGGACTCGGCGGCATGGAGGACGGTACGATGCGCCACGGTGCCACGGAAGGGTGAACCTAAGGTGATTACGGATGCGATATCGTCCGGCCTCTGGTTGGCCACCGAGCGGGCGATAACGCCGCCCAGGCTGTGGCCTATGAGATGAATTTTGCGCTCCGTTTCGAGCAGCGCCTTTTCGATGTTCTCATTGAGACGATGCTGGATGAGCAGGTTCGGACATTCCGCATTCAGGCCAATGCCCGAAAAATAAGGACGGTACCCAATGCGCGCCAGCCAGGAATGCAATTGCCTCAGATAAGAGTCAGTACCCAGAAATCCCGGGACCAAGACAACTCCGGAACCGTCGCCATGCGGTACGCCTAGACCATAGTAAGCAGGTGAGCCGTGCAGTAAGAGCACCTCTGCTCCAAACAACGCTTCCTTCCAAATTGTAACGTCAGCCTCTGCATAGTCTAGTCGATAGCCGTTGTTGGGCGAGGCCATAGGCGATCAGGATCTGTCCGTTGCTCTTGAGCCTCCGCTTGCGGGGCCCAAGACAACCGAAGAGTCAGTGCCCAACAGCCTTGGCAGACGGGTGCGCGCCATCTCTCGAGAGTTAGTGTAGCTGGAGTAGTCAAGAGTTGCCAGAGATTTATGATTTTGCCAAGGGGGGAGGGCCTTGGCGGAACCAGAACGGTTTCTCGTTCAGGCACTTACGGATATTGTGAACCGGCGTGCCGCAGGTTTGTGCTGCGGCACGCCGAACAACTGCACCCAAGTCGCGCGCTGAAGAGCTACATCTTTACCACATCAACTCTTCTTAGGCGGTAGCGTGGGCCGGGGTCATCTTGATTGTCCGCCCTGGGTGTTTCGCGCGGCGAACTGTCTTGGCAACCGGTTTGTGCTCGGGATGAGGTTTGATGATGGTATCCATCAGGGCCTTCTCCGCATCCACGAAATTCTTAACACCTTGCCGGGTAAAATCCGGCAGTTGCGTGAACGTATTTGGAGCGATCATGTTCAGCGTACGGCCAGTCGCCTTCAGATCTGCGTTCACCTGACGGCCTGCGACATCCATCAGCTTCTTCTGCGCGTCAATGAAGGTGTCCGTGGCATGGCGGGCCAACTCTAATACTTCTGTCGTCTTCATCTTCCTGGTTGTCCCGTTCTTGCCGTTCGTAGCGTTGGTGGCTTCGTCCGCAATGACGTTCAGGAACTTCTTCTGCGACCGGACGAAAGTGTCGAAGCTCTCGCGGGCGAGTTCGACCAGGCCCTCGCCATCATAGGGCTTGCCGGCCTTTACCGCCGTGAGCCAGGTATGCGTCTGTTTGCTGGCGATCTTAAGAAAGTCCTGCTGCATCTCGACAAAGGTATCGAAACCGCGGCGCATGACATCGGTCAGGGCTGTGGCTGCAGGCGAACCGCCAACTCGTTCCTTAACTCCGTTGGTTACCAGCTCATATTCCTGCTGGACCAGGTTGAGGAGCAACTTCTGTCCTTCAATGAAGTTCGTCATTCCCTCGCCGGTCAGCTCGGTCAAAATCTCAGTCGGGCAATACGCGGGGTCGGCCAGCCGCTCCCGCAGCATGTGCATCGCGCTCGCATTCTGACGGGTGGCCAGATCGACCAGGATTCGTTGCGTGGCAAAGAAGTTTTCGACACCCTGCTGCACCCATCCAGACAGCAAGGAAACAAAGGACGACTCGCGAGAGTGGGTCGTGGTGGGCTCGTGCTTAACTGTTCTAGGCATAATAACCTCCATTTTTGCTGCAATGCAGCATCAACTAAACCCTAGTATTCCTTGCGCTCCTTGTCAATATAAAAGTACAATTATTTTGCGATGCAACAAGGAGGCGACCCAGTGAACCCCGACAAGGTAGTGATCAAGAAGTACGCAAACCGCAGACTCTACGACACTTCGGGGAGCCGCTACATCAACCTGGAGGATATCGCCGCCTTGGTTCGAAACGGGAAAGACTTGCAAGTAATCGATGCCAAGACCGGTGAGGACATCACCCGCGTGACCCTGACCCAGATCATCGTGGAAGACGCGAAGGAGCAGCCCACCGGATTGCCGCTGGAACTGCTGCGGCAACTCATCGTCGCGTCCGACCGCGTCGGCCAGGAGTTCATCATGTGGTATCTGAAGTCAGCGTTCGACGCTTATAAAAAAGTGCAGAATACACTGGAAAGCCGTTTGACCGATGTGCAATCCGTGGCGCTGTCTCCCCTGCAAATGATGAAGAAGTTCATCCCGGGATCGGCGACGGAAAAGGCCAGTGGGCCTGGTACAGAACTGCAAGAACTACAACAACTGCGTAAGCGCATCGCAGAGATGGAAACTCGTCAGGAGAAACCTAAGCGGCCGAAAAAGCGCCGTCGCGCCAAGGCATGACAGTTGACATAGCGGCGTTGTCGCAACGCTTACCCCTGTCCTTGACAATCGCATCCTGGCGGCTCACGATTCGCAATAGGCCGGACACTTATGGCGCAGACGGCAAACATCGTGCAGCTAAAGCCTCGTACGCTGGCGGCTTTCGAAGCGTACATCCGCGAGGCCGAAGCAGCCATGGATCCGTCGTTGCACGGGCACGGCGCATTCCTGTGGTCTGACACCGATCCCCAGATAGCACAGCAAGTGCGGCATGGAGACATCGTCGCACAACTGTGGTCGGGCGACGCGTCCATCAAAGTGCCGAATGGCCTGATTCACGACTGGATCGGGGCTGCATTCATTCCGAGCACAACCGTCGCCGACACCCTCGCCTTGATTCAGGATTACGATAACCACAAAAATGTTTACAAGCCCGATGTCATGGATTCGAAGCTGCTCGCGCACAACGGCGACGATTTCCAGATCTTCCTGCGGCTTCTGAAGAAGAAAATCATTACCGTGGTGCTCGACACCGACCACGACGTGCATTATTCGTCGGTGGACGATGCCCGCTGGTGTTGCCGCTCCTATACCACGCGAATCGCTGAAGTAGAGGATGCGGGCACGGAAAAAGAGAAGGTGCTACCGCCCGACACCGGTTACGGCTTCCTGTGGCGTCTGTATTCCTATTGGCGTTTTCAGGAGCGCAATGGCGGCGTGTACGTCGAGTGCCGGGCCATTTCCCTGACCCGCGATATCCCCATCGGCCTGGGATGGGTGATCGAACCGATTATCCGTAAGCTGCCGAAGGAGTCGCTGATCAACACGCTGAACGCCACCCGCGACGCTCTGAGTGCGGCGTAGTGGCTTGCGGAAACCCTGGTGCAAGAGTTGCCGGGCATTCGTGCCACATCAGTCGCACCCCCAAAAAACCGCAGGGCTCAGTTCGGCTTCGTGGTAGCTGCCCCCTTCTTCGGCGGCGCCTTAAAAGGCTTCGCAGCCGGCTTGGGATGGGCATCCTCGGCAATCTGCTGGTCGACCCTGTCGGACTCCATTACGAAGGTAGTCATGACCGCGTCAACGGCGAATTGGCTGGCGTCGGCCGCCAACGGTAGGTCCTTGAGTTCGGGGAGCGGCTTGCCTACCTTGTACAGGGTCACATCGGTCAAGGCCTCGAACTTGGCCGGATCCAGTACTACGCCTTTGGGCAGAGACGCTGGTGGCAGCCCGCCGCTGCTGGGATCCTTCACCTGAGCGAGAACGGTGTAGAGAATATAGTCGCACTGCTTAGAGCGGGCTTCGCTCTCCACGTCCGGATGCGGCCCTTCGGCATCCAGCGGCACGGCTTCATGTTGGTGGCGGCCAATCTCGTTCATCAGGTTGAGGCGCAGGCTGTCGGTCGGCAAGGACTGGCCGCTCATGTCCTTAATCTTGACCACGCCAATGCGCACCACGCCGGCAGCCTTGGGCGCGACGACAGGCGCGGGAGGCTGCGCAGGTGGAGTTGCTGCGGGCGTAGCCGGAGCCGCTGCCGGCTCAGGTACCGTCTCGGAATGCGCCGTTGCCGGCGCGCCGCCCATCATCGCGGACATGTCCATGACCTTGCAGCCAGGCGGCATGTCGAACAGCGGCGCTTCCAGGTTTGTGTTGGTCAGCTCCACCACTTCCGTCGTGGTGGTGAACGTTCCCTGCTCTGAGGTCATGGTCATGGTTTGCTTAAGCGGGTGGCCTGGCGCGCCGCCACCGCCACCCTTCATGACGATGCGGTCGGTGCAACCGCGCTTACCGCCCGTGCCGCCGCAAGCCAGAGCGCGGTACGAATCGTCGGAACAGGAAAATCCCGCCGACAGATCGGCGTACCAGCCGTCCATTTCCATCTTCATGTGGGACTGGTTGCAGGCGTCGGGGCTGGACTCCATCGTCATGGAACTCTTGATGTGGCGCGCCTTGTAGCCGAACATGTCCTGGCGCTCGCCCGTATCGGTGGAGGTGCGGGTAATGGTCACCACGCCGCCCTTTCGGGTAGGCGCGGGTTCGCCTCCTGCCATCTCCCTTGCCATGGCGCCCATGTTCGGCATCGTGGGACAAGACGCCTCCCCGCCGCCCATCGGCATGACCATGCACTGGTTGCCGCTGATGGTGATCATGCGCTTCTGGTCGCACTGGATGATGCTGACCGCGCCACCGTGACCTCCGAAGCTCATCTCGCTGCGCTGGCGGGCCCCCTTGATATACACCGTGCTCTCCGAGGTGTGGCCCATCACCGTGGTGCGGGTCTTGATCTTCAGGTCGGCTGACCCGATGGTGGAAAAGCAGACTAGGACGATCACAAGAGCACAGGAGTAACGCAACAGGCGGGTCACAGGAGGCCTCCTTAAGAAATGCGAACATTCTTCCGGAGAAACGAGATCTCAGCACAATTCTAAACAAACCGCGCGGAATACAACAGGTGTGGCCCAGAAGTTTGGGTCTTGGACGACGTAACGCGTTATCATCTTGCCACCAACGAAAAGCATGCAGGAAGAGGCTCTCAGACTCGCCAGCCATATCACGCATCCCGCGACCGTCGCGGCTTTCGCATTGGTGTTCGCGGCGTTTGCTCTCGGTGCAGCGCTGAAGGCCAAAAGACCCCGCCTAGCTGTGATTCTGGCCATAGCTATTGTTGTCCTTGGTTTGGCACCTCTGGCTGCATCCACCTTTCTGCAAAGCCGGGGAGTCTATCGCATCCGTGTGGTTGTACTCGGGCCTGACAAACAACCCGTTCATGACGCCGAAGTGACAACCGTTGGCGGAGAAGTTGTAGATGCTCCAAGATAATGTCACCCTTAACTGCAACCAGACTCTGTCACCCTGGAAGGATGGTGACCATGAGTCAGAAAGAGTTCCAACGGGTGAAAGTGATGGAGAATGCAGCGGGCGGGAGGCTGAGCGTACGCGAA
>DATCCF010000262.1:0-4507 GCA_036511435.1 Terriglobales bacterium | reverse complement strand
GATCCCTCGCTACGCTCGTGATGACAAAGAAAAGGAAAATGTCACTAATATTCTGCGCATCAATAGGAATTCATACAACACGGCTTTCCGTTATGATCCAACCAGCTTAGTAGTGAACGCAGACTTGCCTGCGCCAGCGCTATACAGGAATCGGCTGCACCATAGTAGATGTTAATGGTATCTCCGTCGGGGCTCATCGTGTGTCCACAGGGGAATACGACATCGTGCACGTCGCCTCCGCGCTCATAGTCGGTTTCCGGTCCGAAGATCCAGGAATCACCCCGCAACAGACAAAGGTCTGGCTTTTGCAGGTCAAAAAGAGCGAGGCCGACCCGGTATAACGAGCCGGAGGCTGTGTGCTTTACTCCATGGTACAGTGCGAGCCAACCGTTGGGAGTCTCGATGGGCGGCGACGACAAGCCAATCTTGTTGGCATCCCACCACGCGCCTTTGCGCGCCAACATCATCACTCGATGGCCGCCCCAATGACGCAGATCGGGAGAGTAAGAAATCCAGATGTGAGCTCCTAGAGTAGTCATCGGTCGATGGATGAGTGCCCACAGTCCGCCGATCCTGTGCGGCAAAAGAGCGGCATCCTTGTCGTCCGGCGACATGAGGAACCCGTATCGCTCAAACGTCCGGAAATCTTTAGTTAGAGCGAGAGAAACTCCGGGACCGCCTTTGGAGTAGGAGGTGTAGGCCACCGCATACTGCTGCAGTTCTGGAACGTAAGTGATACGCGGATCTTCGATACCCCAAATCTCTTCTGGGTATTCATTTGGATCGGGCATTAGCGTTGGCGTTGGATCGATGTCCCATCCGTTCACGCCGTTCACAGAACGCGCGGCGCAGAGATGGGAGAGACCGCGACGATCCTCCACCCGGCAAAGTAGCAGCGTGGAGCCATCCGCCAGCAGTGTTGCGCCGGCATTAAACACGCTATTGATCCGATAAGGCCAATCCTTGCTGGACAAGATAGGATTGGCGGGATGCCGATGAAGGAGAGATTCGGTAGAGTCGGTAGAGTCAATAACGTCGATGGCCAAGGTCATAGGTCATTCTACAGGAACATGAAGCCGATACTCCAAAACGCTGGAGGCGCGAGAGCACCCGAGTCGCGCCGGCAAGCCAGTTGGAGGCATTTAGGGCCGATATGGAACAACAGTGTCGCCGGCTGAAGCCGGCTCGTTTCTTCGGGATTCGCTGTAACGCGGCGCTGAACCTGGATTATTCATGAGGACTTCACGCTTTGAAGGGGCACGGCTTCAGCCGTGCCGTAAGCTGCTGTCATTATGGTGGCTTTAGCCACTGAGGGACTTCGGTGTTGAGACGAAGTGCGAATTCCCTCAGGGGCTGAAGCCCAACTCTCCACGCACACGTAACGGCACGGCTGAACAGGCTGCGGAAAAATGCTGTGCGAAACCCAGGGAGTGTACTTCTTGGTGGGAGCCCCCGCATTTATGCGGGGGAAGGAGCGCTTCAGCGCTCCGAAAGAGTTTCGACTTTGATCATGCGCTTTAGCGCTGGCCTCGGCAAATCCCGCGGCTAAAGCCGATTTTAAGAGTGAACGCTTTTCCGCTGGACTTAAAGTCCAACTCCCCCTGCTGAAGCAGGGGGCTCCCACCAAAAGCGTTCCCCAGAGTTTTTCAGCACCCTGTGAAGCCGTGCCCTTTCTAGCTACCGAAACAGGTGAATAATCCAGGTGAAGCGCCGCTCTACCCGTACCCGCGCCGGACTACACCCATTCCGAAAACTGATCTAAAGCGCAATCTCTGGCGCTTAAACATCCTGGAGCTGCCGCATCTCCAGAAGTGCCATCAAGAAGGACAGCGTAGACTCCGCTCCCTGGTTCTCGTTGGCCCGGTCAGGATGAAGACCATCTCGACAGCCGCCCGTGGTGGCGTCGTATAAAGCGGTTTTCAGGTCGTTATCTCCCAGGAACCAATTGAACGCCGTCCAGGCCTCCTTGCGCCAACGCTCATCTCCGGTCGCGCGATATGCTTCGAGACATGCGGAAACTGTTGCGCCTGCCTCTACCGGTTGCTGATCGAAACGAGCTTTTTCACTCGTCTTGCAGTAGAAACCCTGCGAGCCGATAGCGACAAAGTGGCCATTCACGTTGCAGCATTGTTGCTTCGCAAGCCACTCCAGTGACTCCAGGCCAGCCGTAAGCAACTCTTTGTCCGAGGTGCGCGAGCCTGCCAACAATAACGCCTGCGACAAACGTGCGTTGGAATAGGCCAAACTATCTTCAAACCAATTCCAACCCGGCGCGCGGGTGATTCGATAGATATTCAACAGCTTGTCGGCGAGGGCATCTCTCTGCCTTTGGGCCGACCTGTCTCCCGGAAAGCGATCGAGGTATGCCTGGATTCCAAACAAGGAGAACGCCCAAGCTCGGGGACTGGTAAAAGCCAGCACCGCCGGAACTGCAAGCTCGAACAGACGCCCAGCGAGACCTCTTAGACCTTCATCGACCGTCTGATTCACTGCGGTTCCCAAGGACCACAATGCACGACCGTGACTGTCTTCCGATCCCTGTGGCTCCTGCCACTGACGCTCATAGCTCAGAAAGTTGCGGAACCTGCCATTGGCGGAGTTGAAAGCCAGCCAGAGAAAAGCCAGGTATCGCGAAGCCAATTTCTTCGCCTCAGCGTTTCCGACCGCCACAAGTTGCTGCACGCGAATCGACACGATCAGGGCGCGAGCATTATCGTCCGTGGTGTAGCCCTCGTGATGGTTCGGAACCGCGAACACGGCATGCTGCAACATTCCCGTATCGTCAGTCATTCGAGTGAGATGATTCAGCTTCACTGCCGGCAAACTAGGCACGCGATCTGCGCCAACTGCATTTGGACTCACCAGGCGAGGGTTCCACATGCGCTCCGCTCTAGCTCTCTGGAAGCTGCGCATGTAGTCCTGGGCCACGCTTTTCCAAACCATGTTGCGTGAGTATAAGTACGCGCGTTTGCGCATGGCGTGGCGTTCGGCCTCATTTTCCAGGAGCTGAATGGTCTGTTCCGCAATCGCGCCTTCGTCGTTGAATGGGACCAGTATTCCGCGGCGCTGATCGAGAAGCTCAAGCGCATGCCAGTAGGGAGTCGAGATGACAGCTTTTCCCGCACCTAGGGCATAAGCCAGCGTTCCAGACACGACCTGCGCCTCATTCTTATAGGGTGTGATGTAGATATCGGCTGAGCCGATGAATTCCATCATCTCCTCGGGACTGACAAACCGGTTGTGAAATATGACGTTGTTCTCAACGCCGAGATCCTTTGCAAGCGCCTGCAGCGATTCCCGGTATTTGTCTCCCTCGCGCTTCCGGATGTGAGGATGAGTCGCGCCCGCGACGATATAGGTAACATTGCTGTTGTGCGAGAGGATGCGCGGCAGCGCCCGTATGACTGTTTCAACTCCCTTATTTGGCGAGAGCAGGCCGAAGGTCAGCAATACCGATTGGCCTCCCACTCCGAACTGGTCCTTGTAAAAATTCGGATCGACAAACGCCAGATTGGGGACTCCATGCGGGATGACGTCAATCTTTGCCGCCGGCACTTGGAAGATCTCCTGGAGAAACTGCGAAGAGTGTTGGCTCATCACAATAAGGCGGTCGGAGAGCTCTGCGATTTCGACCATCACGCGATGTTGGTCGGGGTTCGGTTCGCGCAGCACCGTATGAAGGGTGGTCACGATCGGCATGCGGAGATTCCGCAGCAACTCCAGGACGTGGCTCCCGGCCGGCCCACCGAAAATTCCGTACTCGTGCTGCACGCATACCAGATCGACATTGGTGAAATTAAGGAACTCGGCTGCCCGTCGATAGGACGACAGCTCCTCTTCGGTCAGCTCGAATCGAACCCGCTCGGGATAGCTGTATTCGGACTCCGGATCATTCACGGGCAAGGCAAATAAGCGGTCAGTGCCGAACTCGGTCGAAACCGCATCGCACAAGTCAGTTGTGAAAGTGGCAATCCCGCACTGCCGTGGAAGATAGTTCCCGATGACAGCGATTCGGCTCGGAAGAGAAAGATTGACTGCGGTGTCGAACGGCTTTGCTGACTTGATCTCAGACACATGCGGTAGTGCGCCTGCAAGTCCCAACGGTCTCCTGAATGGTAGTGTCTTTGGCAACGACATGAGGTCCCTATCTGCTCACCATGTCCGGATGTTAGTGAACAATGGCGGCGCTGTCCAACTCGGTCTCCCCCCTGAGAACACCTCGGCCGACAACGCCGCGAACTTGATTGCCGGCAGGCCGCGATTCGGCAGGCACACCGGCAAACCTCAACTATTTAGTTTCGGCAGCTTCGTGCTGGTTCGCCCGTTTTTCGGCAGCATTTACCGCCGCGAGAAACGAGTCGCTGCCCGCCGGGGCGTGTACGTCGCCTGACAATGTCTTACGGAAGGAAACATTCTTCCCGTAGAACGCAACCGTGGAATCATTGTCCTGCTGAATTACGGCGCCATCGATGGCGACTCCAGCAAACAGGCCTTTGGTACGCGAGTA
>DATCCF010000261.1:0-8403 GCA_036511435.1 Terriglobales bacterium | reverse complement strand
GAAGATCGCCGCCTGAGAGTTCGCGGTGATCGAAGCAGGCCGTGGAAATGACGGTTCCACCGCCACGACGATGACGAGGATGAATGAAATCCTCAAAACCCGGCCGGTTAAGAGATACGCATTCTGAGGGCAAGGTCAGTTCTCCAGGAGGGCTAGGCGCTGTTTGACGTCCTCGAATTCGCTGGTGTTAACGACGTACTCGTCGCGGTCGGGCAGATACTTACGGATTTCGTCCTGGGCGGCCTTAATGCGGTCCGCATTCATGGGATGAGTGGCGAAGGCCTTGGCGACGAAGTTCTGCTTCGTTTTTTCGTTGAGCTTGAGCTTTTCAAAAAACTCGACAAACGCCACCGGATCGTAGCCCGAGGCGTAATCGTATTCCAAGCCCAAAAGGTCGGCTTCGCGCTCGGCGTCGCGCGAGAACTTGAGGAAGCCGAGCGGCACCGCCAAGCTCGCTACTTCGCTGATTGCGTATGCCACCGGTCCGCCAATGAATATCAGTGGCACCGAAGCTATGTTCCAGATCTGCGCCCGAGTCATGTTCTTGGTGGCATGGCGGGCGGCGACGTGGGCGATCTCGTGCGCCATCACTCCGGCCAATTCGGCTTCATTGTCCGCCGCTAGAATTAATCCGCTGTCCACGTAGAAAAAGCCGCCGGGAAGCGCAAAGGCGTTGACCTCGTCGTTGTCGAGGACCTTGATGATGAAGGGCACGCGCGCGTCGGAGTTGCGTACCAGATTCTGACCGATGCGGTTGATGTATTCCGTGACCATGGGATCGGTGACCAACCGCGCCTGCCGCTCCACCTCTAGAGATAGCTGGCGTCCCAGCGCCATCTCGCGATCCAGGGAATAGAAGTCGAGGCCATTTCCCACCTTGCGTTGCCCGATCTGCGACACGTCATACTTGGCGGACAGCGGGACGGCATGGCCTTCGGGACTTACGGGACTTGGAGATTCAGCCTTTACAACGGCCGGCCGTGGAGCGAGCGCACTCTGTTCAGCGTCAGCTTCATCGGAGGCGTCGCGCCGTCCGGCGGCCTCGATCTGCGCTGCCGTGGGGATCTGCGAACCGGTTGCATCCGGCTGCGCGGCAGGAGCTGTCGCGCCTTCTGCGGCGCCGGCAGAGGTCGCCTGCACTTCTGTCGCTGGCGAGGTTTTCGCTGCATCCGACGGCGCAGTCTGGGCGACGCCGAAGGTCTGCAATGCAAGAGCAGCCGTCAGCACAGCGAACACAGAGGTTAATCGCCGCGCGGAAGAAGACCATCGATCGGCTTGGGGCACTGACACGATTACACCCACCGAAGTCCCGATTATGCCGCGAAGTTCGGGGTTATGGGAATCGAAAACTTCAATCAGTGAATTGGCTAAGAAAAAAAACAGCGCAAAAAAGCTGTTTGCCGTAGATGCTTCTGGCCGCCCAGGGGATTCCCGTTTTTTGGCGATAATTGGATCCGTCTCCGCCCTTCCCTCAGTATTTCGGAGAAACCATCAATGAGTTGGCAGTAACCTGCTTAATTTACAAATAGATAAGAGCTAGAGTCCCCATGATCGCTTGAAATATGAGTGAATTACGCTCATGCCCTGCTTGACATCTCGCCAACGGCGGGTTAAGATTAGCACTCGTTGGGAGTGAGTGCTAACAGGCTGCCTACATACCGAATCGACTGGCATAGCTACCAACTTTCCGGGTTTATCCCTAAGAGTTATGAACATGCTGACAGCAACGCAGAAGACACGCGCCAGAGCCAGCCAACCCGCCGCGGCGGGCAATCCCACTTGAACCAACAAGCTCGAAAGGAGTTCGAAGAATGGCTACAAAGCTGACTCCCCTGCACGACCGCATCGTGGTTCGCCGCGTTGAAGAGGCCGAGACCACCCGTGGCGGAATCATCATTCCCGACAGCGCCAAAGACAAGCCGCAAGAGGGCGAAGTGATCGCGGTAGGCCGGGGCAAGACCAACGACAAAGGCGAAACCTTCCCCCTCGACGTAAAGGAAGGCAACCGCATCCTGTTCGGCAAATATGCCGGCACAGAGATCAAGATTGATGGCGAAGATTTCCTGATCATGCGCGAGGAAGAAGTGCTCGGCATTCTGGAAGGCGCCAGCAAGCCGAAACAAGCCGTCGCGCATAAGTAGTACCCGCCGGTCGCCGGTTGCAGCTTTTTCTGACAACTGGCCACTGACTACTGACAACTGATTTTCAAAGGAGATTGAAACAATGGCAAAGCAGATTGTGCATGGAGAAGATTCGCGTCAGGCGATTCTGCGCGGCGTGAATGTTCTGGCCGATGCCGTGAAAGTCACGCTGGGCCCCAAGGGCCGCAATGTCGTGATCGAGAAGAAATTTGGTTCGCCGCTCATTACCAAGGACGGCGTCACCGTAGCCAAGGAAATCGACCTGAAGGACCCGCTCGAGAACATGGGCGCGCAGATGGTCCGCGAGGTCGCCTCGAAGACCTCCGATGTTGCCGGTGACGGTACCACCACCGCAACGGTTCTGGCGCAGACCATCTTCCGCGAAGGCGTGAAGACCGTGGCTGCGGGCGCGAATCCGATGGCGTTGAAGCGTGGCATCGACAAGGCCGTCACTGCCGTGTGCGGCTCGCTGGACCACGATGGTAACCGCATCCCGGGCGCGCTCGACAAGTATTCGCAGAAGGTATCGGGCGAGATGATCGCGCAGGTCGGCACCATTTCCGCTAACAACGATGAGACCATCGGCCGCATTATTGCCGAGGCCATGAAGAAGGTCGGCAAAGACGGCGTCATCACCGTGGAAGAAGCCAAGACGATGGAGACCCAGTTGGAAGTCGTCGAAGGCATGCAGTTCGACCGCGGCTACCTCTCGCCGTATTTCGTCACCGATCCCGAGCGCATGGAAGTTGTTCTGGAGAACGCCTACATCCTCATCCACGAAAAGAAGGTTTCCTCGATGAAAGACCTGCTCCCATTGCTTGAGCAGATCGCCAAGGGCGGCCGTCCGCTCGTGATCATCGCCGAGGACGTGGAAGGCGAAGCGCTGGCGACCCTGGTCGTCAACAAGCTGCGCGGCACGCTGCAGGTTGCGGCCGTCAAGGCTCCGGGCTTTGGCGATCGCCGCAAGGCCATGTTGCAGGACATCGCTATCCTGACCGGCGGCAAGGCCATCACCGAAGATCTTGGTATCAAGCTGGAAAACGTTCACATGGACGATCTCGGCCAAGCCAAGAAGATCACCATCGACAAGGACAACACTACCATTGTCGAGGGCAAGGGCAAGCACGCCGACATCGAAGGCCGCGTGAAGGAAATTCGCGGCCAGGTCGAGAAGACCACCAGCGACTACGACCGCGAGAAGTTGCAGGAGCGGTTGGCAAAGCTGGTAGGCGGCGTTGCGATAATCAAGGTCGGTGCTGCAACCGAGACTGAAATGAAGGAAAAGAAAGCCCGCGTCGAGGACGCGATGCACGCAACCCGCGCTGCGGTCGAGGAAGGTATTGTCCCCGGCGGCGGTGTGGCTCTGGTGCGCTGCATTCCGGCAATCGATGAGCTGAAGCTGGAAGGTGACGAGAAGATCGGTGGCAACATCGTGCGCCGCGCTCTCGAAGAGCCTCTACGCCAGATCGTCATCAACTCGGGCGAAGAAGGCGCCATCGTTCTGGGCCGCATCCGCGAGTCGAAGGAAACCAACTTCGGCTACAACGCACAGACCAATCAGTTCGAGGACCTGGTAAAGGCTGGCGTCCTGGATCCGACCAAGGTAGCGCGCACGGCCCTGCAGAATGCAGGCTCGATCGCCTCCCTGATGCTGACCACCGAAGCCCTGGTTGCCGAGATTCCGGACGAGAAGAAGGAAGCTTCCATGGGCGGCGGCCACGGCGGCGGCATGGGCGGAATGTACTAGAAACAGCAATTAGCCATTAGCAATTAGCAGTTAGCTAAAAGCAAAAACACTTGGGTGCCCCGTTCTAGCCTTCTTTTGGCTAGGGCGGGGCATTTGTTTGCGTCTGAGCCGCAGCCGCAATCCTGACCGAGGGACTTCAGTGCGAGCGGAGGGACCTGCTTTTGATCTATATCTGTCAACCCAACCGGAGCGAAGCGAAGCGGAGGGATCTGCGGTTCCCTTGGCAACTGGGTATCCCCTCCCCCTCCCCTCGCGCAAAATATTGAAAACAATAGACAAGCGAGAAAGTCTTCCCGCAAAATCTTGAGCCCGTTGGAGTTACACGCAAAATATTCCGGAATAAGGACTTAGAGGGAAAATCTCGGGGCCGAAGAGGCGGGCAAGTCTGGAAAATCGGCAAGGGCCGCAAGCGAAACAGACAATGCTGTGGTCGCAGCACGCAGTCCTGCTCTCGAGGATGTTCTGGGCGTCGCCCACCCACCGAGCCCGCCATGGCGGGGCGCTCTCCGGGGCCCGCTCACTCGCGGGCACAACATTCCTCGAACGCAGTGTAAACGCCGACGAGCGCCAGACCAAGCGAGTTAGACACAAAGCAGTGTGACAAGCGGATCGAGGTTACGAGCACAGAGAATCTTGAACTGAACACCGGGCCTCGTCCGTGCCTCCTCACGTCGTTGCAATTATTTTCATTTCTATCTTGACCGCAGTGTGTATTAAAGCTAATCTATCGACAATAGATTTAATATACTTAACATATGACAAAAGTAAGAATCGTCGGGGAAACTCGTGAAGACAGATTCCGGCGTTTGGCGGCAACGAGAACCAACGAGGTCCTGCGTCGGCTGAAAATACTCGGCAACTGCGCTAATCGGCAAATTTATTCGTACACTGAAAAGGATATCGACAAAATATTTTCAGCCATAGACCGCCGCCTGAAGGAAATCAGATCTAGATTCCATTTCGAGCGAAGCGACAAGTTCAAGCTTTAGTGCTAGATCCATGCAAAACGGATATTACAGCCGAGACGCCGCATCGATGGTAAGTTCGCTGGAAAACTCCAGCATTAATGTCACAGTCACCTCGCCTCCGTACGGAGCAATGAAAGACTACGGCTCAATAAATCAGATTGGATTCGGACAGACGTATGACGAATATCTCAACTCGTTGGTGAACATCTTCGCCGTTCTCCACCGGAAGACGGTAGCAAACGGTTCGCTGTGGGTGGTCGCAGACACGTTTAAAGAGAAGTCCCAACTTCGACTTTTGCCGTTTGATTTGGCCACTCGGTTGTCCGGGGTCGGATGGAACCTGAAGGACATCATTATCTGGGACAAAACGAAGACTTTACCTTGGTCGGGCCGTGGACAGCTACGTCGCACTTTCGAGTACATTCTGTTCTTTGCAAAAACGTCGTCATTCAAATATCACGTTGACCGCATAAAGGAACTAGACAACCTGAAGGAGTGGTGGGTGAAGTATCCAGAGCGATACAGTCCGGAAGGCAAAGTGCCGACAAGCATCTGGAGTTTTCCGATACCTGTCCAGGGTAGCTGGTCAAGGGGACGGCTTCGGCACTTCTGTCCGTTTCCTTCACCGCTTGTTGAGCGCATCCTCACGCTCACAACTGATCCAGGAGACTGCGTCTTGGATCCGTTTGCAGGGTCTGGTGTGGTGCTCGCTCAAGCCAAAGCCATGCGGCGTCGCTACTTGGGTTCCGATGTGAATAGAAGCTATCGGCAACAGTTCCAGAGGTTCACAGCGGATCACGTTGGCCGTCGGTGGCACAGTACCAAACACCTACGGGCAGAGAACGGTTCGAAGCAAGCTGCCCTAGCAGACAGCATCTACAGGCTTAGACAGACTAAGTTTCCGAAGGCACTATTCAAGGAGCTACAACGCACTCTTGGCTCATCGGGACTTATTGGAGTAAGGCTGATTGTCGTCGACGCTGCACGGCTCAAGGACCCACCGGCACCGCATTGCTTTGCTAAGTTAGCGATTTACATGCTCTGCAATGCGGCAGCACCGCTTACGGTAATCGAGGACGAGGCACGTCGGCTCGCCACGAAGCCGCCATTATCGAAATACGGCATCATCTCAGACATACATGCAGTCCGCTGCGATGATGATGATACTTCTTGTATTCGGAATCTCCCGCGACGGAGGCGGCTGTTTCTGTATACCGAGGGGGCAACGCATCACTACATTGAGCAATTTAGCGGCAGAAAATGGGTCACAGCTGTCCCCGGCGAATGGAAACGCATTCCACCCATCATATGCAACGTCGGCGTGCGCCAAATAGTGGTGCGGACGTGGTCTCCGAGGGCTGACTGACATGAAAGTGGGCGGATCCAAAGACCTATTGAAGTTGTCGCCGTTTCCATCTGAAAAGTACGAAGAACTGTCTCTCGCCACGCTCACTGCCTACTCCGTTTATTGGCTTACACAATGGGAGTTGTCAACGACCCTTGAGAACCTAGCCGTGCTGAACTTTAAGCTGTTTCCGACAAAGTTCGCGATGGTCGGCTGGCCGGAGTTCCCCGATGTCAATAGGACCAACAGGTCGGTACTTCAGATGCGTCCTAAGTATCGTAACTTCGCAACGTCTATCACCAACAAGGGCGTCTTCCTCAACGGGCGTGGTGTTGACGAAGCGCAATCACTGATCGGCAGACTGGGCACTCCGTCATTCTGCGACGGCTCTGCTCTTCCGGTGGAGATGCCAATTGCGCGAGTGCGCGGGTCAGGGCGTCCGACAACTGTTCACGCTGAGGATTTAGTCGCTAAGGTAAAACGGTCACGCCTATTTCAGGCGTACAAAGGAGGTCGGTGGGCCGATGCTGAGCCAATTGATCTTATCAACTTTCTTGAGGTGTACGACCATACCCCATCGGACGAAAAGCGTCGGCGTCTCAGATCGTTTGAAACAGCTGCGAACGAGATGAAAGATGCCGAGGTGAGCGAGTTCTTGGAAGCCGTTTCGTCAACATTCAGGTCTTATCTCCATAGATAGAAGGTGAGTCCATGCCCACTTTTGAGTTCCCCATCGAACCCGCAGCTCGCGAATGGCTACGGCAATTTGCAAACGTGGTGCGGAGTTTTGCAAAAACCGCCACAGAAGCTGTAACTAATTCAGATTCCTCTTACAAGCGGAAATTGGCGGTCGCTGACGCCTCCGGTCTCGTCTCTGAGATTTTGGCCTGTCCGAAGGGAACTCGCCTGGATTCGGCGGCACTACGGTCGCGGCTTGCAAAGGCTGCTCCTCGTGAGATTCAGATTCACCTGTACACGGCGAAGGGGCACGAGAGGCCGCCCCGCAGTTGCGACATCGTTGATTTCGCTGAAGGGATGGCACCTTCAGAGGTCGAGGCGGGGTTCCGTTTTTTTGCGGCGGATAAGTCTGCCGTATCGAAGGGCCGACCGGGTAGAAGTCTTTTCGGACGGGGGGTCAGCGACGTACTGCTCGGCCACAAAGAAGGCGAGTTGCTAACGTATAAGGACGGGGTTTTGACTCACGCAAAGTTTGCCTTCGATACCAAGTTGGGCAAGCCGCGCGTCACAGGCACCTCGACTGCTAGTCCCTCCAAGAAGCAGCTCACGGATGCGCATCTTAAACCGGGTGAAAATGGGACATGCATCCGATTCCTTCTTTCCGAAGATTGTGCAATTCCCGACGAAGGCACGGTCATTCCGCTACTGACGCGATTCTATATGTTGCGCCTGATCAACTCCGATCCAAATGTTTCGGTCCGGGTGTTCCGTTACCGCGCTGGCGGTAAGGTGTATGACGATGTACTCGATTACGACTTTCCAGTCGGTGACGTTATTGGAAGGTTCTCGTCCGAAATGGCCGTTCCCACGGAGCTCACCAAAATCGCATTCTCTCCTTTGCAAGTAGACGGCGCCGTGTGCAGGGCGGATGTCGAGGCGCTGCTGAAGGGCCGGGAGAGCCGGGATAATCGCGAGAATGGCCTGTTACTCGTGGACGAGAACGACGCCGTCCTAGACCTCACGTTCCTGCCCGATTTCGAGGGCGCTCCGTACTTGACGAAGGTATTCGGCGTAGTGCGGCTGTCTGGGATTCGGCCGGTGTTGGAGCACTATCTCAACGTTGGCAAAGAATCGCCCCTCACCACAACGCGAGACGGCTTTGAGCCGCGACACGAGTTTACGCAATTCCTGTTCGCTCAACTAAGAAAGCACCTCGAACCGACATACCGAAAAGAGGGGGAGCGGCAGAAGAAATCCGACACTCAGAAACTCTCTGCAGGAGCAACGCAGCGGCTCAATGACGCTATGCGTCAGTTGAACAAGTACCTCAATGAGCTTCTCGGTTCGGGCACGGACGGGGATAATGGCGAAGGGGAAACAAAGGGGAATTATCCCTTTAACTCCCTTGCTACTCATGATGCGGGGTCTCGCGCACTTTACGAGAGCCATATCGTTTGGCAGCGACCAACCCACGGATATCTGCCGCCAGTAAAGGGTATTTTCCCTCACATTTGAGCGCGTATG
>DATCCF010000260.1:0-9187 GCA_036511435.1 Terriglobales bacterium | reverse complement strand
CTAATGGCCGAGAGCACACCGCTGCCCATGTCCTTTGGAGTTGTCGCCGACAGCCCCGCCGCGGTTCGCAGAATGCTCTCTGGCAACCAGCAGGTCCTTCTCGATCAACTGCGGCATGTCGCCAACAAAGTTGAGTTGGGGTTGCGAGTCACCTGGGACGTGGCCAACATCTTCGAATATTTCGTAAACACTCATGCGGAGCTCAGGATGGCCCGAGACCGCTTCCTGGGCTCCAATTGCGAGGCCACCCAGGAACAAAAGATCGAAATCGGAAGAATGTTCGACCAGCTCCTGAATGAAGACCGGGAGAGCTACGCCGATCTTGCGACCGGAACGTTCGCCGGCCACGGGTGTGAAATCAAGCGGTTGAAATGCCGCAACGAGCGCGAGGTAATGAATCTGGCTTGCCTGGTCAGGCGGGAGGCGATGCCGCAGTTTGAAGCGGACGTGTTCGAGGTTGCCAAGCAGTTCGATAACAACTTCGCCCTCGACTACAACGGGCCTTGGGCTCCGCACAACTTCGTGCATGTCGATCTTGAACTGTAGAAACCAGGGAGGACGGGATGTTTGTCGTAGATGACCTCCTAATGGCCCCAGCCCACGGTTTGTTCTGGATTTTCCGCGAGATTCATCAGGCGGCCCAGGAGGAACTGGTGACTGACGCTGAATCCATTACCGCGGAGCTCAGCGCGCTTTACATGCGGCTGGAAACCGGAAAGCTTACCGAGGAAGAGTTCGGGGTGGAGGAGAAACTTCTGCTCGAGCGCCTGGACAAGATACCCCGGCGCGGCAAAGCAATTGGATAGAAGCACCAGGGGAAAGAATCAGATGCCAAAAGCTGTGAAGGGAGCAACCGTGGAGGCGTACGTCACACCCACGAGTGGTACGGGAGCCCCAGGTTTCCTGGGCCCCCGGGATTTGCAGCTCCTTATCTTTGCCGGGAAAGGTGGCGTGGGAAAAACCACCTGCGCGACGGCCACAGCGCTGCGATTGGCTACACGAGCGGCGCAATCATCTTTCCTGCTGGTTTCGACGGACCCGGCGCATTCACTTGCCGATAGCCTGGCGGACCTGGTTCCGCCTGCCAACCTGAGGGTCCTGGAACTCGATCCTCAAGAATATCTGCTGGATTTCAAGAAGAAGCACGGCAACAAATTGCGGGAAATCGCATCCCGCGGGACTTTTCTTGATGACGAAGAGATCAATCGGTTTCTGGATCTTTCATTACCCGGTCTGGATGAACTCATGGCTTTCCTGGAGATATCCGCGTGGGTGAAGAAGCGCGTCTACGACTGCATCATCGTAGATACGGCTCCTGGCGGTCATACCCTGCGGCTGCTTGCCATGCCGCAGTTCCTCCGCAAATGGGTAGCCATGCTCGAGACCCTTCTGGCCAAGCACCGCTACATGAAGTGGACTTTCGCCCACTCCCGCGAGCGCGACGATCTGGACACGTTTCTGGATGAATTGACCAACTCCGTGAAGCGGATGGAAGGCGTTCTCGAGGATTCGAGCCGCTGCAGTTTTGTTCCTGTGATGCTCGCCGAGCAAATGAGTCTCCGCGAGACGGTCTCGATTGTGAGGGAGGCGGACCGCCTTAAGCTTCCCATTGACGACATCATCGTCAACAAGCTGTATCCCGACAGCCGTTGTCCGGTTTGCCGCGAAGCAAACTATCGGCAGGCGTGCGAGCTTAGAGATCTTTTCCTCAAGACGTGCTTGCCGCGGTTTGCTCTCTGGGGCATCCCGTTGCACGCCGAAGAAGTTCGAGGGCAAATTGCGTTGCAGTCATTCTGGGAGGACGCCAGGCAAATCCGCGAACCTCCTCCAATGAGACCGGAACCTAGGTCATCTCCCGAGGTCGAGGTGAGTGGCAGCATTCCCCCTCCTCCACCCGGAACTAACCTTCTTATTTTCGCCGGCAAAGGCGGTGTGGGAAAGACCACGTTAGCGTGTGCTACCGCGTTGCATTTGGCGAAGGCTGCAGCGGGCAGGGAAGTGCTTCTCGTTTCCACGGGGCCGTCCCACTCGCTGTCCAGTTGTCTGGACATGCCGATCAACTCACGGCCGCAATGCGTGCTTCCTGGCGTCACCGCCATCGAGATCGATTCCGAGGCGGAATTCAACGCTTTGAAACAACAGTACGCGGCCGATATTGAGAAGTTTCTGGAAACGCTCTCCAATAATTTTGACTTGGCATTCGATCGCGAAGTGCTCGAACGAACTCTCGACCTTTCTCCTCCGGGGTTAGACGAGGTGATGGGTCTGACTCGGGTCATGGCTCTTCTCGCCTCCGGCGACTTCGACACATTGGTCCTTGATTCAGCGGCAACGGGTCACTTGATCCGGCTCTTGGAGCTTCCTGAAATCATCGACCAGTGGCTCAAAGCCTTCTTCGATCTATTTCTTAAGTACCAACAGATTTTCCGGCTTACGGGATTTTCCAGGATGCTGGTGTCATTGTCAAAGAACCTTAAGAAGTTGCGGCAATTGCTGCACGATCCGGCCCAATCCGCGCTTTATGCGGTGAGCATCCCGACCGATATGGCCTTTGAAGAAACGCGCGACTTGCTGGCCGCTTGCGCGCGTTTAGGAATAAACGTACCCGGGATATTCCTCAATCTTGCGACGCCTGCGAATGACTGCCGCCTGTGTTCAGCAATAAACCGGCGGGAATCGCTCATCGGTGGGAAGTTCAGGCAGAATTTTCGCGGCGACATTGGCGTGGTCTATCGCTGCGGCGAAATCCGAGGTATTCCCTGGCTGGAACAACTGGGAGATGCGCTCTATCAAGGCAAGCATGTCGATGCCGAGGCCGCCTATGCCGACTGATACACAGAGCGGAGCCAGTCTCGCTGTGGCTCCTCGGCTTACTCTCGGGGACGCCCATCGGCCCTCGCTTTGCGACGTGCTCGACCGGGTACTGAATAAAGGCGCCGTAATCGATGGGGAGGCCACGATCTCGGTGGCGGGGATTGACCTGGTTTATCTGGGACTCAGGCTGGTGCTGACCTCCATCGAAACCGCCCGCCGCAGGTCCCAGATCGAAGTCACCGACTTCGGTCTGGCAACCAGTGTTAGAGAGGAACAACTTGATGGCGTCCGCTGAAATGGCGCGACTCGAGTGTCAGGACCTGGGCGTGTGCGCTCAAGTAATGAACGCCGGAACCGCTTCGTCCAGGTCTGAACTGCGGGAACGCTTGCCCGGGCCATCCGGCCGGTTGAACTTCGATGTCAACGGCGCCAAAAATGGCCTCGGACAACTAGTGTTGACCCTGGTTAAGCTGCTGCACGAATTGTTGGAACGCCAGGCCATTCGCCGTGTGGACGCCGGCTCCCTGACGGACCAGCAGACCGAGAAGCTGGGACTGGCCCTCATGCAGCAAGCCCAGGAAATCGAGCGGCTCAGGAAGGAATTCGGCCTGGAAGAAGAGGACCTCAACCTCGATCTCGGCCCACTCGGAAGGCTTCTATAAGGAAATATATGCTGCAACAGCAAGCGTTATCGCATTCGGTTCAGTCTTCCACCTTGGCGGATGTCCTGGAGCGCGTTCTGGACAAAGGCATCGTGATCGCGGGCGATATCAGGGTGAAACTAGTTGACATCGAACTGCTCTCGATCCAGATCCGGCTAGTCATCTGCTCTGTCGACAAAGCCAAAGAAATGGGCATGGATTGGTGGGTGAATAATCCGATATTTCGCCAGGACAAGCGCCAGGAGATCGCAGCGGCTTCTCTTACGAGCCTCGAGGCCCGAATGGCAACGTTAGAAGACACGCTCAGCAAGGTGGCGGCCAGTTCCCCCTTACCATTGCGAACCGGCTGACCGTCTGCCTCGGCGGCAACAGCACAAAGGCGGGCGCCCGACCCGCCCGCGCGAGGCTGGCGGAAGAACTGAACCGGCACAGCGTGACCCATGTCACCGACGCCAAGCGGACAAATCCTTTAATCTGACTATGGACGGTGGTGTTCGTGCGAACACTGCGAGCCATGACTGCAGAACCACTACATGTCGGGGAGGCCGTTGTTGTCGAACGAGAGCATCTGGAGCAACTGCTCCAGGTATTGGTCAGCCGAGGCTATGAGGTTGTTGGACCAACGCTTCGCGAAGGCGCGATTGTCTACGACCACCTGACTTCGACGGAAGGCCTCCCTTCGGGATGGACAGACGAGCAGGCTGGCGGAAAGTATCGTGTGAAACGCCGCCAAGACCAAGCCCTATTTGGCTACGCTGTCGGCCCGCACTCCTGGAAAAAGTTCCTATGTCCGCCTCTCCAGCGGCTGTGGCAGGCGGCGCGAAACGGAAAGGGACTGCGAATCCTGCCGGAAGAAGAGCGAGCCGCGCCAAAATATGCTTTCTTCGGAGTGCGCGCCTGCGAACTGAACGCGATTGCGATCCAGGATAAAGTCTTTATCGAGGGTCAATTCGTCGATCCTGGCTACAAGGCGCGGCGAGAAAACCTATTTCTCGTAGCGGTTAATTGCGGTCAGGCTGGCGGTACCTGCTTCTGCGCTTCGATGAATACGGGACCGAAAGCGACCTCCGGCTTCGATCTGGGTCTCACCGAATTGTTACAGAACGGGCGGCACTACTTCCTGGTGGAAGTGGGATCGGTGCGCGGCGCCGAGATCCTGGCAGCAGTCCCGCATCAGCCGGCCAACGACGCTGACAAGCAGCACGCGGAGCGCATTCTGGACGACACGACGCGCCACATGGGCCGCCGATTGGACACGCGCGAAATTAAGGAGCTCCTGTACCGTAATTACGAGCATCCCCAGTGGGACAAGGTTACGGAGCGTTGCCTGTCTTGTGCGAACTGCACCATGGTGTGCCCCACCTGCTTCTGCACCACAGTGGAAGACGTGACCGACCTGACCGGAGAACACGCCGAACGCTGGCGGCGATGGGACTCGTGCTTCACGGTTGATTTCTCCTACATTCACGGGGGAAGCGTACGCGCCACCCCAAGATCGCGCTATCGCCAGTGGATGACGCACAAACTCGCCACCTGGATTGACCAGTTTGGCGTTAGCGGCTGCGTGGGTTGCGGCCGCTGTATTACATGGTGTCCCGTGGGAATTGATATTACGGTCGAGACCGGCGCCATCCGCGAAAGCGATCTGGTTAAGGCGCCGGCAGACCAGGGCAAGGATTCGGCATGATTCAAACACTTGAACCAATTCTCCGAGAGCATCCGTTCTTTCATGGGATGGAGGATCAACACGTCCGCTTGATCGCCGGATGTTCCAAAAACGTGCGCTTCGGTGAAGGAGAGGTCATCTTCCGGGAAGGTGATCCAGCCGATCATTTTTATCTCATCCGCGAAGGTCTGGTGTCGGTGCAGTTCGTGATTCCGCACGATGGGCTCACAACCGTGCTAACTGTCGGTGGGGGCGAAGTATTGGGATGGTCGTGGCTATTTCCTCCGTATCGCTGGCATTTTGACGCAAGAGCGCAGCAGCCTACGCATGCGCTGGCCTTTGACGGCAAGTGTCTTCGCGCCAAGTGCGATGAGGACCACGACCTCGGCTATGAGATTTACAAGCGGTTCATGCAAGTCGTCACCGAGCGCCTGGAGGCAACCCGATTGCAGTTGCTGGATATGTATGGCAGCCATGTTTGAGCAAACCGAGGTTGTAACCGCGGGTCTGGTTCCAGACCCAATGCTGCCCGTGCCTTACCGCATTCAGCGCGTAAAGCAGGAGACGGACGATACCTTCACGTTGGAAATTCTTCCCGAAGATTCCGGCAAGGGGTTCTCCTTTGCGCCAGGCCAGTTCAACATGCTCTACGTCTTCGGCGTGGGAGAAGTACCGATCTCCATCAGTAGCGACCCCACCAATCTTCCTTTGCTCAAGCACACCACTCGCGTGGTCGGCACAGTCACCAAGGCCATGCGGAAGCTCAAGCGCGGCGAGATCATGGGGATTCGCGGCCCCTTCGGAAGCCATTGGCCCGTAGAAGAAGCGATCGGCCGGGACGTGGTGATTGTGGCGGGCGGAATCGGGCTGGCTCCCTTGCGGCCGGCGCTCTACCGCCTGATGGCGGAACGGGAGAAGTTTCGCAAGATCGTTCTCTTGTATGGCACGCGCACTCCCGAAGAGATGCTGTACCGGCACGAACTGGAACAGTGGCGCGGCAAGTTCGATCTGGAAATTCAGGTGACGGTCGATCGAGCGGCCAGCACCTGGCGTGGCAACGTCGGTGTGGTGACAACGATGATCCCGCGTGCTCCTTTCGATCCTTCCAATACCTTGGCGATGATTTGCGGACCCGAGGTCATGATGCGCTTTACCGTGATGGAGATCCTGAAGCGCGGCGTGGCGGCGGAGCGCACCTACTTGTCCGCGGAACGCAACATGAAATGCGGGATCGGCTTTTGCGGCCATTGCCAGTACGGCCCGACCTTCGTCTGCAAGGACGGCCCGGTCTTCGCATTCCCTCGCATCGCCACCATTCTTGGCAAGTCGGAGATCTGATATGGCCTTACGCAAACCCAAGCTGGCAGTCTGGAAGTTCTCCTCGTGCGACGGTTGCCAGTTGAGCCTGCTGGATTGCGAGGACGAACTGCTGGCTGTCGCCGACGCGGTGGAGATCGCGAATTTTCCCGAGGCCTCGCGCGCCGTGGTCAAAGGCCCTTACGACCTTTCGCTGGTGGAAGGCTCCATCACCACGCCGCACGATGCCGAACGCATCCACGGCATCCGGCGCGCCTCCAAATTCCTGGTAACGATCGGTGCTTGCGCAACGGCGGGTGGCATCCAGGCGCTGCGCAATTTCAAGGATGTGAAGGAATTCATTTCCATCGTGTACGCCCGGCCGGACTACATCGAGACCCTGAAGAAGTCCACCTCAATCACCGATCACGTGTTTGTCGATTTCGAACTGCGCGGCTGCCCCATCAACAAGTATCAATTGGTGGAGGTGCTCAGCGCGTTTCTGAATGGCCGCAAGCCGAACACGCCGCCCCACAGCGTCTGCGTGGAGTGCAAGGAGCGCGGCACGGTCTGCGTGATGGTCGCGCAGGGCACACCCTGCCTCGGTCCGGTGACCCAGGTTGGTTGCGGGGCCCTCTGCCCGGGGTACGCACGTGGTTGTTACGGATGCTTCGGGCCCAAGGAGACGCCGAACACCGCGGCGCTCAGCGCGTGGTGGAGCGGGATGGGAGTGAGCGAGCGAGATTTGATGCGGGCCTACCGGGGGTTTAACGCCTACGCTGAGCCTTTCCGCAAAGAGAGCGAAGCCCATGAAAAGTAGGACCATCAAGGTTGACTACCTGGCGCGTGTCGAAGGCGAAGGGGCCCTCTTGGTGAAGATCAAGGGCCAGCAGGTGACGGACGTCAAGTTGAAGATCTTCGAGCCACCGCGCTTCTTCGAAGCATTTCTCCGCGGCCGAAAGTTTCATGAGGTGCCCGACATTACCGCCCGCATCTGCGGTATCTGCCCCATTGCGTATCAGATGAGCGCGTGTCATGCCATCGAGGACGCATGCGGAATCAAAATAACCGGCCCGATCCGCGACCTCCGGAGGCTGATCTACTGCGGCGAATGGATCGAGAGTCATGCACTGCACGTCTATTTGCTGCACGCACCCGACTTCCTCGGTTACGAAGACGCCATCCGCATGGCCAAGGACCACCCTGACGAGGTAAAGCGTGGTCTGCGCCTGAAAAAAGCCGGTAACGAAATCATCCGCCTGCTAGGCGGCCGGGAAATCCACCCAATCAATGTGCGCGTTGGCGGCTTCTACAAGGTGCCGGACAAGAAGGACTTCTCTACGCTCGCCGAGGAGCTCAAGTGGGCACGGGACGCCGCTCTCGCAACCGTGCGCTGGGTGGCGACCTTCGCGTTTCCTGAGTTCGACCGCGACTACGAGTTCGTCGCCCTGCGGCACCCCGACGAATATCCGTTTAACGAAGGTCGCCTGGTCTCCAACAAAGGTCTGGACATCGCGGTTCGCGAATACGACCAGCACTTTGTCGAGGACCACGTCTCCCATTCCAACGCGCTGCAATCGCGGTTGCACGAGCGGAATTCTTACTTCGCCGGCCCGCAAGCGCGTTACAACCTGAACTTCGACAAGCTCTCGCCCGTGGCGCAGGAAGCGGCCCGCAGCGCGGGTCTGGGGCCGGTGTGCCGCAATCCCTTTCAGAGCATCATCGTGCGTAGCGTGGAAATGGTGTACGCCTGCGATGAGGCACTGCGCATCATCGAGCAGTACGAGATGCCCGACCAACCTGCGGTCAAGGTCGAGCCGCGTGTCAGCACCGGCTATGGCTGCACCGAAGCACCCCGCGGAATTTGCTATCACCGCTATCGCCTCGACGACCGCGGTATCATCGTGGATGCCAAGATTGTTCCGCCCACCTCGCAAAACCAGAAGACTATCGAGAGCGATCTCTGGCAGTTTGTTCAGACCCACCTTCTCCTGCCAAAGGACAAGCTGCAGTGGCAGTGCGAGCAGGCGGTCCGCAATTACGATCCCTGCATCTCCTGCGCCACCCACTTCCTGAAACTGCACATTGAAACAGAATGACCGCCGGCCAGCCAAGCATTGTTATCATCGGTGTCGGCAACGAATATCGCAGCGATGACGGAGCCGGAATTGCCGTCGCCCGTCGCCTTCGAGCGTTATTTCCCACCGGCGTCACGATCCTGGAGGAAAGCGGCGAGGGTGCGGCGTTGATCCAGGCATGGCAAGGTGCAGCCTGGGTGATGCTGGTGGATGCAGTTCGTTCGGGCGCATCCCCGGGAACGATCCATCGCCTCGACGCGCGGGCTGCATCCGTGCCAAGCGGATTCTTCCACTACTCCACCCATGCCTTCAGCGTGGCCGAAGCTGTCGAGCTGGCCCGTTCTCTGGACCAACTGCCTCCGCATCTGGTTGTATACGGCATCGAGGGCGCCAACTTTGCTGCGGGTGTGGAGCTGTCCCCGGCAGTTGAGCCGGCTGTGGAAGCGGTGGTCCAGCGGCTGGCGAAGGAGGCACGGGCGCTACTGGTGCGTGAGTAGTGGTGCAGTGCGACTAGGGCGTGTTAATACTACTTAGATACCTGAGCGCTTCGACGATAAGAGCAAAGTGGAGGAAGCCGAGAAAGACCAGGTCGAGTTTGTCGAAGCGCGAGAAGATGCGACGAAAGCCTTTGAGCCGGCGGAACAGGCGCTCAATTTCGTTGCGCCTGCGGT
>DATCCF010000259.1:0-9497 GCA_036511435.1 Terriglobales bacterium | reverse complement strand
CTTAGTTTCCCGGTTTGGTACCATCATTTGATTCATAGTCTCACTACTCGAAAATCTCTGGCTGCGTCAGTTCATCGATTAGAGGCGTTTTTGCTTGACGGATTGAGCGGCTTTTCCTATGCTAGCGAGCGTCGTGTAGAGTGACAGCTTGGCAGTAAATACAACCCGGGCAGAGTAAGTATGCGCTTACTCTCGCTTTTTTCACTCGCGGGGAGCGGCAGAGTTCCCCGGGGCTCGAGTGGGATGGAAATGTTCGCGAAGCGGCTCGTTGCAGTACCTCGCTGGACCTTAGGAAAACACCTCATCTAACTGAGGAAGGCAGAGCCTTGCCGATCTCGGTGGGCCTACCCAGCGTGCTGTCGATTCTGGGTTCAAAACGTTACCCCCGGCCCTTACACGCTTCTGAGATTGACTGGCTCCGTGAAGCTCCGCCTTGTCGTAAATTCGCTCTCCCGAGGGCATATGAGAACTGTGCCGCCCCTGAAGGGACTCGTTAATTTTCCCACTTTACCCAGAGCTTACGCCCTGGGCTAAAAGCAATTCTGCCCCTCCTCCACCCCAATTCGCCCGCCGCGGCGGGGCGCGAATTGGGGACCCCGGTTGTGGGGCTAGATTTGGCGCAATCGTTCCACCGTGCCAACTCAAGACGAGTTCTCACGCACGCTCTCTCGCCTGCCGAGCTCATGGCAATGAAACAAGCATCCGCGAAAAGTTGAGTGAAGATGTCGCCTTCGGGCAAGGGCCGAAATTCGTGAGCGTAATCGTAGTCCCGCTCTTCACCGCTGAGATAAAACTGAATGGTGCGCCCGTAGATGATGCCGGCGCGATCATCCGCCAAGGCCATCTGCTGTTGCAACTTCCGGGGCAGCCAGATGTCGTCTTGGTCGAGGAAGGCCAGCCACTGACCCTTTGCTTGGCGGATGGCGCTGTTCCTGGCCTCACCTAACGGCGTTTCTTCCGGGGAAAGAAAATAGCGAATCCGGGGATCGGGATACTCGGCAACAATTTTGGTGCTCTCATCGGTGGAGCGGTCGTCCCAGACAATCAACTCCCAGTCCTGGAAAGTTTGCGCCATCACGCTGTCCAGGGCTTCGCGGAGGAACGAAGCACCGTTACGAACGTTCATGATGATGCTGACCCGAGGCATAGCAGTATCGGTGGCCTTCTGGCTCGAAGTATAGCTGAGACCATTTGGCGAGGAGAGCACCTCAGAACACGCAGCCTGCCGTCCAGCTCCGCCCGGGTTCCCGTACCCCGATGAAAATCAGAAATGTTTTCTTCTCGTTTGCCAGGCTGGCTACTGGCGAAGTGTTCGGGAGGATGGCCACGTTTGCCTTGTTCGCTTACGTGTCGCGCCAGTTCGGGGTAGAGATTCTTGGAATTGTGGCCCTCGCCCAAACCGTGGCTGGCTATGTGATGGAGTGCTCCGACCAGGGCCTGAAGCTGATCGGCGCACGGCTGCTGGCGCGCAACCATGCGCTGGCCACATTCGTGGTTCCGTTCGTCTTGAAACGGCGCGCGGCGCTTACCGCGATTGCCATTGTGTTGGGCGGCATGTATGCCGTCCTGGGCCCGGTACCGCCAGCCGCGCGCGCTTGTGTGCTGGTGTTCGATCTCGCTGTGGTTCCCTACGCTTTCGCGCTCGATTGGGTAGCGTGGGGGCTCGGCTACTTTGGCGTGTTGTCCATCTGGCGCAGCGGGGTCAGCATTCTCTACGTGGCGATGGCCATCGTGGCCATGCGTCTCACCATGCGACCGATTGCGTCGATATCGGGCGCGAACATCTTAAGCGCACTGGCAGGGGCCGGGTTCCTATGGATGATGTGGCGGCTTCGTTGGAAGAGGCGCCATACCGGCGTGACTGCGGAGCAAGTCAGGGCTGCTGCCGAGGAACTACGGCCGTCTCGAGTTGCAACGCTCGGAATGTCGAATCTCTTGAACCTGGTGTTCATGAATGCCGACATCCTTCTGCTGGGGGCGATCACCAGCACGGCTGAGGTCGGCCGCTACAGTGCAGCTTGCAAGCCGCTCTACATCATATTCACGGGGTTCTGGCTGCTGACGGACGCGCTTTATCCTTACCTCGCGAAGGTGGAAGCTGGCGCGCAGACCTACAGAATTCTGCTGATCGCATTGGCCGGGCTGGCCGTTACTGCATCCGCCGCCGCACTGGGCATCGGGCTGCTCGCGCCGCAAATTCTCACCCTGATCTACGGATCGACTTTGGGCGCGGCAAGACTCTTTCGAATTCTCCTGATCGCCTTGCCTATCGACTTCTACTTTTCTCTGCTCTGGACTGTGCTGGTGAGCCGAGGCTACGAGCGGCCGGTCCTGTATTCCCTGGGCGCAGCCGCAGGCGTCAACGTGTTCTTGAACCTGGTATTCATTCCACGTTTCCAAGCCAATGCTGCTGCATGGACCACCGTGGCTTCCTATGCCTTGCTGTTTTTGGTGCTGCTGGTTTTCGTGCTGAAGAACAAGGTGCTATCGAGCGCGCCCGTAAGCAGTGCAGCCGAAACGCGCGCGGTGTGGACTTGAGCGGGTGCCAAAAGTCATTTGAGGCACCTCGGGGACCATTGAGTGCCGCATACGTTATGTCCGGTTCTTGCTGTCTCTGAGTTGTCATCACGAACGGCCTTTTGGCCGTGAGGGATCTGCTGTTTTTCCCATCCGTCGTTGCAGGCGCAAACAACAGCAGATTCCTCGCTTCGCTCGTAATGACAATTTCAGAAGCGTCAATTCCAAACGACCCACTTGGGACATTACTTGTGCAGCGACCTATAAAGAGCGTGTGTGAGAACGAAACTTGGTGTCCACCAGTGAAATTTACTAGCCGAAATCCAGCGCCGTAGGCGCGGAATAGTCTAGCCCAGCACGGAGCCGCAGGCGGAGTGCTGGGTAACGTGGAAGGTCGATCCGAGTCCCGTAAGGACGACAGACGTTCCCATCCACGCTCTTGAGCCCTTACTTCCCGGTCGGGTTAGCACGAACGCCCTCTCCCCGGGGTCATATTCGTTCGCCTTAGCCGCCTAAGCGCCGCCAATAGGGACGCCGGACATTGCGGCGGATGATGTGAAATACGAACATGAACGGTCGCGCCAATTGCGAAGCGACCGAGCCTTGCATAAACAGGCGAGCCACTCCTCGGGCAGCGGTGGCCGGCCTCAGCATCTCCTGCAGTGAAATGGCTGTGAAGTGCCTCTTGCGGCAGAGCGCGACGGTCCACGGGTCGAGGTCATCGGCCCATTGGTCAATCAGCCACAGCGCTTCCTGATTCATCTGGAGCGCGCTTAGTCGCGACATATTGGCGGCGTGCATGCGATAGCAGCAGACCACTTCCTGCACGGCTCGCACCGGATACCGCCGTGCGACGGCAGCATAGAGCCAGTAGTCCGGGATGATTTGAATGGCGTCCGGTATGCCACCGATGGCTTCGACCGCTGCACGCCTAAACACAGCCGAACTCATGGCAATGAAACAGGAATCGGTGAAGAGCTGTCTGAAGAGGTCGCCTTCGGGCAGGAGTTTAAACTCGTGTGCTTGATCGTAATCGCGCACCAGCCCGCCGGGATAGAACCTGACAGTCCGCCCATAGATCAGGCCGACGCTGTCGTCCGCTAGCGCCATCTGCATTTCCAATTTACGCGGCAGCCAAACGTCGTCTTGATCGAGGAAGGCCAGCCACCCTCCCGCCGCCTGGCGAATGGCATTGTCTCTGGCCTTGCCTAGCGAGGTCTCCTCCGGCGATTGCAAGTAGCGGATTCTGGGGTCTTGGTACTCGGTAATGATTCGCGCGCTCTCGTCGGTTGATCGGTCGTCCCAAACGATCAGCTCCCAGTCATCGAAACTCTGCGCCAGCACGCTTCTCAGGGCCTCGCGGAGGGTAGAGGCTCCATTGCGAACGTTCATGATGACGCTGACGGAAGGCATGACAATCTCGCTGGTGTACCTTTGAGCTTAGCTGATCGTCCAGGTTTGATGGGACGAAATCAGTACGCAATAAATAAGTACTTCCCAAAAAACAATGGCGATTGCGGTAACTCCGAAGACGAGCAGGGAGGCGTCCGCCATGTGCAGGTTCTTTGGCATGCCCATCACCAGCCAGGCACGTATGAGGGCGGCGACAATTGCCACCGCAACCATGGTAAGCGCAATCAATGGGCCGGACTTGGCTTTCGCCGCGCCAACCGCGGGCATGGGCGCCGTGTGGCGATACCAAAGCAGCACCCAGATCCCGAGCGCAACTAGTCCGATCACCGTGCTCGCGTACTGCAGAGTCATGTACATCGGCGTTAGGCCCAGCACCGGAACTTTGACCTCCCCCTGCAGCCAAACCCATCGCAGCCATGGCCAGGAGTAGGCGTGGGTAAACGCGTCCCAGACCAGGTGCGTGGCGATGCCCACCACCACGGAAATCAAGATAGCCACGAAACGGGCAGGTCCGCCGAATTTGAACTCTCCGAGTTGACCGCGCAATCTCTGCTGCATGCCGATGGGCAGCAAGGTTGTGGCGGGCCGCTTGATGGCAGTGTGAAACAGCCAGAGCGCAAAAATGGAGGCGGGAATCGTGAATTCGATGACACCAGGGAACCGGTGGCCCAAACTACGATAGTTGGTGGTCCCAACGATATACGGCAAGTCTGGGGCCATGCTCCCTACGATGAACGCCGACCATACCAGGTTTAATCTGCGTAAGGGCAGTACCGCGGCTGCGTGGGATAAAGTGAAGGGCATAGAGTGGAACGGGTTTTATGTGGCCAAGTTTGCAGACTTCAGGAACAACTGGTCGGGAGCTCAGGTGGCCGCTAGCGTGGATCGTTCTAACCAGCTCTTGAGTCCCGCAGTTCAGTATAGCCGACCGCCTGGTCGCACGATTTCGATTCAAGCCTGCGGCCACCCTCCATCGCAACGATTTTGAATCGGTTACAATCAACTCACAAGTGGAACTTCAAGACGGAATCTTATGAAGCGCGCTGCGCTGACAGGCGGGCAATCGCATCCAGTTCAAGAATCCAACAGCCTCCCGGCAATAGCGGGCGGCGATCCCATTCGCGCGCGTGACCGGAGGCTGATCTTCGGGGCGCCGGTGATTGGCGAGGCCGAGATCGCATCGGTCACCGAATGTCTGCGCAGCAATTGGATCGGCCTGGGCGGAAGGGTCGAGCGCTTCGAACAGGAGTTCGCGCGCTACAAAGGCGCACCCTACGCCGTCGGGGTAAGCAGCGGTACGGCTGCCATTCATCTCGCGTTGCTTGCACTGGGAATCGGCGCCGGTGATGAAGTAATCGCTCCCGCCATGACGTTTTGCTCCACCATCCATTCCATCGTGCACACGGGGGCGAAGCCGGTCCTCGTCGACTGCAACCGTTCGACTTTCAATCTCGACCCCGCGCAAATCGAAGAGCGAATCACCTCGCGCACCAAGGCCATACTAGTCGTGCACATGTGTGGTCGCTGCTGTGAAATGGACCCAATTCTCGACCTGGCCCGCCGTCACGGTTTGCGCGTCATCGAAGACTGTGCGCACGCCATTGAAGCCACCTATCGCGGAACCCAGGCCGGGCTGATGGGCGATGCGGGATGCTTCAGCTTTTATCCCACTAAGAACATTACCACCGGCGATGGCGGGATGGTGATTACTCGCGACCGGCAAGTGTACGAGCGCGTGAAAGTGCTATCCCTTCATGGCATGACCGCCGATGCGTGGAGCCGTTTTGTCGGCGGTCCCAGCGGCTACGAAGTCATAGCTGCGGGCTTCAAGTACAACATGACGGACCTGGCCGCATCCCTGGGCTTGCCGCAACTGACGACCATCGAGGAGCGCTGGCGGCAACGAGAGCAAATCTGGTTGACCTATACCGAGCGGCTGAAGGAGCTTTCGCTGGTGCTGCCTCCGCCGGCTGCCGCCGACTCACGGCACGCCTACCATTTGTTTACGCCGCTCCTGGTTTTGGAGGAGCTTGCGGTCGACCGGCAGACCATCATCGCTGCCCTGGATGCAGAAAACATTGGCGTCGGCATCCACTACGTTCCCGTGCACCAGCACCCTTATTACCGGCAGCAGTTTGGATTTGTCGACTCGGATTTTCCCAATGCCGCGTTTGTGGGAGAGCGCACCATCTCGCTGCCGCTCTCTTCCGCTACCTCCGAGCAGGACGTGGACGACATTGCCGCCGCGTTGACACGCATTTTCCGCTACTACGCAGCTTCCGCTTGAACCAGGACCGGAGAGAGTGTGTCGCAACGTCAAATCAGTTTTGCCACAGTGGAAGAAAGCACACAAGAACCAGCCCCGAATGGGGCGAAAGAGCTTAGCCCAGCGCTTCACCTGGATTATTCATGATGCTCTCACACTTTGAAGGGGCACGGCTTCAGCCGTGCCGTAAGAGGCTGTCATTGTGATGGCTTTAGCCACGGAGGGACTTCGGTGTTGGAACGAAGTGCGAGTTCCCTCAGGGGCTGAAGCCCAACTCCCCACGCACAGGAACGGCACGGCTGAAGCCGTGCCCCTTCAAAGCTTCCTATTTCAGTCAGACTCAGTCGACGGCGCTGTTCTCATGTCGCCGAGGGCGCGTGCCCGGCGCCAGAGGGCTCTCTGGACCAACCCAATGAGGACGTTGGTGTTCGCTCTGACTCTCGGGATCTTCTGCGCCTGCCTTCCCGTGTACGCACAGCAGCCAGCAGCTCCGCCGGGCGGAAGCGCATCGCCCTCGCAAGCTACGGCTGTTACGGTCGATGGCTCCATCCCTCATCCTAACGAGACGAACTTCCTGCGACATTTGGCTGACGATCAAAAGGACATCTGGACCAGCCCATTCCGCTTGAAGCCCGCCGATGCCAAATGGCTGGTTCCCATGAGCGGCATTGCCACCGGACTCTTCGTTACCGATCCCGAAAGTTCCTACGCCATGCGCCTTGACCATTTGCACTTGCTCAGAGTCGCTTCGGATGCGGGCGTCGCGTCAGCAGCCGGGATGACCGGAGCTATGTATGTCTGGGGGCACCTGACCCATAACGAGCGCGCGCGCGAAACCGGCGTGCTGGCGACAGAAGCGATGATCAACGCCATCGGTGTCGATTATGCAATCAGCTTCGCCAGCGGGCGCGAACGGCCGATTCCGTCGAACTTCCAAAATATCTTCTTTCACGGCGGGACCTCGTTTCCATCGGATCATGCCGCGGTCACATGGGCGTTCGCGGCGGTGGTCGCTCAGGAGTATCCCCATCCCGTGGCCGAGTTTGGTGCCTACGGGCTGGCGCTGGGAGTCAGTCTGGCGCGGGCTGCATCGGAACAGCATTTCCTGTCGGACGTGTTCGTGGGAGGGCTGCTCGGCTATCAAATCGGCCGGCACATTTACAAAACACGGCACAATGCGAGCCTGGATGACGATCTGAAGATCGTGGCAGAACAGACATCGGCGCCTCGTCCCGGCAATATCGGAAGCACCTACGTTCCGCTGGACAGTTGGATTTATCCGGCGATGGAGAGCCTGATCGCCCGCGGATACATCAACACCGCCTTCATCGGCCTGCGGCCGTGGACGCGAATGTCATGTGCTCACATGCTCATCGAGATGCATAACAACGTCGAATACCACACCGATCTTCCGCCCCAAATATTGCAGCTCCAGAAAACTCTCGATGGCGAATTCGCCGATGAACTGGCGGCTTGGGATGGAAGACCGGTGGAGTCGATCCACCTGGATTCGCTTTACACGCGAGTGATGGACATTGCGGGAACGCCGGTGAACGACAGCTATCACTTCGGCCAGAGCCTGATCAACGATTACGGGCGCCCGTACTGGCAGGGCGTCAGTAACATCACGGGATTCAGCGCCAGCGCCAACGATGGCCGGTTCGCATTTTATCTCAATGGGGAGTATCAGCATGCGCCGGCGATACCTGCATATCCGCTCTCGGTGCGACAGGTGATCGCCAACGCGGACATGAACCCGTTGCAGGCACCGACTCCGATCTCTACCGCGAATCAGTTTCGGTTGTTGGATACCTATGCCTCGGTAAAATACGGCGGCTTGGATTTTTCGGTGGGCAAGCAAAGCATATGGTGGGGACCGGGCGAAAGCGGCGCCTTCTTGATGAGCAACAATGCCGCCCCGTTCTGGATGCTCCAGATCAACCGCACCGAGCCGACCAATGTTCCGGGATTGTCAAAGTTTCTGGGGCCGTTTGAGGTCTCCAACTTCTTCGGGGCGCTCGCCGGCCATCAGTTTCCGGTAGGGCCGTACTTCTTCGGACAGAAGATCAGCTTCAAGCCAACCGAAAACCTCGAGTTTGGATTTACTCGCAATGACGTGTTCGGCGGTGAAGGACACGTACCGCTCACCTTCGGTTCGTTTTGGAATAGCTTCACCAGCTTCACCGACGTTACCCCTCAGATCAAGTTCTCGCGCAAGGATCCCGGCGCACGCCACGCCAGCCTCGATTTCTCTTACAGGCTGCCTTTTGTGCGCCGTTGGCTAACGTTGTACAGCGATTCGCTGGTGCACGATGACGTCTCCCCGATCAGTGCTCCTCGGCGATCTGCCGTCAATCCCGGAATCTATCTCACGCATTTCCCCGGCCTCCCCAAACTCGACTTCCGAGCCGAAGCGGTTTATACGGACCCGCCCACGCCAGATAGCAAAGGTGGGTAGTTCATATACTGGGAGGTCGTATACCACGACGTGTACCTGAACAATAAGTTTCTGATGGGGAACTGGATTGGCCGCGAAGGAAAGGGTTACCAGGCCTGGAGTACGTACCATCTCAGCCCGCAGAGCAGCATTCAAGTAGGGGTCCGCAACGGCAAGATCGCCAACGATTTCATCCCCGGTGGAAGCACGCAGTGGGACTGGAACGTTTCAACCATGTTCCGCGTTCGCAAAGAACTCGAGATCAAGTCTTTCCTGCAGTACGAGACATGGTGGGTGCCCGTGTTGGCTCCCACTCGGCAAACCGATTTCACCAGCTCCATCCAACTCACTTGGTGGCCGACCAGCGTTGGGATACGCAGGGGATTCCACTAGGAAGAGCCCGCGTGGGCGCAGTGGGACCAAACTTGGTATTTGCCAGTGGAATTTCCTTGTCAAAGGTCCTTCCCCGCAGAGTGAGAACCGAACATGGTATCGCCGGTGGAACATGCTAGACGATAATCGAGCGCCGTAGGCGCGGCTCAGTTTAGCCCAGCACGCAGCCGCAGGCGGAGTGCTGGGTAGAGTGGGAAATAGATCCGAGTCCCGTCGGGACGGCAGACGTTTTCCGCCGGACGCTGACGACAGGCGCGACAAGAGCACGTCGAGCCGCGGTTCTCAATCCTTATCCGGGATTCCGTCCCGCGCCTTGCCGTACCGACTTCCTTCCCTACAGTTTCTTCATCCCTCTCACCAGTTTCCTTGCTCCCTTGCGCGAAGCAGGGACAGACCCGTTTACAATGAGTAAGCCGAAGCCGAAAACGGGCCTGTAGCTCAACGGTTAGAGCAGGGGACTCATAATCTTAG
>DATCCF010000258.1:0-5443 GCA_036511435.1 Terriglobales bacterium | reverse complement strand
CCGCGAAAACCCGGGCGGTCGATCTGCTGGAGAAGGCCGTGGCGACAGCGATCGCCGCCGTTACGCCTCACAACGCCACCGCTTGGTTTCGCCACTGTGGGTATTTATTATCGGATACAGCTACCCCGGAACCGCTCTAAGTCACTCCACCCGTTCCGTGGCTGACGAAGAACTCAGCCAGACGAAGCAGTCCCGAAACCATCAGACACAGAGCCGCCGTCACAAAGTGGCGCAGCCAGCCACTTGTGGGGTGAACCAGCGAAAAAATTCCCAATCGCAGCGCCATCGCTGCGACCTGGGAAGCTGCGTAGACGGGCAAAATCACATTTGCGACCCAATCGATCAGGGTCGTTATGGAAATCCAGTACAGATCGGGATTGTTCCAGGCCGCCTGCGAAGCGAACGTCTCGAACGCCCGCGTCAATCCTGAAACCAGCAGACAGGCCAATGCCCCGTACATGCTGTGCGAGAATTCCTGCCCCTTGGAAAATTGCAAAATGGCGATGATGATGAAGGCCGCGGCGAGCGTGGGCATGATTACGTTGCCCAGCCAGTTCGCCAGATGAAGGATCCCGTGGTCGAAAGACATGTTTCCGAGGTTCATTCGCTCTCCTACATCATCGAAATCAGCAGTCTCCAAATTGCTGAGACTGTGAGCAGGGCTAGCGCCACTACAACCAGTCGCAGGAATGGTTTTCTGGTCGCGAAGTTCAAGATCGCTCCCACCAACGCCAGAACGGCAGCGATCGGCATGACCGTCCCGACCAGGTGATTCCAAAGACTGTCGAGCACGTCGACAGTCGCGTATTGCGTTCCGGTGTTGTAGCTCTGAATGAGGTTGTAGGTGGTCTGGGTGCCAAGCAGAAACATGGCTGCCAGGATCGACGGCAACGGATGTTGACCCGAGGCAGCGTCCAGAATGGCGCGCAACACGAAAAACGCCGCCAGTGTCGGCACCAGTCGCTGCACCACGAAGTTGGTAACGAATTGCGCCACGTCCGCCTGAAGATTCGCCAGCCATCCGGTCGAAATCCCTCCATTGGGCAGCGGCACCGGTACTCCAAACGACGTGAACCAACTCAGCAGCGGCTGAAGTGTGAGGAATACGATTGCCCAGAACATCCACTTGGTGAATCCGCCCCCGATGGCGAACGTCATCGTTCCCTCGCGCCGCAGACTGACACCGGCAATCACCAGGGACAGCAGCGTGGCTGACGGCGCCAGTAAGAGCAGAACCGAGATAATGTCGTTGAGCAGCTGCGGAGTTGCCATCTGTCCTATTCCCCAAGTCGGGACTCACGTCGAAAAGAAGCATTCTGGTTATAGGCAGCCCGCATCGCTTCTCAGCCGTTGCGGGCTGCCCGGTTGGTTTGCGCCCCTTGCGTGAAGGCCGCACGGTTAAGTCACTCCTCCTGTTCCGTTCGTGATCCAGAACTCGATCAACCGCGTGACACCTGAGATAGCCAGCAGAGCGGCAGCCGCGAACAACCACCGCCCAAAGCCGCGGCCGGTCAGCCACGACACGACGGCGCCAAGCACCGCACCTCCAGCGCCGACCGGTGCGATCACGTTGCCGATCCAGTTAATGAAGTTCAGGAAGCTGCCTTCCGGTTGTGCGCCAGTCTGTCCTTGAACGGCCACGTTGAACTGTGGAGCGTTGCCAAGGTTCTGCGCGGCCACAAACTGCACAATGGCCAGCAGCAAGATCGCCGCCACAACCAGAGGTTTCTTCCATCCGAGATCTGCCTGAAATTTCCTCACCGAACATTTCTCCTTTCCCAGACTCGTCGATTGCCTCGCCGCTCGCCGAAATTGGCGACGGAAAAGTGATCGATGTGCGACGGAAAGTAGCCCGGAACCAAAAAGCTGTCAAACGGGCGCGAATTCAGCGGAGATCAAAGACCCTGGGGATCAGAAAAACGAAGAATTGGGAGAGGAGTAATGCCTGGAAAGGGGTCCGAGTGCGTGGCTATTGCAACCCGGTATTGTCCAATTGGGCCATGTCCCCGCGCACTCGCTCGGTGGCCCGTTCGAAATCTGACCAGTTCAGGGGTGGCAGTTGGTCGCTATTGGCAATTCGATTGAAAGCCATGCGCTTCGCGGCCGTGCAAATTGCCTGGAGATCCGCAGGCGCCAGCCCGCTGAGGCGTTTGGCAATATCTTCAACCGTTAAAACAGGCTCCAGGCGAGCGCCCTTGAGGTAGAGCCCGAGCAGTTGCACTCGCTGTGCAGTTTCAGGAGGCGGGATCAGAAGTTTCTCGGAGAACCGTCCGCCTCGAAGTACTCGGGGATCGATGTTTTCCGAATGATTGGTCGTGCCCACCAGAAACACGTTGTTTTCCAACTGCAAGCTGCTGATTTCCGTAAGGAATTGTTCCACGAGCTGAACATCATGCTGGGCCAGGTAGCGATTGTTCGCGGGCAACAGTCCATCCATTTCATCGAGGAAGACAATTGCGGGACTGTGCTCCTTGGCGCGCGCGAAAACAGCGGCCACACGCTTGACCGAATCTCCGACACCTCCGCCTAAAACAGTGGCTGCCGTGAGCGGATAGAAACTGCGTTTGGTTTGGCTTGCGATCAGGGTTGCGATCAACGTTTTTCCTGTTCCTGGCGGCCCGATCAACAATAGCCCCGTCGGTACCTGCAATCCCAAAGAATGCGTTCGCGTTGGGTCTTCGAGTAGGCGAATGATGGACTTCAGGTCTCGCTCGACGGACTCCGCGATGACGACATCGTTCCATTCCACACGCTCCAGCTGCGGCCGGTCCTTACCGCCGTTTCCTTCCATGGCCCGCCGCAGATCCTTTGCTTCGATCTTCCGGTTGTCGGTCAGCGCGTAATTCGCTGCCTGGTCTACCAAAGCGCGCAATTTCGCCGCACTGGCTCCCGGGGTCCGGCGTGCGAATTCCTGTAAGTCAAAGCGTTTCCACGGTTTCTTGCTGAGCTGCGCTTCCAGAATCTTCACTCGTGTGGCCTCGTCTGGAAGATCGACACGCACTTTTATGTCAAATCTCCCTTCCCGAATTAACGCTTCATCGAGGCCATCTAGGCGGTTGGTCGCGGCCATCAGCACGAATCCGCTGATTCCACGGTATTGGTCGATCGCGCTCATCAGGGCCATGGTGATGTTATTGAACTCACGTCCCGCCCCGCCTGGGTCGCTGATGGCGTCCTGCCGGCCACCTCCCAGCGAGTCGATCTCGTCGATGAAGAAGAGGACGGGCTTGCGGCCTGCCGCCTGCGCGAACACTCCCTGGATGTTTTCTCCAGTCGCCCCAATCCAGCGGGTCAGCAGCTTCGGAGCGGATACGTATTCGAAGTGCAGCCCGAACTCGCCAGCGGTCGCTCTCGCCAGAAGTGTTTTGCCTGTTCCACGCGGGCCGTACAGAAGGATTCCGTTTCTCACCAGCCCATAGCGTTCGTATTTTTCTGGATTCAGATGTCCCTGCACTACCTCGCGGATTTGTTCCTTTGCCTCTTCCATGCCGCCGAGGTCGCTGAATCGCTCCGCTGGTACATTGCGAACGACTTCGACAGATTTTGGTGCCGGTCGCTGAATCGGGCCGCCAATGGCGACGGGGGCTGCTCCACTCCTTCGTTTAGGTCGCGCCAGGAAAATCCAGAAGAACGAAACGATCCAACCTATTGAGGTGACTCCCAAGAGCAGAATCCAAAGTGGGCCAAGCGGCTTATTCTGCTTGGCTGTTTGAAGCACAGGATCCCACATGAGCAAGATCACCGCGCCGAGTGCAATGCAGCTAGCGGCTGCGAACCTCAAAGGCTTTTTCAAAAGCGCTGGCGCACTTCGCAGGGGGCCTCGCAAAAGGCTGATCAACACCAGTGCTGCGAGCCACAGCACGAGCGTGTTGAGAAACCATTCTTGATGCGAGTGCGCCACTTCACCACCAATCGCCAGGACGACCAGCATCACGCGGAATTGCGTCTCTGCCCGTCCTGGCAGAGCTCTAATTTAGCCCATCTAAGGGCTTGGTTGCTGCATATTTGGGTCGATGCTGGAAGGGGTAGCGGGGTACAGATTTGCGAAACGTGAGCGCGTCGGTGAGCGGCTTATTCGGCGAGATGAAGAGCTTCTCATCTGGGGTGGCCAGGCTGGATGCCAGCCTGGCAGGGCAAGCCTCCGTCTTGCCGAAGTTCGACACCCCAGTCTCCAAAGACACACCTTCTTTCTCTTCATTGCTGCGGCTGTGCCTGGATCGCCGCCTGGCTGCTGGCTTGGGTATAGAGCTCGTTGATTTCGCTTCTTAACTGCATTAACTGGCGAAGCTCATCCAGATTCGGCACCCCGCCACTGAAGCTGGCGGTACTGGAACCGGTGCTTCGTGTCCCAGATGTCGCGCCCCCATGGTCCGAAGACGGCTTCTGGACGACGATGTAAAAGCGCGTGTTACCGGGCAGCGTCACGACGAGGTTCTGGTTGAACGCCAGGCCGTTTAGCTCTTCCTGCCCTGCGGTCGCGACGTTGTCGGCCAGACGCTCTCGCATCAGTGTGTTGGGAGAAATCATGCCAGTGGAAGCTGAACCTTGTGGACCGACCAGATACGACGCGATTGTCCCCATCCCCGTCAGCGAACGCACCAGAAACTTCGTCCCCGTCTTCTTGCCGGAGACATCGCCCTTGAGCGGTCCGAAATTCAGGCTCATGGCAGATGCATCGATCTTTTCGGTCGTTCCATCGGGCAGCTCCACCCGGCTGAATTGAATGCCCACATAGCCCGACGGATTCACCTGCGTCAGACGACCAAAAACCTTCGACCCTGCCGCCAGCACGATCTGTCCGTTGCGCTCGTAGTTGTATTCAACAACCGCCACCACAGGAGCGGCGACTGCTGAACTCACCGGCGTTTGCAGTCGCGCTACCAACCGGGTGCCGGCCGAAAGCGCCAGGGTCTCCTCCGTGTCTTCTGGCGAGTTTGGCCTCAGCGTCGGTTTGATTTCCGCCGAACGCACGAACACCAGCGAGGGCTTCTTCAGATCGGCAGATGAGTCCGATGACGAGGGCGGAGACGGCGGATTAGGGGTGGTAGTGCCCTGTCCTACGGAAGGGTCAGAGAAATCGACCTTGCTCAGTGCGTAATCCTGTGGGGGCTTGGTCGCGGTTCCAGTCTTTGCAGTTGGTCTGGGCGCCATCCCGGTTCGCGAGGTCCGGCCGATATCTTCCGGCGTTAATTGGCCAGCCAGCGCTGGATCTGGGGAATGCACATCCGCACTCAGCATCGGAGTCGCCGATTTGGTGGGATCGCTGTTCTCCTGTCCCGGTGTAACTTTGCGGCCCAGACTAGCTTCGCCGCGCGGGTTTTCTCCAGGGAGTGAAATCTTTTGCTTCGGACGCGAGAAGATGCCTAAGAAAAGCAGCAACAACGCCACGCAAACTCCCACGAGCAGGAACAGCGATTTGCTCTTGTCACGTCCGAGTTCCTGC
>DATCCF010000257.1:0-22067 GCA_036511435.1 Terriglobales bacterium | reverse complement strand
ATCAACTGGCATTCGGTGAAGAACCGGTTCCTCATGCGCGGCAAGAACGCCTCCGGATGGCTGTGCTGGCGGTTGTTTCTGCCGGTGGCGTGGCGCGATATGATGACGTTCGGTTACGCGCTGCTGCGCGATCGGCGAATGCTTTCGGCACTGGCTTATCCCTGGCGCGTGCGTGCGAGCGTCCGCCGCAAGCGCGCGATCGTTCAATCGCGCCGCCGGGTTTCCGACCGGGATTTGCTATGGTGGTTTTGCAATACTCCGCGTGCGAAGCCAGTAGTCAGTAGCCAGTAGTCAGCAGCTCGAACTTCGAAAGGTAACCTGCTGGATGCTGCGGATCAACTGCCGTTTGCGAAGAGCGAATAGCGAACAGCGAACAGCGAAAAGCGGCCTCATGAAAATCGCCATCGTCGGTACCCGCGGCATTCCCAACCGCTATGGCGGCTTCGAGCGCTTTGCCGAGCAGATCAGCTCGCGTTTTGCGGACCAGGGACACCAGGTCACCGTGTACTGCCGCAGGGCCTTCGTCCGCCCGGATGACGTGTACGACCGGCGCGTGCGCCGCGTGATCGTCCCCAGCCTTCATCAAAAGCACCTCGACACCTGGGTCAGCACTCTTTTCGCTGCCGTGCGCGTCGCCTTCAGCGACAGCGATGTCGTGCTGCTGTGCAACGTGGCCAACAGCCTGTTCGCCTACATTCCGCGGCTCTTCGGCAAGCCGGTGGTGCTCAACGTGGATGGCCTCGACCGCAAGCGCGAGAAGTGGAAAGGACTGGGCGCGCAAGTGCTGCACTTCTGCGAATGGATGTCATCGTTTAGTTCGACTCGCCTGGTGACCGATGCCAAGGCGATCCATGACTACTACCTCGCGAAATATGGCAGCGAGTCCACGGTCATCGGCTACGGCTCCGAGATGCCGGCGGGCGATTACAACCTGAACGGCTTCAATCTCGAGTCGGGACGCTACGTTCTCTACGTCAGCCGTCTTGAGCCGGAGAATAATCCCGATCTTGTGTTGCGTAGTTGGCGCAACGTGCGCAGCGACTGGCCTCTGGTGATGGTGGGGGACAATCCCTATGATCGCGGTTACATCGAGCGGATGAAGTCCCTGGGCGATGAGCGCGTGCGTTTCACCGGCGCCGTCTATGGCGATGGATATTGGGCGTTGCAAAAGCACGCCGGCGTCTTCGTATTCGCCTGCGAGATCGGCGGGGTGCATCCCGCGCTCATCGAGGCGATGGCGGCGAACAACGCGGTGCTCTATCTCGATACCCCAGAGAACGCCGAGACCGCGGGCGATGCCGGGGTGAAGTATGAGAAGTCGGAAGCGGACCTTACAGCGAAGTTGCAGTCGCTGCTCGACGACCCTGCCGCTCGCCAACAGTTGGCCACGCGCGCCAAGGAACGGGCCGACGCACTGTATCGCTGGGACGTGATCGCGGGGAAGTACGAGAAACTGTTCGAGGGACTCATCAAGAGCAAGAATGAACGGCTGCCACGTACGAGATTACAATGATCGGAAGAACGGAGAGCGGCTATGCAATTAAGGATTTCGCCCGATCTTGAGAAGCTCATCAAAAGGCGCCTCTCCAGTGGCGGCTACACGAGCGTTGAAGATGTATTGCGCCGGGCTCTTGAAGCCCAGGATGCCGAAGAAAGCTGGACCGATGATGAGCGGCGGGCGTTGTCGGCCCACATTGAGGAGGGCTATTTGCAGGCCGAAGCTGGGGAGCTTATCGACGGCGCACAGGCCGGCCGTGAAATCCAGGCGATGAAGGACGGTTGGCGCCGAGAGCATTCCTCCAAGCGATGAGCGGATATGCTCTCACGCCGCTAGGGAAAGCTGGGTTCCCCATCCTTTGACCCTCGGTTGGCGAAAGGGTGGGAGATCCAGAATTCGATCCACTCGAAACTCGAAACTCGAAACTCGAAACTATCCTCACACTCTCTCAATCTTTACCGAATTCAACACCACATCCTTGTTTGGCTTGTCCTGGCGGTTGCGCGGGAGCTTGGTGATTTTGTCCACCACGTCCTGGCCCTCGACGACTTCGCCGAAGATGGTGTGATTACCCGTTAGCCATTGGGTAGCCGCGACCGTGATGAAGAATTGCGAGCCATTGGTGCCAGGACCGGAGTTCGCCATGGCCAGCTTGCCCGGCTTGTCGAACTTGTGCGGCGAGCCCTTGGTCTCGTCCTGGAACTGGTAGCCGGGGCCGCCCATGCCCGTGCCGGCGGGGTCCCCACCCTGGACCATGAAGTCGGGAATCGCCCGATGGAAGATGGTGCCGTCGTACAGGCGAGCTTTGCTCTTGCTCTTGGTGTGCGGGTGGGTCCATTCACGCGAGCCTTCCGCAAGCTCAATGAAGTTCTTCACCGTGATGGGCGCTTCCGCTTCGAAGAGGCGGCAGACAATGGTTCCTTCGCTGGTGTCCAGGGTTGCATAAACGCCGGGTTGCCGGGCCATGATGATTCCTTTCGTCGATGGCTGAAGTAATGACGGCTCCTGTAGGGAGCCGCTACAGCTCGGGCGAGACTGCTTTCACCATTGTAAACCGGAGGCAGAGTGCCCGGCGAGGTAGCACACCAGTGGGTAGTGGGTCAGTTTCCGGGTTGCCGACAAACCGTCCGGAACCGGTCCCTTTGAAGGTTTTATCAGGATCCCTTTCCCGCGACTTCGGAGGTGTTTTGCCATGCGGCTTCTTAACGCCGTACTCGACGCGCGTCGATATTCCGTCGAGTGACCCAGTGAGACTCAGTGGCAGGATGAATCATCCTGAAAGCTGCCGCTTCCCAACATCGAAGCGAGGAAACGCCAGCATGCTATTAATTTTTGAGATTGGGGGTCATCTCGCAGCGCATTCGCTGACATGGAATATTTCGCCGTGTCCATGGACCTTCGTGCCTCGACGAGTTTGTTGCTCCAATCACGCACGCCCTCGAACTCAGTCGTGAGCAATTGAAGAGCATTTCGATCGGCGTTCGTCGATGCTGCCACAGACGCCATTCTGAGGCCGTGCGCCGCCTGTTCTCGGTAACGGGCCACCCATTCTTCCGTGATTGAGTATCCATTCTGGATGGCATACCCAACCGGACTGCCCCATTCTCGAATCAATGCGATCTCCTCGATCCCTGCCTTCATGAAATCCCGCGACAAGCCGGAATTCTCCGCCGGGTTTGGCGAGTCAACGCTTATGGGAGTGCTGACAGGGGACGGCGGTAGCGTCAAAACGATCCGATTCGCGTTGAAGCTCAGCGACCCATTTGCGATCTGTGCCAGCGCTTCCAGGTCGACATACGCGCGCCCGTTTTCTTGGATTATGGCCGCTTGTCCGGAACGTCCATTTACGAGCAAGGTGCGAGACTGATGCTCAACTTGCGCGAAGGCCATCCCAGACGCGACCAGCAGCACGGTTAATGTCCGCGAAGTACCGCACCAGGTGTTTCGCATATATCCTCCTAACAATGCCTTTGACACCGATCTGTTGTCCTTAGCCGGAATTTCCGTTCTAGCTCCCAACCGCCCCACAATATGTCACTGCACGGGATAGCTTGTCAGTGATCTGACTCACGCATCGAGGGATCTCAAATTCTGTGGTCAACGGACCTGCTGAATGACGCCTTGAGTTGTTGCCTTTCAAATACCATTCGTGTCCAGAGTTCTTCCACACCGAGAATGCTTAGTACCAAGCCCGCTCTGGGCTGGTCTCAGCGTCCTTCGCCGGTATCCATTTTTTGCGACGACATTAAGTCGAGAACCCGCTTGGCGACAGTCTTTGCCATTCGCGAAGCATGCCGTGGGTTCATCATGGTTGCAATTCGCGCGCGCTGAAACCAGGCAGCGTCGGCCATCTTGTTTCATTCGGCGAGACCGTCAGCTCACCTGCCGGCAGCAACCGTGACCTTGCTGCGCCGGCCGGCCAAGGGGCCGCGCTGGCGGCCTGACGCCCAGTCGTCCCAGACCTTGCAGAGAAACTTGCCCCAATCCTCCGGATCCACCGACCAATCGGTTACAACAGAATCCGAGTTTCCCGGCCGCGCCGCCGTGGATCCGAGTTGCGGCAAGCTGGCTGGATCCCACTGCTGAGGAGCCGTGCTCTGGAAGACCTTTGGTTCCACACAGGGCAGGAACTGCAACTCATGTGGACGTACCTCCCGGCTGATGAAGCGATATACATCCAAGGAACGCGTGGCGTTCAGCCGGTTGACAACCGTGAGAGTGTTGAATTCTATGCGATGCTTGTGAAGCAACTCCACGGCCGCGAATACTTTCTTGAAAGTGGGCTGCCCGCCTTTGCTGCGACGATAGGCGTCGTGTAGTTCTTCCGGACCATCGATACTGAGGCCCACAAGAAACCGGTGCTGCTTCAAAAACCGGCACCACTCATCGTCCAGCAGAACGCCATTAGTTTGAAGATCGTTTTCAATGCGCTGTCCCGCTCGCTTGTACTTCTGCTCCAGCGCCATCACCTTCTCAAAAAATGGCAATCCCATCAAGGTCGGTTCGCCACCCTGCCAGGTGAAGACGACCTCGTCGCCATCTTGGCCTTCGATGTACTGTCGGATATGCGTTTCGAGGACCTCGTCGGCCATCCGAAAATTCGAATTGGTGCCCAGGAGTTGTTCTTTATGAAGGTAATAGCAGTAGGTGCAATCCAGATTGCAGAGAGAGCCGATGGGCTTCACCATCACGTGATAGCGGCGCACCGCGCCTTCCGATGTCTGGACGGGAGTTAAGTCAGCGTTTGCCATAGCGCCACTTTGCATGCAGAATCTCGTGAAGGCCCGCGCGCTGAGGCGCGGGCTCGCGTCTCGTGTGATCTACGGTGTCGGCCTGCCGGCGCCGCTCTTCTTCATCAGGTCTTTCATCTGTGGTGCGAGGATGTACAAAGGCGGATTATTCGACATAAATCCGACCTTGAACTGCGGTGGATACTTGATCAGGTCTTTCATGTAAGCATCCATAGCGGCCCCCATGGACGTAATCATCGGGATGTGGCGGATACCCACACTTACGTCTTCTTGCGGGTCGGTATAGAGATTGATCATGATCACCCCGCCAGTTTCCGTCACAATAGGTCCGCTGAAGCCGCCGAGATCACCTTTCTGGAACAGGCCGTTCTCGATCTCGGCGGTGATGATGTACTTGAACTCATCTATGCGCACGGCCGAGAAGTACTGGTTCAACGTATAGATCCGGCTGCGGCGGGCCGAGTGGCCATCGTCGGCAACCAGCCAGGAAGCCTGGTCCACGCCGTCAATGTAAGTGGTCTTGGGGAACAAGTCGGCCAGCTTCGCGCCAGGAACGCCGGCCAGCGACATCGCGGTTGGCATGATGTCGGCAAAATCAAACAGGCCATCGTCTCTGCGCGGGTTGATCATGCCTTTCCAGTACGCGAAGGTCGGCACGCGCACGCCACCTTCCCAACTCGAACCTTTGCATCCGCGGAAGGGCGTGCGAGCGTGTGGCGGAATCTCGCACTCGGGCCCATTGTCGGAGGAGAAGATAATCAGGGTGTTATCGAGTTCGCCGATCTGCTGAAGCTTGTCATATAACTGCCCGAGTATGTAGTCCATCTGCACCATGCAATCGCCATAACTGGTGCGTGACATGGACTTGCCGGCCCACTCATCGGAAGGATAGTTGTCGAAGTGGCAGCCGCGCGTGGCATGGTAAAGGAAAAAGGGCTGTTTGCTGCCTTTCATCTTGTCCAGGAAGGTGAGGCTGGTATCTAACCAGTGCTTGTCGAGGTCCTTGATATAGGTCAGGTCAATGAGCCTGCCGTCCTCGCAGTTGTTCTTGTTGGCGGTAGTGCAGTGGACCTCGTTATGGCTGAAGTGGTCCTGTTCCATCATCGCAAAGCGCGCGGGTGAGAGGGCCACTTCCGGGTTAAAGTATGCGTCGCGCCACTCGGTGTACATGTCGGAAACGCCCAGAAATCCGACATAGTCGTCGAAGCCGACATTCTGGGGTAACGAACCCTGGTTCTCGCCAATGTGCCACTTGCCCACACCTTGGGTTATGTAGCCTTGCTTCTTGAGCAACAGGGCAACCGTGGTCTCGCCGTCGAGACCGCCAGCCTCCCCGTACATTGGGGGGCGCAGAATGCCATGGTGCAGAGGGTTTTGTCCGGTCATGATGGTGGCGCGACTGGGCGAACTGGAAGGCGTCGAGTAGGCGGAGGTGAAGAGCAAACCTTCGTGGGCCAGCTTGTCCATCCTCGGCGTGGCATTGCCCACGGCCTCTCCGCCGCCGTTGAATCCCGGATCCATCCAGCCCACGTCGTCCATAAGGAAGATGAGGATGTTGGGTTTCTTGCCGGTCTTCTTCTCCAAAGCCGCTAGCTTCTGCCGCGCTTCCGCGTCCTGTTCGGGATGCGCGATGACTGGATACATGTTGTCGGCGGGTTTAACGTCTTGCAGGTGAATGTACTGGCCTGGGTGGTCGTAGCCCTTGGCCGTGGTCGGCCCTGTGGCCGCGCCGCGGATGTTCTGGGCCATACCGGCACACGAGGATGCGGCCGCAAACATCGTGATCGCGGCCTCAAGTCGCCGGCCAGCGAACTTCTCTCTCAGTGTTTTCATTCCTTCCTTCCTTCCTTCTCTCCCTCTCTCCTTGTTGATGAACCACATTCACTGCTCACCCCATGTTGGGGCGCAATCGAACGTCATTTCTCTCCTACGGGCACAGAGTCAACTGCGGCCCAGGCTCCCGTACGGCAAATTTTTGTGGTTTCTGTCTCAATACGCTTCCTGGTTCTTGCGCCGGTCTGTTCATTTCAATCACATAGCCCACTGTCCGCTTGACGCGCCGCTTGGAACGTCGTCAAGCGTGCTGAAGCACTGCTCAAATTTGTCGCGAAACACTTCCTTCTCGATGGCCCCGGGCGCTCCGATAGCGACAATCTGCGTCGGCGGCGGGCGGCCATTCCAGTTCTCCTTCAACGAGATGTCCACGCGTCTGCCGACCACCTCTTCGAATCCCTACTTACCTGAGCTGGAGTAACCGGCTCCGATTAACTGCTGCAGCCGGGAATATGCCAGCCGATGCTCCAGTTCGGCCTGCAGGATTTCCAGCTCACGGCTCGCCCGCACTGCCTCGGCCTCTTCCGGTTCGTACTTCACTTCCACTGCCCGGCTCGCCGCATCCATCCGGCGTGCCAGTTCGCTGAGCTGACGCGAGCCATCCAGTTGGTAGTAGGCCTTGGTCACGCTGGCGGCAACCTTGGCCTTGACCAGCATTAAGCCGGTCTCTGCCATCGAGACCTGTGCGTTGCGTTCTTTCACCGTGCGCTCACGCTTGCCGAAGTCAAACAAGTTGTAGCTGGCCATGACGCCGACATACGAGAAATCCTTCGGTAAGGCAGGCATGACGGTTTGATAGGCATAGCCACCAACGACTGCCACGTCCGGCACGTAATCCAGTGTGGAGAGTTTGGCGGCGGCCCGCGCCTTGACCACCGTCTGTTCCGCCTCGACCACCTCCGGGTTGCTCCGCAAGGCCTGCTCGGTTGCCTCATTCACCGAAATGTCCTCGTAAAACACAGCGGGCACGACCGGCTCAAGCTGGGTATCGAGCGGCCATCCCAGCAGGGCATTGAGGGTCGCGGCTGCTTCCTTCATATTGCTGTCGGCCAGCACGAGTGCTTTGCTGACCTCAAGCCACTCCGTCTCGTGTTCTGCCAGTCCCGCAGGCGGAGCGGAGGTACTGGCCAGGCGCCATTTGTTCTCGACCTTCTTTACCTTGGCGTTGGCGACTTCCCTTTGGCGCTGAGCAACGAGCAGCTCGAAATACGACTGCTCGACATTGCTGGCTACCTCCTTGACAGGCAGCCCCGCTTTGGATCTTGCGATTTGCTCGTCGGCACGGGCAATGGTGAGTACTTGGCGAAGCTTGAACAATGGGGTAATCGGTTGTGTGGCCATCGCCGCGACCATGGTTTCATCCTGATTGAACAGCGGCAGAGCGATCGTGGCGGTGCCGAGAAATGGTCTGTGGATCTCGATGAGCAGACCCAGGAACTTGTTGAAATGGAGATTGGCGAAGGAAGAGTTGAGCTTAGGGAAGAAATCCGATTCCACGCCCAGCCGGTGTTGCTTGGCGGCCTCGACGCCTAGTGCGGCGAGACGGAGCATCGGATTGTTGGCTGCCGCAGCTTGCTGTTGCGCTTCGTCCAGGGTGATTCGGCGAGGGCCAGCACCAGGGACAGAACTCGCGGTATCCACTGCTGCTGCGTTCCATCGAACAGGAGTAGAAATCTGAACCGGGCGTGAGCTCTCAGCTTTCCCGCCCGTCACAGGCCCGAAGTATGGTGCAAAGCTGGAGATGCCTGCCGGCTGCGTGGTTGGGGAAACACCTGCTGCAGGTTGCTCCTGGGCCGCAGGGGCTTGCACGCAGATGCAAAGGCCAAGGACGATCAGCACGCCCAGTATAGCTGTCGTGCTACGATGCCGGATCTCTATCGAATCTGCCATGACTTGATTTCCTTCCTTACTTGTTGGCCACGTGTGGCCTCGACTTCCTGTTGGCGGTCTCGCGGATGAGGATGACCACGTCTTCTCGTTGAGTTCTGACTGTCGCGTGAACTGGAGGGCGGGAAAATGCCCGCCCGCCCTCGTTACTTCTTATTCCGCCGCGAGTGCTGCCTCTCGCTCCATGTTTCGGATGGTTTGCTGCTCGGCAGCGCTCAAGTTGGCCGGTTGCGTATCGATCACCACCTTCTTGATCGTGCCCGTGTAGGGATTCGGCGAAGAATAGGACTCGCTTACGGGAGAGCCTGCGTCTTCGCCAATGTCGAAGGTTTCGTCCGCCGAAAAGCGACCCCATGACGTTTTGTCGATCCTGACGCTGCCAACCTTCTTGTCATTCACGAAGAGCGTCGCCGTGCCGCCTTTGCCGAGGCCACCTCCGTCATAGTGAAACTCCATTCGGATCGTGTTCGGCCCCGGCGCCAGGATCTCGGAGCCGGTTACCTTATAGCGCGCTTGCGAGATCCAGTTGTATTCATAGGTGGGCCGCCCGTCCTTGATGTAGAGCGCAATGCCTCCCACCACCCCGCCATCGGCAACCAGGACCCCGTCTGCTCCTCCTGGCGGTACATCGACGTATGCTGTAATGGTGTACGACCTGTTGTTGATCGGGGCGGCAGAGCTCTCCGGTATCCGCACCTTCCCCGGATAGTAGGTGAACGTGGTTCGCCCCTCGATCAGGCTGGGGCGCAAGGTTGGATCGCCGCGCTCAGCCAGGCGATCATCCAGTGGGAGCACCTGGTATTTTTCGGCTTCCACCCAGAAGACATCCTGGAGCTCCTTCAGCTTGTCGGGATACTTCGCCGCGACATTGTTGTCTTCGCTGAAATCGTGCGCCAGGTCATAGAGTTCCCATTGGTCTTTGTCGAAATCGTAAGATCCGGTCTGCCACGGCAGGCGGCCATGGCGGCAGGCGGCGATCCAACCGTCCTTGTACAGCGCACGATTGCCGAACATCTGGAAGTACTGCACTTGCCGCGTGCCTTGGGCATTGGCGTCATCGAAGCTGTACAACATGCTGACGCCTTCGATCAGCTTCTGCTTGACGCCGTTCACCTCCGTGGGTTGCGGGATGTTCGCCGCTTGCAGAATGGTCGGCGCGATGTCAATGACATGATGGAACTGGCTGCGAATACCACCTTGATCTTTGATCCGGTCCGGCCACACGATCACCAGCGGGTTGCGCGTGCCTCCGAGATGCGAAGCGACCTGCTTGCCCCATTGGAACGGTGTGTCCATGGCCCAGGCCCAGCCCACTGGGAAATGGTTATAGGCCTTCGGCCCGCCAATCTCATCTATGTGCTGCAGCAGGAAGGATGGATCTTGCGGTATGCCACCGAGGGCGGCCATCTCATTGAAGACGCCATACAGCGTCCCTTCCATGGAGGCGCCGTTGTCGCCAATTTCCCAGAAGATCAGCGTGTTATGAAGTTGACCGACCTGCTCCACGGCGTCCAGAACGCGGCCCACCTCGTAATCGGTTTGCGCGGTGTAACCCGCGAAGGCTTCCATCAGGCGAGCCGCTACCCGTTTCTGGTCAGCGGACAGCGAATCCCACGCCGGAATTTCTTTCGGCCGTGGTGTCAGCTTGGTGTCCGGCGGGATGACGCCGAGTTTGAGCTGGCGCCGATACGTCTCTTCGCGATATTTATCCCAGCCCTGGTCGAATTGCCCTTTGAACTTGTCCATCCACTCTTTGGGAACGTGGTGCGGAGCGTGGGTGGCGCCTGGGGCGTAGTACACGAAGAATGGCCGGTCGGGCGTCACCGATTTCTCCTGGAAGATATAGCTGATGGCTTCATCGGCCAGCGAATCGTTGAGGGTGTAGTGCCCTTCCTTGCCTTTCGGCACCTGCATGTCGACCGGCTGGTTGTCACGATAGAGTGTGGGCTCCCACTGATTTGCTTCCCCACCGACAAAGCCATAGAAGTGATCGAAGCCTTGCAGCCCGGGCCAGCGGTCATACGGGCCGGAGACGCTGGTCTCCCAATCGGGAACATTGTGGTTCTTACCGAACCAGGCGGTGCTGTATCCGTTCTGCCGCAAAATTTCCGACACCATCGCGGCGCTCTTGGGAATCTGGCCGCTATAGCCGGGATAACCATCGCCCAATTCCGTGATGACGCCCGTGCCGACCGAGTGATGATTGCGTCCGGTGAGCAGCGCTGCGCGGGTAGGAGAACTGAGCGCCGTGGTGTGGAAGCGCGTGTAGCGCAGGCCCATCATGGCCAAGCGATCCAGGTTAGGGGTGGGAATCTGGCCGCCGAAGGTGCCCCACTGCCCATATCCGCAATCATCGATCAGGACGATCAGCACGTTGGGAGCGCCGTCCGGCGCTTTGATAATCGGAATCTTGTCGGGTTGGGAATCTTTGTAGGTGCGCCCGATCTTTCCTTTGAATGGAGGGTCAGGTTTGGGCAGCACATCTTGGGAGCAGAGCGGCATGCTGCACCCGGCAAGGGCTACTGAAAATGCGGTTAAGGCCAATTCTCGCGATCTCATGAATTCCCCTCATGTTTTGCTTGACACGGAGTTCGAATCGGCTCACGACATCTTTCTAAAAATACAAATTAAGTTTCAGACCGATGTTCTCCAGTTGCTGATTTGGGGTGCGGCCAGTCTGGTTCAGGTGCTGGTAATAGGGTTCAAGCTCCGTGTGTTTCTTAATAGGAAAGCTCACACCCGCTGTCAGGAGAGTCGCACTCCACTTGCTGTAATGGCTGTCGTAATATGCCTCGGCACGGAGGTATGGCGTGAAAGCGTACGAATGAATGAAGACTGCGCGCTCCACACTCAGGCGATTGCGGTAACGCCAGGAGAAATTCCCGGCAATCATCCGGAGATCGCCGCGATTTCGGTCGGTCAGCACTATCTTCCAAGCCAACGGGAAGCGCGGGCTCGCCTCCAACACGATCCGGTTCTCCGGCGCAGTCCCAACCGATGTGAAATATCGATAGCCCATGCTCAACGTCAGGGTCCGTAACTTGGACTGGTCAGGCTGTTGGCCCGCAGCCGTGCGCAGCCTTAACAGAGGCTTCAAGTAAACTTCGAGATTGGATCCAAACGCCGCCTGCGTCGGAGCGCCCTCTTCGAGTATTCTTCCCGCTTGAAATGAGAGCCGTGCGTTATTGTGCAGGTTGATATAGACGTCCACCTCCGGCGAGAACTGTACGGCTTGGGCCGCGGCTGTCTGGGAAATCAGCGATAGATTGCATCCCGCAAGCACGACGGAAAGGGCGCTCACTATGCGCTTGCAGCGCAAGCATTGGCTGTTGACGTAATCCCCCACCCGGATGCTCATGCCTCGCAACTCCCGTGTTGCAATCGCCGAAATGTGCTAGTTCTCCTCCACGACGCATTTGACGTGCATGTCGGTGCACACCTTCAGCGCCGCTTGGACCACCAACGAAGTGGTGCTGGGTTGGGTGTCGGTCAGGCTGGAGGCAATAACGAGTTGCGTCACCTTATCGCCCAGCGCAGTCGCCCGAAGGCTAGCCACCTGTTGGCCTTTGCTGAACTGAATTATTCCTTTCTTTGGATCCTGCTTGGTGACGACCAAGTCAGCATGAGACTGCAGGGACTTCAGGGCAGTCTCGTAAACCTTGTCAACAGCCGCCTCGAGAATGAGGGTGGCAACGTCGTAGCCCGCGGCGTTGTCCGGCTTTTGCTGCATCCGCTGGACACGTCCTTGGACTGCACGGGCCACCATCACCCATTGCGCCTCAGCAGCGATGCTGGTGAACAGAATGGCAGTGAACGAGATGATCCACCACTTCCGCTGGAACATTACGACCTCCCACGGGGACACGTGACATCCGAGTTATCCCCGACAAAGTGGACATTGACTACGGAAATTACAAGGAATAGAAGCAGAACCGCGTTTCTCATCGCTCCTCCTGGTGCGTTGGCAAGACCCGTTGCGCTAGAAACCTCCTCCCAGTGCAAGGTGGAGATTGATGCGATTGGCCAGCAGCTCATATTGAACTTCGGTCACCGCTGTCTTCGCTCCCAACTCTGCAGCTTGCAGTTGCAATACGGGATCGAGGTCAACCTGTCCGACGCGATGCTTCGTCTGTTCAACGCCCAGAGCTTGTTCGATATTTTTCAACACCGCGTCGAAGTCTTGCTTTTCTTCGCGCAGGAAGCGTTTATTCGACAGCGTGACCTCAACCTCGCCGAAGGCCTGAAGCGCGGTCTGGCCATAGAGCGCGAGTGCCGCTCTCTGGTTGTCATTGGCAATCTTCACTTGCGCCTGAAGGAATCCGCCGGTGTAGAGTGGCGCGGCGAGGTTTGCTCCTACCGTCCAGATCCAAGGACGCAGGGCGAGCTTCTGATAGATCTCGTTCGTCATGTAGCCGCCGGCGCCCGTCAAGCTGATGGAGGGCAATCGCGCAGCCTTGGTGGACTGGACCATGTGGAACGCCGCATCAAATGTTCGCTCGGCTGCGATGACGTCGGGCCGGCGCTCCAGCAGTTGCGACGGGAGCCCGGCTGGAACCGGAGGGGGCAACGAAACCATGGTCTCCGCTACCTGGAGTTCCGCGGAAGGGTAACGCCCGAGGAGGATTTCGAGTCCCCGTACGATCTGCTCATACGCGCTATTTACCTGCGTCAACTGGCTCTGTGCAGTTGCCAAATCGGCGCTGGCTATGGCAACTTGCTGATCCTGGACCTCACCTACTTGGAATTTGGTCTGGGCTAGATCTAGGCTTTGTTGCTTCAATCGGACATTCTGCTCCGAAAACCTTTGTAGCATTCGGGTACAAACAGCCAAGTACCACGTCTTGGCCGTGAGTGCGGCTAGAGACTCGCGGGCGAACTGTACATCGGCTTGGGTGGCGGCCAATTCCTGCTGCGCAGCAGCCGTCTGCGCGCGAATGCGGCCCCAGAGGTCCAATTCCCACGACACTGAACCCAGCAGACTGGACGCGTTGTATCTCCCCTTGTTCTGCCCCCGGACACCTTTCTGGTTGTAGCGGCCGAGATAGGTGGCGGATCCCAAAACGCCAACCATTGGCAGCAATTGCGAGTGTGCCTGGGTGACAATGTTGGCCGCTGCGTCAATCCGGGTGGTGACAGCCTGCAGGTACAGATTGTTCTTCAATGCTTCGGCGGCGATGGCTTCCATTTGCGGATCGCCGAAGCTCTTGAGCCAATCTGTCTGCACCGGAGCGGCGCTGGCGCCCTGGCTCGTCCACTGGCCCGGGATTTTGGTCGCAGCCGGCAAAGACTCCTTCACCGCCTGCGTCGTATTCGGAGGACGCTTCACCGCGCACCCACCGGCAAGAAGCGCGAGAATAACGCTCGCCGGGATCAAGACGCCTAGCCGCAAATATCTGCTTGGTTCGCGCTCTTTCATGAGTGACGGCCTCTACCCAGGGAAGCTCAATATCCCGCAAATATGTAGTTGGTCCACGTGTACCAGCGCATGATGACCTGCCGGATAATGAACAGGTCCTTCCACGACTCGCCGCGGATGGCAATCCAGCCACTGGATCCGACCGTAACGACGTACTTACTTAGGTTCTCTTCAAGATGGAGTCGGATGAACATCCGGTCGGGCGGGCGAGGAACCAAGCTGGTTGGGAGCCTGCCCTCGGGGTCGAGCTGACCCGCTCCCGTCGCTAGTTCGATACTCGTAACCCTGGCGTTCAGAATCTTGCCCGGCAGCGCCGGCAGCGCGACCTCAGCCTGAGCGTCAACTTTGAAGGTGTTGAGATAGTTCTGCATGACGGTCGCCACCACCAGACTTCGATCTGCCGAACTCACGAACACCATCACCGGCGTAAGCGAGGCCATCGCTCCCGGTTGCAATTGCAACTGGGTGACGTAGCCGTCGTCGGGAGCGTAGACGGTGGTTTGATCCACGTTCCACTTGGCAGCTTCAACCTGAGACTTTGCTTGAGCTAATACCGCGGGCCGCATCTGCGTGGCGGTGGTTAAAGAAGTTTGTGCCTGCGCTTGTTGGGCCCTAGCCGCAGCCAGTTGTTGTTGCTGAGCGGCCATCTGTTGCTGCTGCGCTGCTACTTGTTGGGTGAGGCTACTGACGTCAGCGGCGTATCGCTCGACTTCGAACTGGCTGCCAGCGTTCTTGCTGGCCAATTCGGTGTATTCCTTTAACCGCGTGCTCGCCAGGTCCAGGTGCGCCTTGGTCGCCTGGATAGCGACGTTCGTCGCCTGTATGGCGGCGTCGACAGCCTGCGCGTTCGCGATCGCGGCCTTGACGCCCTGGTTGGCCTGGGTAATGGCAGTCGCGGTTTGGATGTCAGCCTGCGATAACCCCGATTCGGCTGCATGGAAGCTGTCCAGGTAGGGCTGCGGATCCATCCGAAACAAGACATCGCCCCGCTTCACGCGAGAGTTGTTTTGCACCGGCACTTCAATCACGCGACCGGGGACACGCGCGACCACCGGAGTCGTGAATTCCGACACCGTGGCCCCCATCGTAAAGGGCTGGGTGAAATTCATTCCGAACAGCACGATGAGCAAGCCGACGAAGCCGACCATGCCCACAATGATCTGTGCCGGAAGATTGAATGGCAGAAGACGGAATTTGATAAAGACGAGATAAAGACCGACACAGTACACAATGGCGAGGAAAGCGATCATCGCGGTACCCCCATGCGCTGGGTCAGTGCGCGATACTCCGTCTCGACCTGTGTCAACCGGTCGGAAACCTGCGCCAACGCTTGCTTGATCGTGGCGTAATCTGCCGGGCCTGACGGCATTGCTGTGCCAGCCTTCAGCCGGTCTTTCTCCCGGTTCTTCTGGTCCAGCCACCGCAAGATCAGCACGTAGCAAATGACAAGGATCGCGACCATCATGGCTGTGATCCCTCCGCGCCCCGGGACATCGTTCTCAAAGCCAGTTCGCGCATTCCCTTTTCCATGGTGGCAATGCGTTGGGAAATCCCCGTGATGGTCGCCGCCAGTTCCGTAGTCTCAGCTTCGCTGATGGCGATTGCCGCACCTTCTCCAGCTCTTGGCCGGATGAATGCCGCAATCAGGGCCAGCATCCAGATCGGCGGCAGCAGAATACCGACCCAGCCTGCTACGTTGATGGCTTCAGCCCAGGGACTGTGGCCCTTCTTCGCAATGTTCCCTGGCAGCCACGCCAAAAGCAGAAGAATCGCCACCCCCAAGGCAAGGATGACAAGCAGAACGAAGAGAGAGAAGATGTCGAGAAAGCCCATATAAAGGCCACCGGGGAGTTCAATATCAAAAGTAACTGGATTAACGCTTCAGATGGCAGTGGCTCTCCCGTCCGGGAGTGGGCGCGACACTGCTTCAGGCAGAAACTCGGGTCAGATGCCACCTGTACAGGCGTTTGAATTGTTCACTACCTGCATTTTCCTCGTCTATGACCTCAGTCATCGTCTCACGTGATGAAGCTGGGGCTTTATTCGCAGTTTTTGGTAAGCGGCGTTGCCGCAAGCTTTATCTGGAAGTACAGGACCCCCAAGGGCGCTCTTTGTGTCCCTTTGGCACGACTGCGAACAGTTTGCACTGGTCCCGACGGGCGCGACCCGTGAACGGGTCGGAATTTCACTACTTCTCACATCGATCTGTGACGCAGATCACCGCTTTTGTGTGACACACTGAGTGACTGTGATTGGCGATAAACCACGTCTGCAACGGGTGCCGTTTTGCGGAGCAAACGGACCCGGATAAGGGGCTGAGACCATATGTTGTTTGGCGATGTGACGATTTCATCTGAAGATTTGGCCGCGCTGCTCTGCCGTCATGTGCGAGCGCAGGTGAACGCATTTCCTCAAAACCCTAGCCATGGCATCTGGACTGGCATCGTGAGGGCGGAGCTATGAGAAGGCTATTAGGTTCAGTGTTGTGGCCAATACCAGTGCTTGTTTTTGCTCCCATGATTGTGCTTTTTGCAATGGGGGTTAGGGCGAAAAAGAAGGAGCGTTCCTGATTACACCAGAGCGGCTGACGGCGTAACGGCTGGAGGAACTACGGCCTATTTGCTGACAGGGAACCCCAAGGCGTCCCCCATGGTCGCTTAGCGCAGGGGGTTCCGTTCGCTCCCAACGAGTACCCCTCCCGGCGGGGGTTCTGGCTGGAGAATCGGTGCCCCTGATGAAATCGACGAAAGTGAGCAACAGGCGGGCGCCTTTACGCTATTGCCGCCCTGCTCCCGCCTTCCGTATACTCTGCTTCAGCCGCAGCAGCGGATTTCTTTCCAACTATTTCGGCCTCTGCTTGGAGCCAATCTTCGAAGTCGTGACCGTCTTCACAGCCCCGTTCCTCGTAAAACTGATACGCACGTACCCGAATTAACTCCTCGGTCAATTCGAGCGAGCTTTTCTCGGGCTTCGCGGTTGAAACACTCGCAGTTTTATGTCGCATGGTAGACCTCCTGCATCGTTAACGACGCAATGCAAGGTTGAAAAATGGGAGACCGGCTCTGGAGAGGTGCGCGATGTTCTACAGGGTCACAAGCAACCCCAATTGTGAGACCACTGCAACCCCTCTTTTCTCGGGTTCCTTTTGCCAGAGAAGTGCAACTTATCTATAAGCCCGTGTCACTTCGGAAATTGGCTCTCCGTTTCTGTTTCGCACCGTCAGCCGCAACGGCATCTCCCCTGAAAGAGCGTGGGTTGCGCAGGCATTGCAAGGGTCGTAGGCGCGGAACGCCAGCTCAATTTTGTTGAGCACTTCTGCCGGCACATGACCGCCGTGGATCAACCCTTTTGCCGCCTTCTCCACGCTCATCGCCATGCGCGCGGCATTGTTCTGGGTGGCTACGATCAAATTGGCGCGCTGCACGACCCCGCGCTCGTCCGTCTGGTAATGATGGATGAGGGTCCCGCGCGGCGCCTCCACCACGCCAACTCCTTCCGTAGGAGTCGCGGTCGGCAGCACGCGGTACTCCGGATCGAGCAGCTTGTCATCATGAGCCAGTTCGCGCATCCGTTCCGCGGCGTAAAGCAGTTCGCCACTAGCCATTCCAGGGTTCAACTTCGGAAAAAACCGACAAATGCTTCACTCCCAGCGCAAATCCGGCCACCCCGACGGCCACCAGGCTGTAAGAAATCAGGAATTCACCCCAGCGCGGCAAATAGTCCTGACCGGCTCCGGCCTCGAGCGCGGTGATCGCGGTGTTGAGCCGATTGGCAACCACTCCGGCAATGATCAGCGCGGCCCCAAAATACAGCTCCCGCGGTTCCTCCTCGTTGCCTTTGATCCACATCATGCCGACCAGCAGAAGCACGATTTCGAGCAGGAGCAGTAAGCCCTCTCTGCTAACGCTGAACATGGAAAAGAGCAGGTGGCGCTCCATCAAGTCCATCAGACGTATGACGAGATAAACGAACACCGCCACGGTGAGGGCGCGCGCGATTGCCGGCAACACCGATGAAGGAAGCGCTTTGCCGAAGGCCAGGCGGCTCCGCCAGGAAGCAAAAAGGAGCACGGCGAACGCCATCGCCAGGGACGACAGGTAGAACATCAGGGACAGGCTGGGACCTGACCACAGCGGAGAGAACCGGGTTTCAGCCAGCTTGATCAGCCGATTCAGGCCGAATTGGTGAAGCACGGCGAGAATCGTAGCCAGAATCAGCAACGGCAGGTCGAGTCGTTGCAGGATGGTGAACCACCGCGCACGTGCGAGGCGGAGAGAGTATTGCGGCAAAAACTCAATAAACAACAGCAAAGCAAGTAGGAGGACCGTCCACGCCGCTCCTGACAGAATCGAGCGTTGGGTCCACCCTTGGAGTAACGCTCGCCAGTAGTTGTCGATGGGCCCATTGGCAACCATGCCCAGCATCGCCACCAGGTAACCAAGGCAGCCAGTCAATAGGCATGCCCGGCCTACGTTTCGCCATTCCGGGCCGCCGATTACAGACGCAACGCTGGCCAAGCTGAGTGCGCCCGCCGCCAGCGCAACCCCGCAGAAAACATTCAGGCCCAGGCACAAGCCCCAAGGAATCACGTCGCTGAGCCGTGTAGTGGCTCCCAATCCGTATCGTGCCGCCAGGAAGCTTGCCAGGCAGCCGCCCGTCATCAGGAGCAGAAATACCCACCGCCAACCACCCAACTGCAACCGACCAGCAAAAGCTGACATCGGAGCACTTCCTGAAACCGGGCGCCTGGCCGGTTCCCTACGCTGCACACGAACCCTGTCGCGCCGGCACGCTCGTCAGCGCGCCCGCGACGGTGTTCTTTCGCTCCTACGAAGTTGAGAACGCTGTTGATAGAGGCAACTGCGTCCACCCAGGTCTCTGACCAGGCACTTCCCGCGGAAATAAATGCCACAGTGCAGACAGATTTCCTCGGGCTTGGCGCTATGATCTATGATCGCGGCGGTAATGCGATCCATCAGTTTGGCCACCTTCCGCAACTCCCGGAGAGGACAGCCACGAAATACCTTCGCGAGTTTTTCCCGCCTCTTCTGATCGTAATCGGTAAGCAATTGCCGCGACTTCAACGTGAGAGAAACGTGCGCTGCTCGCCGGTCCGTCGTGCCCACCACCCGTGACAGCCAACCGCGCTGCACCAGCTTCTCTACCATTTTGCTGGCCGCCGCGCCGCTGACACCGAGAAATGCGGCCAGGTCGCCGATGGTCTGGGTTTCCGCGACCGACAGCAACTGCAGTAGTTTAAGTTGCGAAATACTGAGTTGCGCGCCCCCCACCTGGCGCAGCAGTCCCACCTGAAGGACTTCAGTTAGCGCAGACGAGAAAAGGTGAGCGCTTCCCACAAATTCATACACCGGGTTGGCGCTCTCAGCTCTGGTCATAAGACAATCCGGAAGGACATGGAGCCTCTTTCCATTTCCTTCTCGTAAGAAATTATAAAACTATGTTATTTATCATTCAAGTTATATTATTACCAGGTTAATATATTTCCCCTAACAGTCTTACTACTGTTGTGTGTTTGGATTGCGGCAGGGACGGCCCGCAGCGGATTATCCAGAGGCGGACAGTCGCCGACGGTTCGAGGGAAGTGACCTATAAAGGGTCGATGCACGATTTCCAGCGTTTTGGCTGGGCGAATTGGAGCCCGGCAAGGCTGCCACGGTTGATCCTTGTCACTGACAGCTCGATCGCTGCCATGATTCAATCTCTACAGGAGAGGTTTTGAAATGCTTTCTCTCCAGAACGGAGGAGGGCGATGCAACTGCACCTGGAAACCGACGAACTGAATCTACTTGCGAACATCTTGCTGGAGCGGGTGGGAACGATATCGGCAGCTCAAGCCTCTTCGTCCGGCAGCGTCCAATCCGACAGGAGCGCAGGACAAAGTCCCCGGTTCTTTGACGATGTTCTGGACAAGGTCTTGGCCCGAGATCTACGACTCGATTCCGATGAACTTGAAGGGGTGGCTGACCTGCTACGTGCGCAAAAGCGCAAGCTAACCGAAGGCATCGCTCACCCGGAGAATGCCGCGCACAAGATTGAACTGCAGCGGAAGCTGGGACTGCTGGAACGCGTATTAGAGCGAGTGACCGAGGCCTGTGTCATGTTCTGAAAGCTGTCCCCGCGGCGCCAGCATTTCGTCAACGTCACCTGCGAGGCGGATGACGAAGGGAGAGGGTATCCCCTCAAGCGCAATGACGGTCTTCCAAACGCCTGCCCAGCGGAGTGTCTGGTTTTGCCGTAGATACCCCATCGCTTCTGGAGGAGAGAGGAGGAGTCATGAAAATCCTAATGGGAATTGACGATTCGAAGTTCTCTGAAGATGTGTTAAGAGCTATGGTCACCCAGTTTCGGACTGAGAATACGGAGGTCCGGGTCTTGCACGTGTTGCAGCCGATTGCGCCGGCTCCACCGCAAATGGCGCCAGGCTACGCTCCTGAGTTGGAAGACCAGAAAAAGCCAGCCCGTGAGTTGGTCGAGCGAATTGCCAAGGAACTGCGTAGTGCAGGATTCAAGGTGGACACCGCCGTCGAGGTAGGTGACATCAGAGAGACAATCATCGATTCCGCGGCAGACTGGCATGCCGATCTGATCGTCGTTGGTTCGCATGGGCAGAGTGGCATCCAGCGTTTCTTGCTCGGGAGCGTGGCGGAATTTGTCGCTCGCCATGCCAAGTGCTCCGTGGAAATCGTTCGCACGCCAGTGAGTATTTGACGGAACATTGCCGATCCGATTTTGCGGAACGCGAGGCCACGTTAGCCGCCGGACAAAGATGGGTATACACCGGATCAGGCGCCATCAGGCATAAGCGTCACGGCTAACCTTCGTCACGTCGTTACTTTCCCTTAGCGCTTGTAGCCGATCTTACGCAGGAGATCGTGCCGCCAGGCGACGTCACTCTCGGCTTCGACGCCTTTTGGCGACTCGCCGTCGATAACGCCAAGCACTCCCTGGCCTTGCTCCGTTCGGGCGACAATGATCTCGACTGGGTTAGCGGTAGCGCAAAATATGGAACACACCTCCGGCACCATGCGGAGCGTGTTGAGGATATTAATGGGATAAGCAACTGAAAGAACAAGGACGAATGTATGTCCACAGGCTAGCGCTTGGGCATTGCGTATGGCCGCGTCCTGAAGCGCCCGATCATTTCCGTCGGAACGTGTCAAGCATTCTCCGGAACTTTCATTGAAGGCCAAGCCGAACCTTGCCTGTGGCGCTGTCGTAGTGACCGCTTCATACAAATCCTCCACGGTCTTGATGAAATGCGATTGACCGACAATGATATTGGCATCGGCCGGAAATTCCATGCGGACCGACTTGATCTCGATCATAGTTGGGCCTCCACCCGTAGCTTTAGGATAACCCTCACCTTTGCCTCATGAAGTGCTGACGGGCCGTCCTCGCTAAGGCTCTCTGATGTGACGCACCTGCGGCGCCTTTTGGGCTGGCCCATCTTCACAATCCGTCGTGCGCTCCGTCACTGAAAACTTTTCGCAAATGGTGCTAAATGCTAAATGGGGAGGTGTTTCATGCCCCATGAAGAGAATACCCCTGCTCCTTCCGCGGCGTTCCCGCTGCCCGTTTTCTCGGAGTGCGAAGCACGCATCGATGCCCTGCCGCCGCTAGCTCTTTCCCGGTCATCGCCCTTTCTCAGTGAGTTGCCGGATCGCCGGCTGTTCCTCAAGGCGCTTGCGTTTCCATGCGCCGCGGCCTGCGTCATGGCCCTTGCCCGTGACTGCATTGCTCTTCCCGTGCCGCCTTGGGCTGCCGCCGAAGCAGACGATTCGCGTTTCAGGGTCGAGGCGAGGTTCTACGAGAAACTGCCCAACAAGATGGTTCGGTGCAAACTATGCCCGCGCGAGTGCGTCGTCGAGGACCGCAACCGCGGCTATTGCCGGGTTCGTGAAAACCGGAGCGGGACCTATTACACGCTGGTTCACTCGCGGGTTGTCGCCGCCCACATCGACCCTATCGAGAAGAAGCCGTTCTTCCATTTTCTTCCCGGCAAGATGGCTTTTTCGGTCGCGACTGCGGGTTGTAACGTGAACTGCAAGTTCTGTCAGAACTGGGAGATCTCGCAGGCCAAGCCGGAAGACTTGCCCGCAAGATATCTGCCACCAAAAGACCTGGCGACATTGGCTAAAGACAACCAGTGTGCCGCGGTAGC
>DATCCF010000256.1:0-2745 GCA_036511435.1 Terriglobales bacterium | reverse complement strand
ACCTGCACCAGCAATCCATGCATTTCGTTGTAAACCTGCGCCCGCGGACTGCGTTGCGCGGTGCTCATCGCCGATGCCTCGTGCGCCCGCGGCCGTGCTTGTTTGCCCGGCTGGTACGACTCCACCGGCACTTCCCGTTGCAAGGCGCGCTCGATGAGGCTGCGAATCTCGTCGTATTTCGCGCTCCTGGATACCGCCAGATGTCGCTCGAGGATGCGGCGAGTGTAGGCGTCAACCACAAAGGTTTCGTGATTGCCCGCATATAGCAGGATCGAGTCTGCGGTCTCCGGTCCGATACCGTTCTGGGTGAGCAGCTCGGCGCGCAGCTGTTCGGTAGGAGCAGCGAACATCCGCTCCAGCGAGCCGCCGTAGCGCGCATCAAGGAACGCGACGAAGTTCTTCAGCCGCTGTGCTTTCTGCCGAAAGTAGCCCGAGGGGCGGACCAGCGCTTGCAGCTTCGGCAGCGGCAATTCGCGAATGCTCTCGACGTTGAGCACTGCCGCCGAGCGCAGGTTGGCCATAGCGCGCTCGACGTTGGTCCACGAGGTGTTCTGAGTGAGAACCGCTCCAACGATCACTTCAAACGGAGTTTCTGCCGGCCACCAATGCTGCTGTCCCCAGGCGCGCGAAAGCTTGCGATAGATCGCGCGCACCGTGGCTTCCGGCTTCCTGGCTGATCGGGGTTTCACTCCGGCGACTGCTTACCTTGTTTCAGTTGTTGCTTCCATCCCAGGATGCGCGCCTTGTTGGCTTCGGCCTCCGCTTCCGGAACCATCCCCTTGCGCTGATACAAAATGGAGAGGCTGGTATGTGCCAGCACATCGTCAGGGTCGAGCTCAGCGATGCGATTAGCGACCGCAATCGCTTTGTCGAGCTGCTCCGTGTCCTGGTAAACGCGCGCCAGCCCGTGCATGGCGTCGAGGAAAGAAGGATCGGCGGCGATGGCCGCCTCATATTGGCCAATAGCTTCCTCGTGGTGCCCCTCCGCGTAAAAATCGAGCGCCGCGTAGTAATGGTCTTCCGCAGTTTGTCGGGATTGGTGGTTGGTCATCCGGCGTTTCGCGGCTCCGGCCTGAGTTTAGCAGGATGCTCCATGCTTGGCGAAGTACGGACTCCTGGGCAAGCTGATTCAGTATGATCGTTAAACCAACTTCTTTTGGAGATAAACCGGTGCACCGAATCACGTTGGGCGACTTTGAACTGACAGTTCTTTCCGACGGGACCTATCGCATGGACGGCGGCGCCATGTTCGGCGTCATTCCCAAGGTGATGTGGGAAAAACGCATCCAGCCCGACGAGCGCAACACCATTCCGCTGGCGCTCAATTCGCTGCTGGTTCGCACCGGCAAGCAAAACATCCTCATCGAGACCGGCATTGGCAGCAAGCTCAGCGAAAAAAGCAAGTCCATCTATAAGAACCAGCCGCGCCTGCTGCAGAGTTTTGAGGAGGCCGGCGTTTCGCCCGACGAGATTGACGTGGTCATTAACACCCACCTGCACTTCGACCACTGCGGCTGGAACACCTATTACAAAGACGGCAAGCCCGTGCCCACCTTCCCGCGCGCCAAATACTACGTGCAGGAGGGCGAGTGGCGGCACGCCCGCGAACAGCACGAGCGCGACCGCGTCAGCTACATGACCGACAACTACGATCCCCTGGTCGCAAGCGGGCAGATGCAGTTGCTCAACGGCGACGCCGAGATCGCGCCCGGCATCTCGGTGAAGGTTTATCCCGGCCACACTCGCGACTTGCAGGCGGTGGTGGTGCGCAGCGGCGGCCAGGTGGCTTGCTATCCCAGCGACCTGGTGTCGGACGCAAAACACCTCGATCCCGGTTGGGTGCTGGGTTACGACCTCTATCCGCTGGACAGTATCGCCAACAAGCACCGCTTCTATGAGGTAGCCATTCCGGAACAGTGGCTGGTGGTTTTTACCCACGACCATGAGACCCCATGGGCCTACCTGGAAATCGGCGAGAAGGGACGGCCCGTAGCCAAGCCAGTGGGGAAAAAGCCGGTTTCGGTCGATCCTCCAAAGCCATGAATTTGCTGGCAACGGGCGCGCTTTCCGAGCTCCAAGCATTCAGCACTCATCCGTCTGTCGAGTCCCCGGTTGTCATCCTGAGCGCAGCACGAGTCCGCCGTGGCGGACGCGTACGGAGTCGAAGGATCCCTATAGTGGCACCAATCCTGCGGGCGGCACAGCTTAGCGGGGCGTGCCTACACCTAAGAGCTATTTACAGTGCATCCGCTAATATCCTACATTGTCCGATGTATCACATTGTCGTCCTTAAGGGGGCCATGAGCAAGAAGAGCAAGAAGAAAGACAAGAAAAACAAGCACAAGAAAGTTGCGGTATTGCCTGAAAACGTATCGACTAGCCTGGACCTGCGCTCGGTCGAGATACCGCCTCGTCCCAAGCCGCTGAAGCCGGTCGAAATCCAGGCCATGCGTGCGGCCATGAACGCCAGCCAGGCGCTGTTCGCGCGGCTATTGAACGTCAGTTCCAATGCGGTCGAGAGCTGGGAGCAGGGTATCCGCCAGCCGCGTCAGGCCACGCTCAAGCTGTTGCACGTCGCCCGCAAGAATCCCAGCGCGCTGCTCAGCTAGGGCCTGTTAACACTAATTCGTAATTCTGTGATATGCTGCGATGCATGGAGATCACCGAAGCGCAGTACCAGCATATTGCCTCCAGTCTTCCCCGGCAGCGCGGTAACGTGAAGCTGCCCAACCTGCAACTGCTAAA
>DATCCF010000255.1:0-3999 GCA_036511435.1 Terriglobales bacterium | reverse complement strand
GTTCTCGAGTCGCTCCGGCATTGTCAGTACTGGTCTGGGCGCCCCTAACGGTTGCCCGAGTGGGCCGCGCACTTGTTCAATTAGATGAACCAGACAGAGCTTCGTATACGAAAAAAAGGGACAGCTTTCTCGATAAGGGCGTAGAGCGAACGCTCGGGCAAGCTGCGGCGTGTCGCGTAATTCGACTCGCTGACCGAAAAGGAAGGATAATGACGGCATAGGGGTGCCGAGGCTATGACGATCCAAATTGAACTTAACCCGGAAATTGTGGAGCGGCTTGTCGCAGAAGCCCAAGCGCAAGGCATCGCGTTGGAAGAGTATGCGGAACGGCTGCTGCGGGAGGCAATTGCGGAGCACCCGGAACCTCAGGGGCGGCTGTCTGTTGAAGAACTCCACGTCATGCTCAACGAGATCGCCGAAGGCTCGGATAAGTTGCCGAACCTGCCAACCGCGGCATTCACTCGTGAAAGCTTTTACGAGGACCGTCGCTGAAAATGGCCGGCACGCCCTACCTGATTGACAGCAACATCCTGATCCGCTGGGTACAGCCCAGCGACCCTGATTATCCAATCGTTGAGTCTGCTCTTGAGGCGCTGGCCAACCAAGGAGCGCTCCTCTGCTACACCTCACAGAACGTCGCTGAGTTCTGGAACGCCTGCACACGACCAGCGGACCGGAATGGGTATGAGCTTTTACCGCAGGAGGCTGACCGGCGCGCACGGTTGTTTGAGTCGCGGCTTCGGCTACTCGCGGACAATTTGGCAATTCATCAAGAGTGGCGCCGGTTAATCGTGACCCACAACGTCTCAGGGGTTCGAGTTCACGATGCGCGCCTGGTTGCCGCGATGAGGGTGCACCGTCTCAAGCGCATCCTAACCTTCAATGAGAAGGACTTCGCTCGTTTCGCTGACATCGAAGCGATTCACCCGAGGGCATTTTCCTAAAGAAATCGCTGACACAATGCCGGCCCGAGCGAAGCTCTCGATGTTTAATCAAGACGCGTCGACATCGTCTTCGGCACTGGATGTCAAGAACCCTCCAGCAGGCCAGTTGCAGAACCTCGGTAAGAGGTCTAGATTGTTGGGCAAGTAGTCGGGTGGGTCGTGTTCAGCCTCAGTTTCATCCTCATCATCGCGGGCTTGGCTTTCGGTGGCGCGACGACGCTCATCGGATTTGGCGGTCTGCTGGGAGCTTCGTTTCACCGCGCCTTGGGAACTCCCTTGCCTCTGCCGACGATTCATAACCCCCACGAACGGCGTCTCTACATCTATGTCGGTCTGGCAGGGTTCGTGGTGTGGGTTAGCGCCTTCCTCTATAGCCTGAAGATCGCGCCGTAGTGCTGTGAATATCATTCTGACGGAGCGTGCCTCCTGGTTGATTTTCATCCCTATGGATGGGCGACAGGACCATATAACACTCACAATGACAGCTCCTAGTTCGGGTTCGCTCAAGCATCTCCCATCGCGGCAAGTACTTCATCGGCGACGGCTGCGGCTTCTACCGCTGGTCTGACGTCATGGACGCGCACGATATGGGCCCCGCGCAGGATGCTGGCGACCATCGCAGCCAGCGATCCAAACAGGCGATCCTGCGGCGGCGCATCTTTGCCGGCCTGCTTGCCGATTGTGCGCCCCACGAATGATTTGCGCGAGGTCCCCGCCAGCAGCGGAAATCCAAGCCGGTGCAATTGATCGAGATGCGCCAGCAGCGGATAGTTTTCCTCGAAATTCTTGCCGAAGCCAAAACCGGGATCGAGCACGATGCGTGTCCGCTCCACGCCGCCCGTCAAGGCAATCAGCAACCGATTGGCGAGGTCATGCTCCACCACGGCGGTGATATCAGGGTCGCGGGGAAGATTGCGCCATTTCTCCGGTTGTCCACGCGTGTGCATCAGCACCACTCCGCATTGCAACTGGGCGCACGTCCGCCCCATCTCAGGGTCCCACTGAAAGCCGCTGACATCGTTCACGATCTCTGCGCCTGCGTCCACGGCTGCGCGGGCTACGCCTGACTTGTAGGTGTCTGCCGAAATGACCGTTCCCGGCCGCGCTCGCAGGATGCCTTGCAACACCGGCATCACCCGCCGCAGTTCTTCCTCCTCCATGACCACCGGCCGTACCTTGGCGTTTGCCTCGTCCCCTGCAATTCGCGCTCCCGGACGAGTGGACTCGCCACCCAGATCCAGAATGTCCGCTCCCTCGTCCAGCATCTGCAATGCGCGTTGCACCGCGCGTTCCGGCTGAAGAAATTCTCCTCCGTCGGAGAACGAATCCGGGGTGACGTTCAGAATTCCCATGACGAGAGTTCGTCGGCCCAACTCCAGCGTCCGGGACCGTACCTGCCAGCGAAAATAAGGCCGCATGAAACGATTGTAATTGAGCCGCAAAGGCGCGGGATTGCTCGTGCAGAATGAAATACGGCAGCCTTGCCTGCCGGTGCTAGAATCCGAGTAGTAGTTCCATGTGCCGGGTTCGCAATCTCGCCGTCTTAGCCCTAGTATTCGCGCTGCTCTCACCGGCTTTTGCCGCCACCAACAAGCGCGACAAAAGGCAGAGTACGGAGAAGAAGCTGGCTTCCCAGATCGAGCAGATCCTCAGCGATCCCGAGGCTGCGCGCGGATTTTGGGGTATCTATGCGGTTTCGATGGACAGCGGCAAACCGCTCTACGCCCTCAACCAGGACAAACTGTTTACGCCTGCATCGAACACTAAGCTGTTCACGACGGCGGCCGTCTTTGGACTGATCGGGCAGGACTATCGCTTCAAGACCACCGTAGAAACCTCGGGCACGCTCGACAAGTACGGACGGCTCAACTCCGACCTGGTGCTGGTGGGACGCGGCGATCCTAATCTCTCTGGACGAACGCTTCCCTACAACATGCACACGGAACGCAAGACGCCGCCGATCCAGGTCTTGCAGAATCTGGCCGAGCAGCTTGTCCAGCAGGGGTTGAAATACATTGACGGCGACGTCGTGGCCGACGACTCGTACTTCGTCTTCGAGCGCTACGGCGAGGGCTGGTCGCAAGACGATCTGGCGCGGGAATGGGGGGCACCGGTTTCGGCGCTGACCATCAACGACAACGTCATCTTTGTGAACATCATGCCAGCCGACCGGCCAGGCGAGCGCGCGTTCCTTACCGTCACCCCGTTTCCCGAGTATTACAAAATCGATAACCGGGTGATGACCACGCCGCAAGGGACGGGGCCGCGCACGGTATCCATCAACCGCGAGCCCGGCTCGAATCAGCTCACTTTCTGGGGCAACATCCCGCAGGACGACCCCGGCTTCGGGGAAGCCCTGGCCATCGAAGATCCCGCCGATTTCGCAGCCAGACTCTTCCGGCAACTGCTGGAGGAGAGGGGCGTCACCATCTATGGGCGGGCACGCACGCACCACACCGAACTTGCGTCGACGCAGACATTCAGCGTCACCTCGATGGCTTCGGGCGGCGGCGATAGGACACGACCGCCCAATCCTGCGCCGTCGGTACTGGCCAGCTATCAGTCGCAGCCGGTCGCGCAAGACCTGCGGATCATCAATAAGGTGAGCCAGAACCTGCACGCCGAGCTGATGCTGCGCTTGTTAGGCAAAGAGAAGGGCACATCGGGCTCAATTCAGGGGGGACTGGAGGTCCTGCGCGGTTTCCTGATTCGTGCTGGGATCAAACCGGAACAGTTCGTCTTTCTGGACGGCTCCGGACTGTCGCGCGAGAACCTGGTCACTCCCGATGCCGTGGTTGCGATTTTGCTTTACTGTCATAAGCAACCCTGGGGACAGCTCTACGAAGACACCCTGCCCATCGCTGGAGTGGATGGATCGCTCTCGGAACGTTTTCGCACCACGCCAGCTATGGGCCTGATCCATGGCAAAACGGGGTCGCTCGCACACGTGTACTCGCTCGCGGGCTACGCCACCACCCAGCGCGGGGAACACATCGCGTTCTCTATCATGACCAACAACGACACTATGCCTGCCAAGAAAGCGCTCGACACGATT
>DATCCF010000254.1:0-7349 GCA_036511435.1 Terriglobales bacterium | reverse complement strand
TTCGACCAGGGAGTGAGTTGATTCTCCCGGCTGTTGCCTGACCAGGTGTAGCCGGAACCGGATTCTGAAACCAGAAAACCGAACGAAGGATTTGCAATCACATTGATCCACGGAGCTGGGGTGCGCAACCCTTCGCCAAGGGCGATCACGTATTCACGGCCCCCTTCGGCGAAGCCACCCAGGCCGTTAAAGAATTCGAGGTCCGGCATTTTTAACGATACCTCCGCGTCTTTTCCCCGGCGAGGCGGACGAGGAGCGGGCCGTGTCACAGTGTCGGAGCGCTGCGATCGGATAACTTGCTCGGCCAATGTGCCGTGACGGCTGAGCAGCACCGCACGAGCCGCGGTCTGTAGGACCGTGCGCTCCTGCGAAGAGATCAGGTCTCCCCGAAGGAGAATGATATTGCCATGGACATCGTTCAGGTTCGGAGAAATGCGCTGCTGGCTGGCGCGTACAAGGTCGTCCAAAGAACCCTGCAGCTCCTGTTCGTACGATGGCGGTTTCTCATTGAGAATAACCAGGTCAACAGACAACCGCTTCAAACGCCAGTATTCATGCGCCCGCAACAGTTGATGGATGATCCCGACATCCTCGACCTCGTCGATCCGTGCCAGGACGATGGGGAGATCACCCGAAATCCCGTGCGCCCATAGAGCGGAAAGCTCGAGCGCGCTCCGGCTCAGCACATCGGAAGACGGCCGCAGGGAAGGATCTGAGTACAGCACGGCATTGGCGAGCCTCTGGAACAAGTGAGCTTCATCCGGAGTGATACTCAGATGATGAAGTTGTACTTGCGCCTGCGTCCAAGCTGACGTCAGAGTACGTTCATAGTTCCTTGCATCCCGATACTTATCTGCCAGGTCCATTACTTGCTCACGTGTCGTGGCGACTATGGTGGAAAAGACAATCCGTGCGGTTGTGCCTGGCGGGATGCGTACCGTACGCCTCAGACTCATCACGGGGTCGAGCACAGGGCCGGCGGAATTCGAAAGAGGGCGCCCATCCGTGATGGATACGGCGTCGCGAACCTGATGCCCTCGTCCAAGAAACCGGACCCGATCCGTCTCAAATTGCAAATTTCCAACGGATTCGCCCTCCACAACCGCCACATGTGCAACCCAGACCGCCGTTTCTTTTTCAGATTGCCGGCGACGGGTGGCGAGAAGCGCGTCCACGCTGGCCACGAATTCCGTCTCCACAAACAAATTGGAAAACGCCGGGTGCGCCTCGTCGGTGGCCTGGGGTGCTATGGCAACCTCAGCATACGAAGTGACCTGTACTTCGCGAGTGCGTGTTCCCAGATTGGCGATCGAAACGCGGCGCACCTCCGCATCGTCTTCGGGCGAAACGACCACCTCGTACCTGGTGGTCAGAGCGCCGTCACGCCGTATGAATTCGGCGCGATCTTCGCTAAAGCTAACTTCGTAGGCGTCGGGTTCGACGCCGCTCGGCTGGTAGCCTGCCGACCAAACCTGGCCACTCTGTGTATCGCGAAGAAAGATGTAGAAGCCCCAGCAGTCCCGGGTAACGTCCTCGCGCCAGCGGGTGACCGCAATATCCCGCCACCGGCTATACCCTGAACCCGCCGTCGTTACCATCACTCCATAACGCCCGTTGGAAAGCAGATGCGTCCTAGGAACTGATTCATGTGGCGAGGTGAACCGCCGCACGACCGGAGGAATGAGTTCGCGCACATGCGCCGCCGCGGAGACTTCTTCCGCACGGGGCCGCGCGACCAGCACGTCGCGCGGCGTGCGTTCCTGCAGCAGCAGCTCAGTAGCTTGCACAATCGGTTCGGCATGGAAGCGGGCTCGCATCGTCCCGTCGTTCAGTACGTTGGCGAGCGCGACCAGCGAAATTCCCTGATGGTGTGCCAGGTAAGCACGCACGATCGCGTTATCTTTCCCTTCTGGCACCCGCTCGCTGGTGTAGTCGAGCGCTTCGTAGAAGCCGTAAGCCCCCTTTCCACCGGCCTTGGCGAGTTGCACAAAGTTCTGCGTTGCCGCATTTGGGTCAATCATAGCCGCCAGTGAAGTGGCGTAGGGTGCAATGACGAGATCCTCGCTGAGTCCGCGCTTGAGTCCTAAGCCAGGTACACCAAAAGCCGTGTATTGATATGTGAGGTTCAGGTCTCTCGCGTTGTATGCCGACTCTGAGATTCCCCAGGGGACGCCACGCTCCGCGCCATAGTCAATTTGCCGCCGCACGATCAATTCATATGTCTGATGCAGCAAGCTGCCGGTCGGGGAAATCATCAGCAGCGCCGGCATAAGGTATTCGAACATGGAGCCCGACCATGAAATGAGAGCGGAGCCGCGGCCCACCGGAGTGAGCGCCCGGCCCAGGCAGAACCAATGGAAAGATGGAACATCGCCTTTTGCGATCGCAATAAAGCTGGTCAGGCGCGCCTCCGAAGCCAGCAAATCGTAGCAGTTGGCGTCCAGAGTGCTGTCAGCGACACGGTACCCAATGGAAAACTGTTTGCGCGTGCGATCAAAAAGAAAGCTAAAATCCATCGACTGGAACATGTCCTCAGTCTTTTGCGAGATGGCAGACAGCCGCCGAATGAGTGCCTCGGCGTCTTTGGCTGATTGCCGCAGGGCTTGCGCTAGGGCATCGATGCGCGCCAGGTTGTCAAGGTTCGCCGATGAATCATTGGGCAAACTGGCTCGCAACACGGCAAGTGCCCGCAGTGCACCTTCGCAACAGTCAGGGGCATCCTTCAGCGTGGGCCGTGGCTCAAAGAACTGCTTGATCGCTGCCCACTCCGGCGCCTGATCAATAGGACGGTCTGCCAGGGCCATAATGGTTTTCGAATCCTGGCGCGACCAGGGAACAAGAATCTCTGCGTCCCGTGCATGACTTTCGACGCAAGCCCTGACGGCATCGGCCCAGACGCGCAACTCGGAATCAGGAGCGTCACCGCGCTCCTGGGCAAGGGTTTGCGCAATGTCAGCTACTGTCAGGGCCCGCGTCCTCAGTTCGACGAGACGCTCCGCCCACTCCGCCGCATTCACGGGAGCAAGCTCCAGTGAGCTGGCCAGTGCGTCGATGGCATTACTGAGCTGCTTCCTGGTGACGGTATTCGTCCGCCGCGTTTCTACGATCTTGCTCAGGGCTTCCCGCAAAAGCTCGATCGCGTCCTTCACACCAGCGAGCGACCGCTCCCCGAGAGAAGTTTTCCAGATGAGTTCTCGGCAGCCGTTTCCCAGGGCCAGCAGATGTCCGGCGAGGTTTCCACTGTCCACGGAAGAGACATACTTTGGATTGAGCGGATGAAGATCGCGAGTGTCGTACCAGTTGTAGAAGTGCCCCCGGAGCAATTCCATCTGGCTCATTGTGCCGAGTGTGGCTTCTAATCGCTCAACTGCGTCTAGAGTGCCCAGGTAGCCCAGATCGTGCGCCGCCAACGTGGACAGCAGATACAGCCCCATATTCGTCGGCGAAGTTCGATGGGCTACGACTGGCTTCGGGTCTTCTTGAAAGTTGTCGGGAGGCAACGCATGGTCAGTCGGGGTGATGAAAGCCTCGAAGAAACGCCAGGTTTGGCGCGCAATCAAACGGAGAGCCCGGGCATTTGCCGCGGTGAGCGGTTCGGTACCCGTGCGCCGGGGCGGAAGACTGATCTGCCACGCGATTGCCGGAGCGGAAATCCAGAGAATGATGAACGGAAGCATGCCCGCCCAGGCATGGTGACTGCCTAAGGCGACAACCACTAGCACCGCTACCGCAAGCAGCACGCCGCCGGCCATACGCTTATACATTGCGGAGAGATTCAGATCGACCGCATTCTTGGCCTGGGTTGCAGTCACCCACTCCAGGAGATGCCTGTGCGTGATGAACATGCGAGTAAGCGTGCGCAGAATTGCGTCAAACATCAGCCATGTCCGATATGCCAACATCGTCACGGTAATAGCAATCTGAGAGACACCGAGCCAAAGGTCAGTGAGCAACGCCCGAAAATGCGTGCGTTTCGAAATTCCACGTCGCGGCGGGTTGATTCCCAACAGGAAAGGTAGCAGTGCGGGAAGCGCAATCGTCGCTAGAATAAATCTTACCCATGCCCAGGGAGAGGCTGACGGCAGCAGGCAGGCAGCGACCAGCGTAAAAAACGCGGTCGGGGCTGACATAGAGCGGCGCAAGTTGTCGAACATCTTCCACCGGCCGATGGCGGGAATGCCAACGGGACTTCGTTCTCCCGACGCTGCTTGCCCACGCCAGAAAATCCAGGGCAGCAGTTGCCAGTCCCCGCGCACCCAGCGATGTTGCCGGGCGGCGGCCACCTCATAGTGCGAAGGAAATTCTTCAAACAGCTCAATGTCTGACGCCAGCGCAACGCGCGCAAAGATCCCTTCAAAGAGATCGTGGCTCAGCAGCGTGTTGTCCGGCACTTTGTCCGCTAAGGCTGCCTCAAATGCATCGACGTCGTAGATTCCCTTCCCAGTGAAAGAACCTTCGTGAAACAAATCCTGGTAAACGTTCGAAACCGCGGCCGCGTATGGATCGACGCCACTGGGACCAGAAAACAATGTCTGAAAAAGTGATCTCTCGTGGTCGGGAGCGAGCGAATGAGTGATGCGCGGTTGCACGATCCCATAGCCTTCCACGACCCGCCCGGCGCAGGCGCTGAACCGGGGCTGATTGAGAGGATGTGCCATCGTGCCGACCAAGCGGCACGCGACACCTCTCGGCAAACGCGTGTCCGCATCGAGCGTGATGACGTACCGCACACCCGCAGGAGCTTGCGTTGGGCGTCCACCGATCGGAAGAAACGTAGTGTTAACTCCACCGCGGAGAAACTGGTTAAGCTCCCGGAGCTTTCCTCGCTTCCGCTCCCATCCCATCCATTTGCCCTCGCTCTCGTTCCAGACACGCTTTCTGTGCAACAGCAGGAAGCGCTCGCCGCTGTCGGGAGTGGGGCCGTGGATCTTGTTCAACCGCGCAATACCGTCAACTGCGATGGCGAGCAGTTCGTCATCGCCAGGGAGGCTCTCGCTCACTGCGTCCATCCAGTCAGAGAGCACGGCAAAACGCAGATCGCCGTCGGAATTCGCCAGGTAGTGGACCTCCAGCCGCTCCACCAATTGTTCAATGTCATGCTGGGCAGTAAGCAGGGCGGGCACGACGACGATCGTTCGCAGTTGCTGCGTCACACCGTCCCGCAACTCTAGGCGAGGCAGCATTCGCGGGCCGATCAAGTCCGCCACTAGTCGGTTGACGAGTGCGATAGCCAGGTCGGAAGCAGGCACAGCAGCGAGGAGTCCGAGCAAAAACAAACTCCAGCCTGCAACTCCTGCTTTTCTTTCATGGATCAGCGGTAGCGCCACAATCACGGCGGTGCTGAGGGCGATCGTCCCCAGGTAGCCAGCCGCCGCGCTTCGCATGTAAAGGCGCAGCAACCGGCTTTTCCACGGCACACGGAAGCCGAGTTCATGCTCAAATGCCTGCCGTCCATTAGAAATCAGATAATAGCCGGGATCCGCACGCCGGTCCTCTGTTGGCTGTCCATCCTCAGACGGCTCTGAGCGGGCCCGTTTGATGCGATGCACGACGTGTTCCGTCACCTCAATTTCCGAATGGTGCGAGCCCCGCGAAAGATCCTCAATCGCATGGCGGTAAGAATCTCGCGTGGCAAAATCCATCTCAGCGAAGTTGGTGCCGATCCGCAAAATTTGGTCCGGTACGCTGACGCCCTCGACGAATTCATGCCAGTCAAAGTCCGTCATCAAACGCATACTGGGGATAATGTTCCGCACGGTGACGTTCATTGCGGTTTGTTCCTGGTACTCGGCGCGGACAACTTCGTCCGCTGTGGTCCCCTGCTCAGTCAGACGCTGGTCGAGCCAGTGCAGGACCGCTCCCATGTTTGGGTCGACATCGCGCAGGCGTTGGACGAGCTGCACGACGAATGCCCTGGGCAGCGGCATTTTCTCGAACCTGCGCAGGGCCGTTTCTGGGAGAATGGAAATCTGTCCGCCTGTGCCAAGCAGGCTGTCAGCCAACATGTCGGCGTCCTGGCGTTCGGTACGGCTTCGGACAATTCGATCTGTGAGCCGGCGCAGATTTTCCACCAGTACCACGCGTAGGGTGATAGCCACCGCCCATAGCTCACCGATGTCGAGCGGTTGTACCCGCTGGTAAGCCTTCACAAAGCGGCGCAACACTTCCGGATCGAAGTGGCTATCGGTATGCGCAACATAGGCCCATGCCACTCCGTAAACTCGCGGATACCCCTGCAAGTGACCTGAGGCCAGCTTCGGTAGTTTGCGGTAATAGCCGGGGGGCAAATCGTCGTGGATTTCGCGGAGCTGCTCTTCGACGATGTGGAAGTTGTCGACCAGCCACTCAGCCGCAGGCGTGATCGCACGCTCCTCCTGAATCGCCCGCGCAATTGCCCGGTACGAATCCAGCAGCACGCGACCATTCTCCACCGCCCGCGGGATAAGCGGACGTCCCAGGTACGTTTCCTTGGTGACCGTCTGCGCCGCCGCAAGGCTCTCGGCGTGCTGCTCAAGCCGCTCCACGCTGAACAGCTCGGCGCGGATCGGCTCTTCCACAGCACGAATCGCCATCGATGGTTGGTTCTTGTTTGGAAGAGGCGTTATCGACCTCCACGCAGGCGGCAATTCGGTGCTGATTGCCTCCTTATGGCCATTCTAGCGTGGATTAACCATCCGTTGTTGCAGGCAACTACGGCAGGAAGAATCCGATGCGGGAGCAAAGCAATATACGCATTGTGAGTGCTGCAATCTACTTGGCAGCGGCAACACCTGTGCTACGCAATAATTCCGTCCGAGCTGCGATGTCGTTGAAAATGCAGGATGCCGTGTGTTGCACGTAAGCTGCGAAGTGCTGCCGCGCCAGACCAAATCGGAAGAGTCGAATCGCTCCTGCAACATGGCGTTGGCCATTTACAATGCGGAGGCAATGTCCAGTGAGCGGCAGTTATCATCATTCATCCGGGGCGGGTTCGCCCGGGAATGCTAGATTCAAGGTTAATGGTGTCGATTTTGTAGCGGCGAGTGCACTTCGGCTCAACAAGGATCAACAGACATCAATACGTGACCGCGCATCCGTAAGGTGTTCAATGGCTCGTAAGTGTCTGAATCCAGGTGGTCTAGTGAAAATCGTGTGATCTGGTTCGGGACCAGGGGGTCGATTACATTGCACTAGGGCGTGTTAACACTACTTAGATACCTGAGCGCTTTGACGATAAGAGCAAAGTGGAGGAAGCCGAGAAAGACCAGGTCGAGTTTGTCGAAGCGCGAGAAGATGCGACGAAAGCCTTTGAGCCGGCGGAACAGGCGCTCAATTTCGTTGCGCCTGCGGTACATGGCTTTATCGTATTG
>DATCCF010000253.1:0-5435 GCA_036511435.1 Terriglobales bacterium | reverse complement strand
CATTCCGCGAGGTGGGAAGGCAGGGGTCAGGGGCTAAGGGTCAGGGCTAAGGGTCAGGGGCTAGGGGTCAGGGGCTAGGGGTCAGGGGCTAGGGGTCAGGGGTTAGGGGTCAGGGGTTAGTGAATAGTTTCAAGTTTCAAGTGAGAAGCAACTGTCCTGAGTCGCGTAGCGACGGCGCTCGAACCAAAGTTCCGCGGAAGCCTGCGCCGGCTCCGGAGTTTAGACCTTGCCGGGCCTGAACCGGAGCCGGAAAGCAGCGGTTAGTGGTCAGGGGCTTGGGGTCAGTTGTGCCGGGAAAATCCGGAACTGGATACTAGCCACTATTCACTATCCAATAGTTGTCAGACCCGGGGCAGACCAGCGGAAAATCCGAAACTAGTCCCTAGTCCCTAGTCCCTAGTCCCTAGTCCCTAACCCCCAGCCCCTGGTTCCTAGCCCCTGCTTTTCATCCTCTCCAGCACCGCGCCCGCGATCAGCGGCAGTCCCACCGTGGCATCGAGCAGGACTTCGGCAAAACGTCCGCCCTCTTCCGGAGGAACAAACTTGCCCCACGACACGGCTTCGCTGTAGGTGCATCCCGACAAACCGCCCCAGTTCACCGGCTCGGGACAAATGCGCACGCCGTAATGGAAGCGCTTCAGCGGCAGGTCCTCGCCGCCGCGACGATGGCGCAATTCTATGAATGGACCAAATTGTTGCGCCCAGTTTCTGGGCACCCCGCCGCCGATGGTCAAAATCCCCAGACGCTCCTGCCGCAGCAGCGTCTCCGCGTAATATTCCAGGTCTTCGAACGGATCGAAGCGCAATGGAGGAATGTTGTTCGTGCGGCGCATGCGATTGTGCAGGGCGACGTCCAGGCCAATCTCCGAATCGCTGAACGCGGGCACGAATACCGGCACATTCTTCTCGTAGGCCGACTTCAGGATGCCGCGATCTTTCACGTGCTCGCTCAGATAACGGCCGATTTCGCGGTTCAGCTTGTACGAACACAGCACTTCGTTGTGGTCCCAGCCTTTCAGAATGCGCGCGACGATAGTCTCCACGAAGTCGAGGTTGGTCTCCGGCTCGAGCGTGTCGTAGACGCGGTTGTAGCCGGCTTCGTAGAGCTCGGTATCGTCCATCTTCGGGTCGTAGCGGAAGTGCGACCGCCCTGCGGCCTCGACCAGGCCGTGCGCCATCAGCGCTCCCGTGGAAACCAGGGCCTTCACCACTCCATGGTCGATCAGGTCGGTGACGATCAGCCCCTGCTTCGCGACGGTCATGGCGCCAGCCAGCGTCATCACCACGAAACAGTCTTTGTCGCGAGCCATGGCTTCCAGAACTTCAGCGCCTTCGCCCACCTGCCGCCCGGTGAACGCGGTATTGCCCATGGCGCGGACCAGGTCATCCACGGTGTGAATCTTCGAGAGATCAAGCGGCTCCAGCGGAATCAGCTTGTCGGAAATGGGATCGTGGAGCTTGCGATCAATGCCTTCGCCATGCGTCTTATGATGTTCGTCGGCCAAGATTCACCTCTGTGGATTACCACAACGCCTGCCTGCGTCTGCCTGAGTGTCGCCCATTTGTTAGCGCGAGTTCTTTGTCGGGGTTGAACCTTCATTCTTCATACGGACCTCACGCTTTGAAAGGGCACGGCTTTACGGGTTCTTCGCTGCCGCGGGCTTGGCTGCCGTCTTCAGAGCCTGTTCCATGGGAATCTCATTGCCTTCGGCGTTGACGTAATGAATGTCGAAGGCGCCATCGATCTGGTCGAAGAGTACGCAACTGCTAATGCAAGTGAACCGATGCGCCTGCTTCGCCGCGAGGTACAAGTAATCGCCCATAGCCATCGTGTGAGCGCCACCCGACTTCATCTCCGCCTTGGCTCTGCCGGAAACCATCATGAGGTTCTCATTCGCGCTATGCCAGTGCCATGGCACAACGCAGCCACTCTTGAACTTTAGCAGCAGCACTGCGGCGCCCTTCATGGGATCTCCTCGCTGCGCGGAGAGGGTCATGCACGCTGGGAGCACGGGCAAGGTCATGAACTTGCTGGACGCCATGGCGGCATACGGCATCTGGTCAGGACTCTGCGCCGCCAGCGGCGTAATCAGAGCAGATGCGAGCAGAACAAACAAAAGGCAGCATACCAGGCGGGCCAATTTCATAGGACACTCCTCCTCGTGATGAACATCGGCAAAGTCTAGCCCAACGCCGCGGCCGATTTCAATCGGACAAAGGTGGGGGTCTCGGTTAACAGCGAATCAAGGGTGTCGTCGCTTTGCGGCTCCATGAACTTCCCCCACTTACCCGGTGCTCACGCACCGGGCTAAAACCATCCCGCCGCTTCGCGGCTGGTTTTTAGCAACCCTGTACCACCTCGCCAGCCGGACGGTTGGTGGCTACAGAGTCTCCACAGGCCCGCTTCTCTCGAGATACAGCTACTCTGGAACTGCTCCAGAATAAAAAGGGAGAGCATCTGCCCTCCCTATCCAGAATTCATTTCATCCGTGACTTCCTTAACTACTACCGCCGCGGTCCGCCGCGACGTGGGCCGCGATCTCCGCCGCGTCCGCCACCCGGTCCGCCACGGCCTCCGCGACCGCCGCCACCGCCATGATGACCACCGTCAGGCCGGCTGCCCGCGTGCTCCCGACGTTCACCGTCGCGATTGAAATTCTGATCGGAACTCGGCTCGTCTGCCTTTTCGTGCCCACCCTCGAAGGTCACCGCGCCTGCTCCCTCGGGCGCAGCCTCGCCGCCCTCGGGCGCCATTTTGGCGCGCTGCTCTTTCAGGATGGCCTTGCGCGATAGCCTGATGCGGTTGCCTTCCACGGCCAGGACTTTCACCAGTACCTGGTCGCCTTCTTTCAGTTCGTCGCGAACATCGTTGATGCGGTGCTCGGCGACTTCGCTGATGTGCAGCAGCCCATCGGTACCCGGCAGAATCTCGACAAACGCTCCGAAGTCGGCCAGGCGCGTAACCTTGCCGAGGTAGGTCTTGCCCACCTCAGCGGTTGCGGTGATGTCGCCAATCATCTGCAGGGCCTTGGCAGCCGCCACTTGATCGCTGGACGAAACATTCACCTTGCCGGTATCTTCCACGTCGATCTTCACGCCGGTCTGTTCGATGATTCCGCGAATCACCTTGCCGCCCGGCCCAATGAGGTCGCGGATCTTGTCCGTCGGAATCTGCAAAGTATAGAAGCGCGGCGCAAAGTCGCTGATCTTGGTGCGCGGTTCGCCGATCACTTCGTTCATCTTGTCGAGGATGAACAAGCGTCCGTGGCGGGCCTGCTCCAGCGCCTCGCGCATGATCTGCGGCGTGATGCCCATCACCTTGATGTCCATCTGCAGCGCAGTGATTCCATCGCGAGTGCCGGCCACCTTGAAGTCCATGTCGCCGTAATGATCTTCGGCACCGGCGATGTCGGTGAGGATGACGTAATCCGCGTCTTCCTTCACCAAGCCCATAGCGACTCCGGCGACCGAGGCCTTCAGCGGAACGCCAGCGTCCATCATGCTGAGCGAAGCGCCGCAGACCGTCGCCATCGACGACGATCCGTTCGACTCCAAAATGTCGGAGACCACGCGCATGGCGTACGGCCAATCTTCTTGTGACGGCAGCACGCCCAAAAGAGCGCGTTCGGCCAATGCTCCATGTCCAATTTCGCGGCGGCCCGCTCCGCGCAGGAATGCGACTTCGCCGACCGAGAAGGGCGGGAAGTTGTAATGCAACATGAACCGCTTCTTGGCTTCGCCTTCGAAAGCTTCCAAGCGCTGCATGTCTTCGCCAGTGCCGAGCGTGGTGGTGACCAGTGCCTGGGTCTCACCACGGGTAAAGATTGACGAGCCGTGAGTGCGAGGCAGCACTCCAACTTCAATCCAGATATCGCGAATCTGGTCGAACTTGCGTCCATCCGGACGGCGGCGATCTTTGATGACCTGCTCACGGAAAATCTGCTCGCGCAGGAGATCGAAGTACTTGGCGGCCTTCTTGCGGCCAGCTAGGTCCTCTTCGGGGATGGCGCTCTTGATTTCGTCTTTGAGCTGCTTGATGAGCGTGTAGCTCTCATTCTTGGGATGCTTCTCGGTGTTGACCGCATCCAGCAGGCGATCGCCAAACTTAGAACGAAGCTCGCCAAGATAGGCCTCGTCAGTCACGACAGGCTCGACAGTCCGCTTCGCCTTACCAACTTTTTTCGCCAAGTCGCTGATCGCAGCGCAGATTTTCTTGATCTGCTCATGGCCGAACTCGATGCCCTGCACTACGGTTTCTTCTGAAACCTCCTTCGCGCCCGACTCGATCATGACGATGCCGTCAGCGGTGCCAACGACCATCAGGTTCAACTTCCCAGAACGCTGTTCGTCATAGGTGGGATTGATAACGAAATTTCCGTCTGCCTGGCCGACACGAACCGCGCCGATGGGGCCGTGAAATGGAATGTCGGAGACGCTCAGCGCGACCGACGCACCGTTGATGCCAGCGACATCGGGATCGTTCTCCTTGTCTGCCGAGAGGACCATGGCGATGACCTGGGTTTCGCAGCGGAATCCTTCGGGGAACAACGGCCGGATGGGCCGGTCGATCTGGCGGCTGGTCAGAATTTCGCGCTCGCTGGGCCGCCCTTCGCGCTTGATAAAGCCGCCGGGAATGCGTCCGGCAGCATAAGTGTACTCGCGGTAATCGACGGTGAGGGGGAAGAAGTCAATGCCCTCACGGGGGTCAGGGTTGGCGCAGGCGGTGGCGAGAACAACGTTGTCGCCGATGCGCACAATGCAGGAACCGTGGGCCTGCTTGGCTAATTTTCCGGTTTCAAAGTGAATGGACTTGCCGCCGTGCAGCTCGACCGTAACTTCATGTTTCATTTCTTAAGTTCCTTCCGTTCCGAACGCAACCGATAGGGGCCCTTGTTCGCCGCCGTTGTGGAATGCGGATACGCCTCGGCTCGCGCTCTTGATACCGCGCGCAAGACGTGGTTGTAACTACGACGGGAGATGGAGTGGAAAACTCATCCGCCAAGAGAAACCGGACGAACCCGCTGGGACGCCGAAGCGCCGCGAGGATCCGCGCAGATTGAGGCATGTATCGACGCACAATACGCCAGAAACGTTGTTGTTCAGTGGCTGGCAAACCGCGGGCTTCGTTACTTTCGGATGCCGAGCTTCTGAATGACAGTCTTATACCGTTCGGTATCCGACTTTCTGAGGTAATCGAGCAGGCCACGACGCCGGCTCACCATCATGAGAAGACCGCGCCGGGAGGCATGGTCTTTCTTATGCGTCTTAAAATGCTCCGTCAATTCACCAATCCGTGTACTCAGGATCGCGATCTGCACCTCGGGCGAACCGGTGTCGGTCGCGTGAGTGCGGTGTTGGTCAATCACAGCGGCTTTTTTCTCTGGGGCTAACACTGAATCAGCTGCGCTCCTACTCTTTAATCGTATGTTGTTACG
>DATCCF010000252.1:0-24474 GCA_036511435.1 Terriglobales bacterium | reverse complement strand
GCGTTGCGTGATGGTCAGCCCTTGACTCTGCGCCCACGCCACCACCGCCTGCTCATCCTGCGCCGACGGCGCGAAACGTTCGTTCCACTCCTTGTCGCTCAAGTACTTGTGGAACAGCGGCGAGTCTCTGTCCTGCAACTGGTTCAAGAACTGCTCTTCTTCCGCCAGGTGTGGCGGCCTCAGAGCGAAGACGAGGCGCAGCATCTGATCGGAATCGTAAGGTCCGATGAGCTGGGCGGTACCTTCTCGCACAGCGCGCGGCGTTTGCTGGAGGGAAGCTCTCTGCTGTGCCGCGGAGTACGTTGGCAAACCCGCGCAACAACAAATCAAGAGGACAACCAGCCCTACGCTCCAGTTGCGGCTGGTTGAAGAAAAAAACGAGGAAGTGTCCGCACGCAAACGATTAAGGCGCATTGGCTGCACTCCGGGGTGAGTTTCGGAGGCTAGTGTCCTGTATCGCAAGTTCCTTTAGTATGCCTCGGCCTCGCATCGGCGGCATTCGATGACCAGAGCAAACAATGACGCGGCCCGGAACCGTCGCAATAGTAAAGACAATTTGGATACGGCACACTAGAGGCGATTCCAGTCCGGTAGGGCACGAAGCTCCCGAAACACACCACAACACCATGCGATGTAGAGAGAGAAAAATGCTGTGACCCGCGTCATAAGCAGCGGTGATTGAGGCGGCGAGCCACAGTACGGTCCCGAAAATCCAAATCCGATCTTGCCTCGAGCCTCGTCTTTGGGAAACCGCAGGACGCGGTGGTTGGCGTTGTCTGACACCCAGAGGTTTCCCGCGGAATCGATCTCCGTAAGCTCTGTGCATGATATTTCCCCTTTTGATTCCGGATCGGTACGCCCGAATCGCTAACGGGGGAACGCCGACACCCAACGTCGAGGATGCCGGCGCACTATGCCCGGAGAATTTCAGAAGGGTTGCGTGGTCTCGAAGACTACACCCGCGTCATGTTGGCCGCCACGGGTTGTTGTGCCCCAGAGATTCCCGCTCGCGTCGAATACCAGGTTGGAATGCGGCTCTGCCCCATCGTTAGGGGGACCGGCAAAATCGTGCAGCGACGTGTACCACCAACGGCCGTTTGAGAAACTCAGTTTAAAAACCGCCCCTCTTCCACCATAGATATCCCCACCTTGGTAGCTGGTGCCATAGAGATTGCCAGCGCCGTCCATGAGCAGCTTGTCGACGGGTCCGAGGCCCACCCCGTTGCCAGGTAATCTGTAAAGCGTGTTGAAGGTCCAACCACCGCCACTGCCGGGCATGAGTTCGAAAGCCGTACCGCCCCCGCCATAGCCGCAGCATGAAGTGGTTCCGTAGAGATTGCCGGACGAATCTATGATCAATCCCCCGACTGGATACGCTCCATCATCTCTGCCATCGAAACCCTGGAGGGTCTGTTCTGTCCAACTCCCTCCAGATGGCGACAATTGGTAAACCGCACCCCGGCCGGCCGGACCACCTTGCTCGAACACACCGTATAGGTTCCCGGATCGGCCGAACACAACGCCACCAATGGGGTGCTCCCCTTCATTACCTACAAAGGAATAAAGGAGGGTCTCTGTCCAACCGCTTCCCGAGGGCGTCAATTTGTAAACAACGCCGCAGCCAGAGTTGCAAAGGCCGCCGTACGGGATGGTGCCATAGATACTCCCCGCTTGGTCGAAAATGAGGTCGTTTTGGGGACCCGACCCATCGCTACCATTGAAGGAATGCAGCACGGTTTCATTCCAAGGGACCAGCGCTGATCTGGGAGCTGTCGGCGATGGCGTTAAGTGGAAAACTGTGCCGCTGCCGTAGATGCCTCCTCCAGCCGTGGTGCCATACAGAGTTCCGTCTCTGCCAATGGCCACTCTGCCCCAAGGGTGACCTTCCGTCATTGCCTCCAGAAAAGCTGTGGAGTGGATTTAGGACCCAGCTAGGGCCGGAATGCTTAAGCTTAAAGACTATGCCGTAACCGGCGCCCCCTTCGGCAGTCGTTCCATAGAAATTTCCTGCAGCATCAATCGTCAAGCCCGCGCGCGAACTTGCCCCATCGCCTCCGCCAGTGAAGTTGTGAATTATGTTGAAGGTCTGGGCCCGTGCCGATAAAGTTGCGACCATCGTCAGCGCAAGCAAAATTACAATCGCCAGCGCAGCCTTTGCCGCTGGCAGACTGGTCCTGAAAGTCCAGCTTCGATGCTGTCCCGAGTTCGCCATGACTATTGTCCTTTCAAGGGCGAGAATTGTTTGCAGGCGCCGCCCTAGCTTCGCCGCTCATCTGTAGTGGTAATTTCGCCATGAGATCAGCGGCAAGCACCCCGCTCAAGGGTATGTTCTTCCAACCGCTGGCTGCTCGACTAGCTGCTCCAGCTCCGTTGGGTTCCATTTGAGTGGAAATGAGCGCCGCATAGCATCCGTCCCGCGCCAGCAGCTCCTGGTGCGAGCCTAGTTCCGCGATGGTTCCGCCCTCAAGTACTAAGATCTTGTCCGCATTGTGGATGGTACTCACAACGATGCGCAATTACGATCCGCGTGCAGGCCAGGCGGCCCAGGTTCTGTTCGACCACGCTTTCGGTCATTACATCCAGATGACTGGTTGCCTCGTCGAGCAGCAGGATGGCCGGGTCGTGGGCGAGAGCGCGGGCAAGCGAAAGCCGCTGCCTTTGGCCCCCAGACAATCCGCTGCCCCCTTCGGCTATCTTGGTTTCGTAGCCCATGGGCATCGCAGCGATATCCTCATGGATCGCTGCCATGCGCGCTGCTTCGACCACTTGCGCGAGTCCCAGGTCGGGATTACCGAAGGCGATATTCTGGCGGATCGAGCCGCTAAATAGGAACGGCTCCTGGAGAACCACACCGAACTGGCTGCGCAGTCCGCGATAGTTCAGGCGTTGCAACGGAATGCCGGCATAGAGGATCTCGCCTTCGGTCGAGATGTGAAGACCCAGGAGCAGCATGGCCAGCGTGCTCTTGCCCGAGCCCGTACGCCCGACGAGAGCGAGCTTCTGTCCGGGTTCGATGGTGAGCGAAATGTTGCGCAACACAAGGGGCGCGTTGGGATCGTAACGGAAGCTGACATTTTTCAGTTCGATGCGGCCGCTGAGCCGCGGTGCATCCTGCACGAGCTCCAGTCCCTGCTCTGGTTCGGCCTCCACCACGTCGGCGATCCGTTCGAGATGCGCGGCGACGAGTTGCACGCGCTGCGCGTTGGAAACCAGAGAAGAGAGGGGCCCGAGGAATGCGGTGGCGAGCGCGATCAGGCCCAACATGGTTCCCAGGCTCATGGCGCCATGCAGCACTTGGAATGTGCCTACCCACAGCAAGAGAAGTGGAGACAGGGTGCGTAGCGTTGTCATTGCCGTGTCCAGGATGGCCGACAAATGACCGCGACGAAGTGAGGCATTCAGCTCGTTGGCAAAGAGGCCGGACCAATGGTCGAGGGCCTGGTCCTCAGTCCCGGAGGCCTTCAGCGTCGCCATTCCGCTCAGCGCCTCGACCAGGTAGCTTTGAGATACCGACTGGGCCGCCAAGTCACGCTGTGTCAAGTCTCGAAGCCGGCGGGTGTCTCGAAGCCGGCGGGAGGTTCCCAGCAAGAGCGCCGCCTGCAGGAGTCCAACACCAAACACTACGACGCCGAAGAAGGGCGATCGCGCCAGGAGAATGGCCAGGTATCCTACGACCAGGCCGCCGTCCAGCGTGGCCGACAGCATCTGACTGGTCAGCACCTCACGAATCATCGTGTTGCTTCCCAAACGCATCAGCGGGTCGCCGCTGCTACGTTGCTGGAAAAAGCGAAAAGGCAGGCTGAGCAGATGCTCGAAAAAGCCGAGCATCATTCGCATGTCCAGGCGCCCTTGCAAATAGAGCAGCAGGGCCGCGCGCAGATAGCTGCCGACCGCCTGGGCCACAACCACGATGATGAGTCCTGTTCCCAGTATTGCCATAACGCTGACGATACGGAAGGGCAGCACGCGATCCACGATCACCTTCGTGAACAAGGGTAGCGCCAGCCCAAACAATAGCAAGCACAGTGACACTCCCACGATCTGAAGCATCAAGCCTGCGGCGCCGGGTGTGTGGAGTATGGATACCAGGTAGCTGCGCCACGTCGGCTGGACTTTCTCCCCGAGCGGTTTGAAGTGGATGCCCGGCTCAAGCGTGAGGACCACACCCGTGAAACCCGCATCGAACTCGGCTGCGCTCAAGCTCCGGCGTCCTACTGCGGGATCGACAATCTCAACCTGTTTCGGCGACCACCGCTCTACCACCACAAAGTGGTCGAATTCCCAGTGCACGATTGCGGGCAACTGCAACTGACCGAAATCGGCAGGTTCCAGCGAAAAAGATCTAACCCGAAGCCCGAAGGACCGCGCCGCTTTGGCGATGGTCTGGGCGCTGACTCCATCGCGGCCGACACCACAAGCCTCCCGGCATTCGGCCACGCGAGTCTTGCGGCCATAGTAGTTGAGAATCATGGCCAGACAAGCGGCGCCGCATTCCACTGAGTTCAACTGAAGCAAGACAGGGACGCGGCGCCGTTGCAGGCGCTCGACGAAGTGCCAAGTCGCAATTTGGCAGAAGATGCCGCTGAGGCGCGAACCCATCGTCCGCAACCACGAGCGGAAAAGCCCGAGAGACCGATGGTCGCTCATCTGCAATCCTCCGCAGGCAGACTGATCGGCGGCGGCGGCCATGGCGGTGAAGGGCGCTGCAGCCGCGAAAACACCGCCGGTCGGGTGTTGGCTGCTCCCACGAACAGCGGCCCCCGAGCAAACCAAGTCACAAAACCTCCAGCCAGGAGCAGCAGGCCCAGGAGGATCCACAGGTAGAGAAAAGTGCGCGGACAAACAAATCGCGGCAAGGACCGCTCTCTGTTGACTTTGGACATAACGTCGAACAGCATCGGCACGAAAGATGGAGCGATGGTCACCTTTCATATATCCACCTGTTCACCAGAACTCCACAGCCACCCTTCGGGTTCATCGTGCGCCTGCCACCGAGAGGACATCGCAGTCGGGCTGAGCTGCGGCAGCCTGTACGTTCGGAGGTGCAAGCGCCAACACCGAGGGGACAACAGTGGGCTCTGCGAGGCGCAACAGCTCGTACCCGATGCCGGCCAGACCCGTCATTAGTCCCGGCGACTCCACTGCCAATGGATTCCCGCACAGCCATCCGTTTTGCTCGATGCTCTCGAGGACGAGGGCGGCAATTCTATTGACCTCGGCCTCCCATCGCGGCTCACCCAGCGTCAGGCTGGCTGCGAGCAGCAGTTCCAGATTGCCGAGGTCGCCGTGACACAAGGAATGATTGCCGCCGAAGCCACGCGCCAGCGTGGCCTCGAGGGCCACCTTGATTTCCACGCGGACTTGAAGGTCACCAAGGTGGCGCAGGCAGAGCAGACGAGCCAGTCCAATGCCCGGCGCGCCATGACACCATGCCAGCATCGAAAACCTGGCACTACCGTTGTCCGCTGCTGCTGCGTCGGAGACCTCGAGTTCGCGCAGGTCGGGCCAATTGCCCTCCGCCAGAGAGAAGAGGCTGCGCTCGTACTCAATGGCGGCCAGGGCCGTGGCCCGAAAGCGTTCTTCGCCGGTCAGCCCGCTCAGTTCGAGCAGCGCCCAGGCTATGCCCGCAGCGCCGTGAGAGAAGCCGGCCAGCGGCTGCGAAGCCATACCCTTCGCAAGCCAGCCGAGTCCGCGCGGCATCGGTTGAGCGTGGGCGAGGAGGTGATCGCCGCAGCGGACGGCAGCAGCCAGCGTATGATCGGAGGGAACGCAGCGATAAAGGGCGAGCAAACTAGCAATACATCCAGCCGCACCGCCGATAACATCAAATCGCTCATCTTTTTCAATGAGTGGGAGAATGCGCTCGACCATGGCTTCGGCCTTGGTCAGCAGATCGGGTTGGTCCCACAGCCTACCGAGATGCATCAGGGCGTAAGCTACTCCTCCCCCTCCGTCAAACCCGCCAATGGACGCGATCGATGACGGCCTGCGCTCAATCTCCCGGCGGACCGTGCTGAGTGCGGCTTTTGCCAGCGTCGTATAGCGACTCTCGCCGGTGATCTCGCCTAGATATGCGAGAAATAGTGTAACCCCAGGCAGCCCATCGTAGAGATCGAGTCCTAATGGGGCTAGAGACCATTCATGCAAGTTGGCGAGTGTCAGCCCGATCCAGGAGCGGTCCTGCTCGCCCCGCAGCGCCAATTCCTCCAGCCGGTCACCCACACGACGCGCGGCTAACAAGAGGCGCTCGCGATCGGCCGGGGCGCTTGCCTCGGTCGGGAAGTGGGCTGACCGGCGAGTTCCATCGCCCGCCTTGGAAAGCGTTGCCAGCGAAGCACGGATGAACCAAAGCTGCTGGGTGCAATCGTGATCGCCCAGCTCTTGAATGCGACGTCGAACGCGGACGATCCCGGGTTCATCGAAGAAATCGGCAATCCGCTGGCGTGGGCTGGTCCACAGATCGCGCGAGTTGGGGCGACTGGTAAAGATCGGGATGTCGCCATTTTGCAGGTCTTGGTGCTCTGCCGGAATGACCTTAGCGAGATAGGGGCAGTACTCAACCGTCGCCCACAGGCGGTCAAACAGCTGGTCGCGATCCAAGGCGTCGCGCAGCACGTCTGGATGAAAACTCTCCCGCAGTAGCACCGCATAGGTTTGGGTTGGGCGCATGATCGCGCGCACTTCGTCCTCCGCGAAGCGAGCCAGGGCCCTTGGTCGGACAGCAGATCATCGCGATGTTCCAAGAGAGTTTCATAAGTGCTGGTGAACCCTGCCAGGATCGCGTTCGTGTACTCAAGCACATTGATTTCCGCTCCGTCCAAGGCCGGCCGATTGTGGTGCGGAGGCATCTCGGTGCGCTTGCGCGTGAGCCTCATCTCGTCCGTTCCCGCGTCTTCCCAGCGCGGAACCGGTCGTGGAGTCAACTGGCCCGGCAGTGCACCAAGGCCACTGACGTCGATGCCCGCCGACTCCCCATCCGACCAACTGCGATTCGGCAGGAGTCCGACCCGCAAGACGGAGTAATTGATCGTGTTGCCGGCAAGCTGCTCCGCCTGGAGTGGATCGACTCCTCCGACTCGCGGGTGGAAGAGCGCTTCCAGATCGAGCAGGACCGGGTGTTCTCCGGCCGCAATCAAGTTCTCGGAGTGGAAATCGGTGGCCTCCAGAGCGTACAGCAGCGCCAGGTAGGCGCCCTGGCGCTCGTAGAAGCGCCGTACCTCTTCCTCCGACCTGCAAGCGTGCGCCGCAACAAACTCCATCCACCCGTGATCGCCTCGATCAAGGATCTGCAAGGTCCGGAAAGGAGGATGATCGCCCCGTCCGTTAAGCCAGGCTAGTAGTTCTTGAAAATGCACATCGACGCTCAGGGTTCTCGGCTTGTAAACCATGTGCAGACCGGAACTGAACTTTGCGATCAGCACACTTCGGCCACTTTCGATGGCTGTCGCCGGCGCCTCCATACAATTCCAAGAGCACACCGGGATCGTCTCCGTGCGCGAACGTGTTGCGGAGTAATTGCCAATCGTCGGCCAGATACCGGAGGAACTCTAGACTGAAGTTGACCCAGCCCTCGATGTGAACTACGAGTTGGCGGGCCAGGACTGGATATTCTTGGAGGATGGCGAGCGCTGCATCGCGCTGGCGCAACCGCTCTACGAAACTGTGATTTTTTGGCTGTCATCCTGAGCGAGCGCAGCGAGTCGAAGGACCCCTATTGCTACAGGATCACGGTGTGGCCGCGCGGCACAGCAACAAGTCTCGATCGCTCGGCGGTTGGCAGCGACTCACGCCTCCACGCTCACCTTCACCATTTTCTTTCCCGCCCTTAACGTGAACTCCGTCCCCACCTTCACGGCGACGACCAACTCGGTCTTGAGTTCGCCGTCCACCTTTACCGCGTTCTGCTTCACTTTGCGCAAGCCGTCGGTGACGGACGTCGCCAGCCCAGTACGCGCCAGCAGCTTGTCGAGCTTCACCTGCACGCGGCCCTCAGTAGTGGAGGCATTCGGCGCGGCGACCTCTTCGAAGCGCACCGAGATCACGGGCAAATCCTCTGGCGTCTCGTCCTTCTGGAACATGCGCGACCAGTCTTGCGCGGCCTGCTCGGCCGCCGGGCGCGAGTGGAAGTCGGCGACGATGCGCTTGCCCAACTCCTGCTTCAGCTTCATGGGATGCGCTTCGCCGCTCGCCACCTGCTGCTTCATGCGCTCGATCTCGGCCAGGCTCACGTCGGTAACCAACTCGTAATAGCGCCACATCAGCTCGTCGGAAATGGACATGATCTTGCCAAATATTTCCTGCGGCGCTTCGGTGATGCCGATGTAGTTACCGTACGATTTCGACATTTTCTGTACGCCGTCGGTGCCCTCGAGCAGCGGCGTGGTCAGCACGATCTGCGGTAGCTGTCCGTAATGGCGTTGCAGCTCCCGGCCCATCAGCAGGTTGAACTTCTGGTCGGTGCCGCCGAGTTCGACGTCAGCCTCGAGCGCGACCGAATCGTAGCCCTGCGCGATGGGATACAGCAGCTCGTGCATGGCAATGGGCTTCTCCTCCTCGAAGCGCTTGTGGAAGTCCTCGCGCTCCAGCATCTGCGAGATGGTAAACCGCGCCGCCAGCTTAATGAAGCCTTCGAAGCCGAGCCTGCTCAGCCACTCGCTGTTGAAGCGCACTTCGGTCTTATCGAGATCGAGGATCTTGAACACCTGCGCTTTGTAGGTCTCGGCGTTCTGGTCGATCTGTTCGCGCGACAGCGGCGGACGCGTGGCCGAGCGGCCCGTAGGATCGCCGATGAGCCCGGTGAAGTCGCCGATAAGGAAGATGACGGTGTGGCCCATGTCCTGAAAGTGCTTCAGCTTGCGCATGAGCACGGTGTGGCCCAGATGCAGGTCTGGGGCGGTGGGATCGAAGCCGGCCTTCACGCGCATGGGCGTGCCGGTGGCGAGAGATCTCTCGATGCGCTCGCGCAGGTCGCTCTCGCGGATGATCTCCGCCGCGCCCTTGCGCAAGTAGGCGAGTTGCTCGTCAACAGGAAGGAATGAGGGCATGTGCTTGATTATAGGAGTTTCGAGTTTCAAAGCAGTTTCAAGTTTCGAGTTTCAAGTTTCGAGTCATCAAAAGCGCACCCGTAGCTGTCGATTTGGAAGGGGCGCAGATTTATCGCACGCTGCTTGTTCGTGCTCAGAGGGCGATATTTGCTGGAGGTTTTCAGACTTGAAACTTGAAACTGAAAACTAAAAACTGTTCCCAGACTTGAAACTTGAAACCAGAAACTGGAAACTGTTTCCATGTTCGTCCGCAAGATCCGAGTGGAATACGAAGAGGCTGGCCAGCGACATCCGTGTCCGTTGAAGTGGCTGGACAGCTTCAGCATGCGTAACTTTACCAACGACCAGGTGTTCGACGATACGATTCCTACCGGCAACGGCGAAATGGAGATCGGCGCGCGCGTTCCGCTGGAGCGCCTGCGAACCGCGATGGAAGACTGGTTCCGGCGCAAGAGCTATCTGCCCAAGGGCGCATCGTTGCGGGTGGAAGACGAGTGAAGCAGTAGCCAGTTCTGGGTTGTGGGCCTCGACTACTGGCTACTGGCTACTGGCTACTGGCTACTGGCTACTGACCACTGAAACACATGGGAGCTCGCATATTCTTTTTCGCGATTGCCCTTGGCATAGTGGCGGCAGGCGTGTGGGCCTATCACCACGACGAGGAACTGCGCAAGAACTCCATGCAGGTCACCCTCGGCGATCCCAACGAAATGGTGCGGGAACTGCTCGGCGATCCCAGCAGCGAGGGGCCCTGCGGCTCTCTCACCGCCGTACCCAATGGCTGCACGGACGAGTACGCTTACAAGTACTACTACGCGATCTTCAACCCGCAGTATGAGGTGGTGTGGTTCGACCGCGCGGGCAAGGTGCTTGGGGAGCAGCACGTACAGAGGCCGTGAGGAGGATAGAGGAGCCTTCGGCTCGGACTAGAGAAACTCCGGAGTGGATGTACCTTGGGTAGTGCGGGCCTTCAGGCCCGCGTTGAGCCGCCCGCACAATTCCTAGCTTCAGCGGTTTTTCTTCTCACCCCTGGACGCGGGCCTGAACTTGGATTATTCATCTGTTTCGGCAACAGAAGCAGCAAGCTTTGAAGGGGCACGGCTTCAGCCGTGCCGTTACGTGTGCGTGGAGAATTGGGCTTCAGCCCCTGAGGGAACTCGCACTTCGTCTCAACAGCGAAGTCCCTCAGTGGCTAAAGCCATCATAATGACAGCAGCTTACGGCACGGCTGAAGCCGTGCCCCTTCAAAGCGCGAGGTCCTCATGAATAATGCAGCTGAAGGCCCGCACTACCCGTGCAAGCGGATACACCAATCCTGGAACTGCCCTGAAGTCCTCGCTCAGGATGGCAACCAAAAAACACGGCACAGCTCAAGGCTGTGCCACATTGTGATACATCCCACTCTGTGATAGTTACTCGCCGACCGGCTTCGGTGCGGCCGCTTTCACCTCTGGCGGGGCGTCAAATTGCTCGAAGTTCTTGGCAAAGCGCGCGGAAAGTTCAGCCGCCAACTTGTCGTAGGCCGCTTTGTCCTTCCACGAATTCCGCGAATTCAGCAGTTCCGGGGGGACTCCGGGACATGACTTGGGGATGCTCAATCCGAAAGATGGCTCAACCTCGAACTCGACGTCGGCCAGCTTGCCTTCGACCAGCGCGTTGACCATGGCGCGGGTGTAAGGCAGGCTCATGCGTTTGCCCACGCCGTAGGGCCCGCCCTGCCAACCGGTATTGACCAGCCAGCATTGCGCTTTGTGCTCACGCAGCCGCTGGCCCAGCATCTCCGCATAGACTTTGGGCGCCCGCGGCATGAACGGCGCGCCGAAGCAGGTGGAGAAGGTCGCCTGCGGCTCGGTGATACCGGCTTCGGTGCCCGCGACTTTCGCCGTATAGCCGGACATGAAGTGGTACATGGCCTGCTCGGGGGTGAGCTTCGACACCGGGGGCAGCACTCCGAATGCATCGGCCGTGAGAAAGACGACGTTCTTCGGATGTCGACCAACGCCAGGAACCATGGCGTTGTCGATGAACTCCATGGGGTACGCAGCGCGCGTGTTCTCGGTCTTGCTTTCGTCGTCGTAATCCGGGATGCGCGTGACCGGGTCGAGCACCACGTTTTCCAGCACCGAACCGAAGCGGATCGCGTTGTAAATCTCCGGTTCGGTTTCCGGGGACAGCCGAATGCACTTGGCGTAGCAGCCGCCTTCGAAGTTGAAAACGTCGGTCGCGCTCCAGCCGTGCTCGTCATCGCCAATCAGGCGGCGGCCGGGATCGGCGGAGAGCGTAGTTTTGCCCGTGCCGGAAAGTCCGAAGAACAGCGCGGTAACGCCATCGGCGCCGACGTTGGCCGAGCAGTGCATGGGAAACACGTTGCGCTCGGGAAGCACGAAGTTCATCACCCCAAAGATGACCTTCTTCATTTCGCCGGCATATTCCGTGCCGCCGATGAGCGCCAGCTTCTTGCTGAAGTTCACCAGGACGAAGACTTCGCCGTTGGTGCCGTCGCGTTTCGGATCGGCCTTGAAGCTGGGCGCGCTCACGATGGTGAATTCGGGTTTGTGGGTCTTGAGCTCTTCCGCGGTGGGACGAATAAATAATTGCCGCACAAAAAGGTTGTGCCAGGCGTACTCGTTGATCACCTGGATGGGCAGGGTGTACTTCGGATCGGCGCCGCAAAAGAGGTCCTGGACAAAAAGCTCTTTACCTTTCAGATAGTCAAGCACACGCTCATAGAGCGCGTCGAACTTATCGGGCGGGAAGGGCTGGTTGGCGGAGCCCCACGCCACTCTGTTTTCGGTGACGGCGTCCTTGATGGTGAACTTATCTTTGGGAGAACGGCCGGTGCGTTTGCCGGTCCCGGCCACCAGCGAGCCGCCCGCCGCCAGCTCCGCCTCACCACGGCGAAGGGCAGCTTCCACCAGCGCCGCCGGAAACAAGTTGCGGTGTACTTTTTCCTGTCCCAGCAGTTGCGTTACTTCGGGAGTTTGTAGAATGGAGGACATAAAAGAGCTCCTAACCCTGAGTCGAAATAGAAATTAGAGCGCTGCCATAGGTGATGTCCGGTTTTGGATTTCTGAATTGTCATCACCAACGGCCTTTAGGCCGTGAGGGTGCTGCTGTTTTCGCTCGCTGTCGTTCCATTCGCAAACCACAGCAGATTCCTCGCTTTGCTCGTAATGACAATTCCAGAGGTAAACCGTCACTTCCAAACAGGCCCCCCGACTGCAATATCAGCGGGTTACAAGTTGGTGGGCTTCGTCCACAATCGCCTGCAGATGATCGAGCGTTTCCTGTACGTTCAAGCTGCACAGCTCGCGACCGTTATCTTCGCCTGATTCGATTGCCCACTTCAAATAATGGCCCGCGATCTGGACCGCCATCGGATCGGTGATGACTTTCCCCGTCTGCCGGCGATACTCCACCCACGCAGGATGAGGAAGTGCGATCCAGACCGGGCGATCATCCACCAGAAACTTAATGTCAACCGCGTCCGCGTGCCGCGTGGCAATGGCAACGATCAGCGCCTGATATCTGCAGTGCACGGGCTTCCCCGTCCAGCGATCCATAGCCTGGAAGTCGTCGTACATGACATTGAAACTATAGCCGAGGCACAGCCGCCGGGGCAATCATCCTGACGGCAGGTGACGGCAGGAGGTGAGCGTGGGATTGTTGGCGTTGGTGGCCTGTTCGTCGTAATGGCCGTCCCGCGACGATCAGGTGCGTTCTCTCGCCTCGCCCAGGACGACTTTCACATCCATCTTGCGCTTGCTTCGATAGATGGTCACGGTGACGGTGTCGCCGGCGCGATGTTTATTCATCGCGTTCGCGAGGTCCTGCGGATCGCCAATGGAATCGCCGTCGATGGCAACGATCAAGTCGCCGCCAATCATGATGGGCGCGTTGCCGAGATACGCGCGCTGGTTGCCGCCGCGCAAACCAGCCTGCTCAGCGGCCCCACCCGGAAGAGTGCGAACGATCAGAATGCCGTAATCGGCAGGCAGGCCCATCTCCTGCGCCAGCTCAGGCCCGATCGGTAAGGTGGTTATGCCCAGTGTGGGCCGCCGTACCGTGCCCAGAGTAATCAGGTCGTTGAGTACAGCCTTGGCCACATTGATGGGAATGGCAAAGCCGATGCCTGCACTCTGGTTGGAACCCCCGGTAGCAATCAGGCTGTTGATGCCGATCACTTCGCCATGTGAATTCAAGAGCGGTCCGCCCGAGTTGCCGGGATTGATCGCCGCATCGGTCTGGATGGCTTCCTCGATGTAGGAACCTTCTGGGCTGCGGATGGGGCGCAGCGAACTAATGATGCCGCGCGTCATTGTTCCCGCAAGTCCAAACGGGTTTCCGATGGCGAAGGTTTTCTGACCGACCTGAAGGTTCTTGGAATCGCCGAGCACGGCGGGAACTACGCCAGGCGCCTCAATTTTGATGACCGCCAGGTCATGTCCGCGGTCGCGTCCGATCACCGTCGCCTTGTAGGTCTTCTTGTTGTGCAGGGTCACTTCCACCTGGGCCGAGTCGCCAACCACGTGATAGTTGGTGAGGATGTGGCCTGCCTTGTCGATGATGAAGCCCGAGCCTTGGCCTTCCTGCGGCACGGGTCCGTAGAAGAAGTCGTAAGCCACCGTTTTCGAGGTAATGTTGACGACTGACGGAATGGCCTTGCGATAGACCTCAATGTTGTTTTGCTCTTCGGAATCGAGGGTCGGCGGGCCCGCCGCCTCACTGAGTTCGACGTGCGTGGGACGCGAGATCCAGTTTGCCGGCGTGACCCCGCTATGATGGGTCGTGTACCAGTAGAAAGCTCCCGCCAGAATTATTCCGAGAAGAAACGGCCGTGCGAATTTCATAGTTTTTGGAAGGCAATCCTTGCTTCGTAGTTGCCGCAGAGAGATTAGACGGCCAACCTATAAAAGTGTACCGAATGAGAGGTAACTTGTGCGAATGAAAGGCACGGGCAGCGGCTAGTGGCCAGTGGTAACGGGCCTTCACCGGTTGAAGTCCTTCCCCGACCGCGTTCAACGTGCGACAATGGGACTTCCTTCCTCGCCATGAATCCAGTAGATAGCGCTCCCAGCATCGCAAACGATCCTACCATCACTCCAGAAGCGCTTCGCGACCACGGAATCTCAGCGGAGGAATACGACCGTATCCTGAAGTCGCTGGGCCGCGAGCCTACGTTCACCGAGCTGGGCATCTTCAGCGTGATGTGGAGCGAGCATTGCTCCTACAAATCTTCGCGCATGCACCTGAAGCGCCTACCCACGCACAGCCGTCGCGTGGTGCAAGGGCCGGGGGAAAACGCCGGCATCATCGACATCGGCGATGGCTGGGCCTGCGCCTTCAAAATCGAGTCGCACAATCATCCTTCGTTCATCGAGCCTTTCCAGGGTGCTGCAACAGGTGTTGGCGGCATTCTGCGCGACATCTTCACTATGGGCGCGCGTCCCGTCGCCATCATGGATTCGCTGCGCTTCGGTCCCATTACGCCGCAGCCCGGTCTCGACCAGGCCACGCTGCACAAGAACCACTCCGTGCTGGAAGGCGTGGTCAGCGGCATTGCGTCGTACGGAAACTGTTTCGGCGTGCCCAACGTCGGCGGCGAGGTGAAGTTCGAAAGCTGCTATTCGGGAAATCCGCTGGTGAACGCGTTCGCGCTCGGACTGGTGCGCCGCGACCAGATTTTTTACGCCAAGGCCGCAGGTGAAGGAAATCCGGTAATCTACGTCGGCTCCAAGACCGGCCGGGATGGCATACACGGCGCCACTATGGCAAGCGAAGAGTTCAGCGAGGAGTCCGAGGCCAAGCGTCCCAACGTACAGGTCGGCGACCCATTCCTGGAAAAACTGTTGCTCGAAGCCTGCCTCGAAGCAATGCAGACCGGGGCAGTTGTCGGCATCCAGGACATGGGAGCCGCGGGCCTCACCTGCTCCACTTGCGAGATGGGCGGGCGCGGCGGTGTGGGATTGGAAATCGAGCTCGACCTGGTGCCCCAGCGCGAGACCGGCATGACGCCGTACGAAATCATGCTGAGCGAATCGCAAGAGCGAATGTTGCTGGTGGCCGAAAAAGGCCGCGAGGACGAAGTGTTTCGCGTCTTCCAGAAGTGGGGGCTCGACGCCGTAACCATCGGCCGTGTGATCAATCAGCCCGCCATGCGAGTGTTGGAGCACGGCAAAGTCGTCGCGGAGATTCCCAACGCGGCGCTGACCGATGATGCGCCGCTCTACCGTCGTCCGCTGGAACGCTGGGAGCCGCCCGTGCCGCGCGACGTTCCGGCGAACATTGAGCTGGGCCGGAAGACGGAATTCACCGACGAGCTGAAGCGATTGCTCGCCAGCCCAAACATCTGCTCCAAGCGCTGGGTCTTTCAGCAGTACGACTCCATGGTGCAAACCAATACGGTGGAGGGTCCGGGCGGCGAGGGCGGCGTGATTCGCATCAAGGGAATCCAGCGTGGCCTGGCGATGGCGCTCGACGGCAATAGCCGCTGGTGCTACCTCGACCCTAAGCTGGGAGCGATGCACGCGGTGGCTGAGTCGGCCCGCAACGTCGCGTGTACGGGCGCAACGCCGGTCGCGGCCACCAATTGCCTGAACTTCGGCAATCCCGAAAAGCCGCACATTATGTGGCAGTTCTCGCAAACCATTGACGGCATCTCCAAGGCCTGCGAAGAGCTGGAAACCCCCATCACCGGCGGCAATGTCAGCTTCTACAACGAGACGCTCGGCGAAGGCATCTTCCCAACTCCCGTGATTGGCGTCGTCGGAATCATGGAAGACGTGCACAAGGCCGTCGGCCCCAATTTCCGCGAGGCGGGACGCGCCCTGCTCGTCATTCGAGGGTCCGAACCGGGTGACGCTTCGGACGTTGAGGCAGAATTTGGCTCCTCCGAGTACGCAAAAGAGCTACTGGGCGAGATTTGGGGTTTCCCGCCGTCGCTGGAACTGGAGAAGGAAGCCGCGCTCCAGAAGGCGGTGGTGGAAATGATCGCACTGGGGCTGGTCGAATCGGCCAAGGACTGCTCGGAAGGCGGCCTGGCGGTGACCCTGGCGGAGTGCGGATTCGCTCGCGGTGTGGGTGCGCAGGTGGACCTGAGTTCCTGCGGGTTGGTACCTGAGTTCGTACTCTTCGGCGAAGACGCTAGCCGGGTGCTCATTTCCTGCGACCCGCAAAACGTCGAAAGAATCAAACAAATAGCGGTACAATGTGGCCTCTCAGTAGAAGCGATAGGAAATACGGGTCCCGATCAATTGGAAATCCAGATTGAGGGAAATGCCGCCGTCAAAGCAAACGTCTTCGAATTACGAGATGCATGGGCCAGTGCCTTGGAACGAGCCCTGCACGTGGAAACCGAGGAACGGCTGGTGCCTTCCACGTTGCAGAAGAGCTAGCGGGTGGGGACGGTAAATGTTGGGGCAGGATCCGGTCGAGAACGGATTGGTAGGATGGCTTTAAGGCCTGGGGCTCGGCGATTTACAGAATTTGGGGCTTCATAGGTCGCTGCGTAGGCAATGCCCTTATGGGACGTTTGGAATGGACGATTCGTCTCTGAAGTTGTCATTACGAGCGAAGCGAGGAATCTGCTTTTGTTAGCGCTGGAACAACCGCTGAGGAAACAGCAGATCCCTCACGGCCTGAAGGCCGTTCGTGATGACAACTCAAAATCGCGAAGCCGGACATTGCTTATGCAGCAGTCAATAGCCCCGACATCAGGTGAGCGATGCTGATTCCTTCCGACAAGCTGCGCGAAGAATGTGGCGTGGTGGCCATCTACGGCCATCCTGAAGCTTCCAAGCTCGCCTACCTCAGCCTGTATGCGCTGCAGCATCGCGGCCAGGAGTCGGCGGGCATCGCCGCCTCCAACGACGAGCAGATTCAACTCCACAAAGCCATGGGGTTGGTATCGGACATCTTCACCGCGGACGCTCTGACCCGCATTCCCGGCTCGCTGGCCATCGGTCACACGCGCTACTCGACGACGGGTGATTCCGCACTGCTTAATGCCCAGCCCATCATGGTGGAGTGCAATAAGGGCAAAATTGCGCTGGCGCACAACGGCAACCTCACGAATGCGCCTGAAGTACACGCCCAACTCGAACAGGCGGGCTCCATCTTTCAGACCACCAGCGACACCGAGGTTGTAGTCCACCTCATTGCGCGTTCGCGCGAGCAGACGTTGCCGGATGCGGTTGCCGATTCGCTGCGCCGCATCGAAGGCGCATTTTCGCTGGTCCTGCTGACTCCCGACCGCGTCTTTGCCGCCCGCGATCCGCGTGGATTTCGTCCGCTGGTGATGGGCCGCATTTCCGGACAGGCGGCGCACCGGGCCGATACCATCGTCTTCGCGTCCGAGACCTGCGCCTTCGACCTGATCGGAGCCACCTACGAGCGCGAAGTTAAGCCAGGCGAGTTGGTGATCGTTGGTCCGGAAGGCGTTCATTCGCGCTTCTATTCGGCGGCCCAGCCACAATCGAGTTGCATCTTCGAGCACGTGTATTTCTCCCGTCCCGACAGCATCGTGTTCGGCAAGGCTGTGCAGCAGACGCGCGATGCCATGGGCCGTCAGCTCGCGCTGGAATCGCCCGTGGACGCCGATATTGTAGTCCCGGTGCCCGATTCCGGCGTAACCGCCGCCCTCGGCTTCTCCTACCAGAGCGGTATTCCGATCCAGTTCGGATTGATCCGCAACCACTACGTCGGCCGCACCTTCATCGAGCCCGAACAGCGCGTGCGCGACTTTGGCGTGAAGCTCAAGCTGAATCCGGTGCGCAATGTGCTCAAAGGCAAACGGGTCGTACTGATCGACGACTCCATTGTCCGCGGAACCACCAGCCGCAAGATCGTTCGCATGGTCCGCGAGTCGGGCGCGAAAGAAGTACACATGCGCGTCTCCTGCCCGCCGACCATCTCACCGTGTTACTACGGAGTGGACACTCCTTCCAAGAACCAGTTGATCGCGGCCAACAAGTCAGTGGACGAAATTCGCGAATATATTGGCGCCGATTCCCTGGCGTATCTTTCGCTGGAGGGCCTGCGCAAGGCTGCCGGTGACGGCGACGAGCATGTCTTCTGCACCGCCTGCTACACCGGCAAGTATCCGACCAACGTCGTGGGGGTGGAAGACATCGCGCCTGCGCTGGCCGTGGGCGACTGATAACTTGTCCGGTGTCGCGACCTCGAAGGAAGCACACAAAAATAGCCCCAATTGGGGCGAAAGAGTTTAGCCCAGCGCTTTAGCTCTGGGTAGGGTCGAAGAGAGAACTAAATTTAGCGTATTTCCACAATCGCTGTGGCTGTGAGTTGTTTCGGCGGGGCGCCATTCGCACAGGGGTCTTTCAGAAGACTTGCAGGGCTGGAGCGTTTCTCCGGTCACTGTGCGGCCTTACCACGATCTGCACATCCTGATCGAGCGCCACAAGGAATCGCAGAAGGCGCTCAACGGAAAACTGCCGGAACTCACCGTGCAGCATCTTGGATACATCGGGCTGGCGGACTCCGAATAAATCGGCGGCCTCGACCTGTTTCAGGCCACGAGCTTTCATGATCGTGTCGATCTTGAATACAAGCTGCGCCTTGACCAAATGCTCTTCCGCATCCGGGACACCAATATCCTTGAACACATTGCGGCTTCCGGTTTCGTGTCCCTTCTTGTTGCTCATGGCTTCATCTCCTTTGCAAGCTGTTCGGCCTCGCGCAGTCGTTGCCTAATCAACTCCATGTCCCGCCGCGGTGTCTCCCGTCCGGTCTTCGATTTCTTCTGGAAAGCGTGAAGGACATACACCGTCCCAGCATATTGCAAGGTGTATACCGCGCGGAACGCATCGCCGCGATAGTCCTCGACGATTTCTACCACCCCTGCCCCGCCAAAGCCACTCAGCGGCTTCGAATCGCGATGCTTGCCGCCGCGCTGTGCGACAAACAGGGCATAGCCCATGTGATCCTGTACAGGTCCGGGAAACTCGCGCAAGTCTTTGCGGCTCGATCCGATCCAGATCACCGGCTTCAAAGACGCTTCATCGATCATTGGCAAATCATCGATATAGTGATTTTACTATATTGTGTCAAGGGAAGGGGCATCACGGGCATCAGGCTCACCGCTGCATGGCGGCGGGCACGCATGGACTATCTGTCTCCAGAAGTGGGATCGGATACCACTCAAATCCTCCATCTCCCGTCTCGTAGGTTATAAGGCGCCTGTTAATTTCCTGTCGGATCGTTGGTTGGGTACGCAAGAAATAGTAAAACGTTACAACTACGTCCGCACACGTGAATGATCCGATGCTCAATGAGGCAAGGCACGATTCGGTGCTGGCATCTTTATGAGCCCCAATGGGCCAAGATTCTTCGATGTCGCGTGGTCCTGAGCCTCCGAGAGCCACTGGAATGGGGCCTCCAGACGTGACAGTCCATCCGTGATTTTTAGTCTGAGCGGATACCATATCGGTTATGATAAGACCGGTCTTAGACGCAATGAACCGCCCATAACATGCCAACATATGCTTAGAAGTTAGGTCTTGATCACTACCATTTACAATCGTAAATCTAGCTTTCAGCGGGTCAGTTTTGTACCCACTCGGAATCGAATACGTAATTGAAATATTACGAGAAGCATCATTCTGCCCATCACGCAGTTTGTTCTGCACCTGTGTTCTGGAAGTTGACGCTGCTTTTTTTCCGGGGTGTGTGCGCAGAGGGTTCGCCACCCATGCATTACGCAGCGCGATATAAGAATCGTCACTCATGGTGCATGGCTTCACGATCGAAGTGTGATCTTCGTTAATGGGGACAGTTTTCTCGCAATTCCGGGTGCCGCTCAGCCGGTCTACAACGAGTACACCTTTGAGTGGTTTTTTCTCGTAGGCGCAGTAGCGATGAATGGTATTGAACCCGGCAGCCCGCCACTCGCTGTCGAGATTAAGAAGGTAGTCATTGTCCTCTCCTGGCATCATCTCTTTTAACAAAGGGTCCGCGCTAAACAGACGACCGAGGGCAACGATCTGTACCCCGGTTTGAGGAGTGGAAAAAAAGTAAATGAAAGGAACTTGCTTAGCGTAATCACGGTGCGTAAGGAGCAACCGTTCTACGACAAGTCCACCCATGCTGTGAGCAACGAAAACGACTTCGCGATGAGCCGAAAAGACGTGATCGTTTTCCATTCGGCTGTTAAGATTCGCAACCACCTCATCAATGGACATGCGGTTGCCAGTGTAAGGGGTTTCGTATCCGGCTACATAGATGTCAGAATCCTTGAAGGCATCGTCCTTTGCAAGGAGTTTCGGCCATGAAACCCCAGTCACGCACGTCCAAGTGTCGGTTGGGCTTCCAAAAATTCCATGCACAAACACTAATACTCGTGGTTTCCCACTAGACCTGACGTAGTAGGGAGCATTTTGTTTGGCGCGAGATTGGGTCGGTGAGACTGGTTGAGGGTAAGCAGACACCGGGGTTCCGAAACACACTAGCAGGAGACAAACTGAGCCAGCCATATTGCCAATCACGGAAAACCATGGTCGCATCTGGAATCTTCGCATCGAGCATCCAATCGTGATGTAGTGCGCGGAAGACGCAATGCCACCGCACCAGTAGCTGCCTGTTATGACTAGACAGCTTAACATTCGTGCACTTCGAATGATTATTTAGGATCCGTTTTTTTATCCGTCAAGAGCTTCTTGCGCAAATCTTCGGCGTAGTGGTCGGTCATGCCGGCGATGTAATCGCACACCACCCTCACCGGCTTTTCGCTTTCGCACCGCTCGCGATAGCTGCTGGGGAGCGCTTCGGGATGCGCGACCAGATAGTCGAACACCTCGGTGACCACCTTCTCGGCCTGGCGTTTCTCCGGGTCAAGAACCTTGCTGTTGTAGAGGGCTTCGTATAGGAAGCTCTTGGCCTGGCGACGCTCTGCTTCCACTTCCGGACTGAATGACGCCAACCGCTCGGGATAGTTGCGCAGTTCATCAAGACTACTCACACCCGCCTGCTGCACGCGCCGCCGCGTGTTCTCGATCAGATCGGTCACAAAGCGATTGAGAACCCGCTTCAAGGCTTCATTGAATTTCAGCTTGTCGGGAGCTTTCGGATACCTGGCTTCCGCCTCAACGTAGTAGCGCTCAAAGACCGGGACCCGTTGGCGAATCTGTGGAAGGCGCAGCAGCCTGGCCTCGTAACCATCGTCAAGGTCGGCGGTGCTGTAGGCGATTTCGTCAGTGAGGTCGATCAGTTGCGCTTCCAGCGGCGGCCGTTCGTGGAGCAGGTATTCAGCCAGCTCAGGATGTTCGGCTTCGCTGTAATCATGGGAGTGCTTGACGATGCCTTCGCGAACTTCGAACGTCAGATTCAAGCCAGGGAAATTGGCGTACCTCAGTTCCAAATCTTCCACGGTGCGCAGCGCCTGCAAGTTGTGATCGAAGAACTCGCCATGGCGGCGCATCAAGAGGTCCAGCGTTCGCTCGCCGGCGTGTCCAAATGGAGGATGGCCGATATCGTGGACCAACGCCAGCGCTTCGACGAGATCAACATTCAGGTTGAGCGCCGCGGCGATGGTGCGCGAGATTTGCGCGACCTCCATGGTATGCGTCAGGCGCGTACGAAAATGGTCAGAGTAGCGGCGGGTGAAGACCTGCGTCTTGTTTTCCAGCCGGCGGAAGGCGCGCGCATGGATCACGCGATCACGGTCCCGCTGAAAAGGATTGCGATACGGGTGCGGCGGCTCGGGATAGCGGCGTCCACGCGAATCCTCAACGTGAACAGCGTAGCTGGCGAGCATATGAGGAGTTTAGCAGTGGCGTGAACGGACTCCCTAAAGTGTTATCCGCTGAGTACTAGGGTAACCGTTTTATACTACAAAAGTGCCACCTTAGTGCCACCTCAACCCCACCAACAACATATACATTTCCACCGGCACCATTTGATGCCGCACCGCTTCCTCCAATTATCGAAACGATACCACCGCCACCACCTTGCAAAGTTCCACTGCCTGTAGTTGCAGTACCGCCAGTACCCGCTTGCAAAGCAATTGCACCACCGGCTCCACCAGTGTTTATTCCAGATGTGGCACCTGTTGCTGCACCACCAGTACCAGCGGTCCAAGTAAATGCACTACCCACGCCACCATTGTTTGTACCTGTTCCGGCAACGGCGGCTGCGCCGCCTGTACCGCCAGTTATTGTATAGGTACCAGCTTTACCACCAGTTGAAGCAACATCAGCGCTGGGTGCTGTACCACCAGCACCTAAAGTTAAAGTCGACCCACCGCCAATAGGACCAGACTGTGTTCCCGTTGCTGTATTCTGGTCAGCGGCTCCAGCAGTGAACGACACTGCACCACCCGCTTGGCTAGGACCCTTAGAAGCCCCGACAGTTAGACTTATTGCTCCACCGGCACGATTTACAGAATTGTTACCACCCGCTGCTCCAGCGGTTAGAGTTAACGTGCCACCGGCACCACCAGCACCAGTCGACGAGCCTGCTTTACCTGTTAAGGTCACGCCACCGCCTGCAGCACCTGCCATAGCCGCAGCCGTACCACCTTGGATAGTTGTTAATCCACCGTTACCTCCACTAGTTAAACCCACGCCACCAGTACCACCACTAATTGTAACCGAGCCACCGGTGCCACCTACTAAGTTTCCAGTTCCGGCGTTGGCTGCACCTCCAGTACCGCCTTGTAATGAAACAGCACCTCCATTGCCACCAGTATTATTTCCGGAAGTAGCACCTGTTGCCGCACCACCCGTACCGGCCGTCCAAGTGAACGGGCCACCGGTACCACCAGTATTGTTTCCTGTCCCGGCAACAGCTGCCGCCCCACCAGTACCGCCTTGTAATGTAATCGTTCCCGCACCTCCTCCAGTTGAAGCCGTCCCCGCAGACAATGCCTGACCGCCGTTCCCACTACTTACACTTATTGCGCTACCATTACCCCCTGCCCCAGTTGAGACTACAGAAGTATCACCACCAGTAACTTTGTCTATGATTAATGTATTGCCTATATTCGCCCCATTTGCTCCGTCACTTGAGGCTGGTTGTGAGCCATTTACTTCCAAGTTAGCAGTTGCGAAAACAGCTGTTCCAATACGCACATTTCCCCCAAAGAATGTCACGTCATTAACTTTCAATCCGGTTCTCGTAGCACTTATCCATGAGGAAGCGACTGTGTCTGAATCATTAACCACTCTCCCCGCAAAAGAGATATTCCCGAAAATGAAGTCCCACATGTTGTTATCTGCTGGTTGACCAGATGAATACCTATTAAATACTAACCGAGGGGCGATTATAGGACCTGTAGTAGATAAAATCATCACAGAGTTCTTGGCTGCTGACGACTGATTTACCTCGAGAACCGACACCGGACTATTCGTGCCAATCCCTACATTTCCACCTGCATCAACAGTCAATGCTGTTCTCCCTGCTGCGACGACTTGCAGAGGATTAAGTGTTGAGGATGCTGCTGTACTCAGATTAAGCAGATATCCGGTTCCTGTATTTGAAGCAGTGTCTGTTAGATTAAAGAGATTTGTTCCTACTCCTGTGGCGTTGCCGTAAGTTAAGGTTGTTGTGTTGGCAGTCATGAATAAAGCAAGGTTTGTATTTGGGTTAAGCAGCTGATCCCATCTTGCTCCGCCTGCGGTACAAGAGCCGAATGTTGGAGCGTTTCCTGCTCCGTTGGATTGCAGACAGTCTCCAAGATTACCTGCCGTAGTAACCCCAATTCCTGAAGTGCCATTGCCATAAAGAATGCCATCTGCTGCAAGGGTTGAATCTCCTGTGCCGCCGTTCGAAACGGTTAGTGCATTTGTAAGGTTTAGGGATGAGGCATTAAACGATCCGCTGACTGTGAGATTGTTCAGGGCTGTGTTATTTGATACTGTCAAATCTCGTGCGGACAGTTCGGTCACCCCCAGGATTGTGCCGGAGGTGTCGTTGCTATTTCCACCAGAACCAAACGTCTGAATCGATCCCGCCGAACCTGGAGGTCCTTGTGGGCCTTGAATCCCTTGGGGGCCCTGTGATCCTTGCGGACCAATAAGCTTCCCCGTGGCAATGTATGACTGGAATGTTTGGTTGACCAGTGTTTGAAGTTGAGCCAAATCGGCTGCTGATGTCATCGCCCCAAGTGCTTCCGGATCTGCTACGGCTTGCGTTACAGCCGCTCCCGATGTTGGCAGAGTATGTGTACTGCTGCTTGTTGCGTGATGGTTCGACACACCAACCAAACTCACATCCGGAGATTGAGCCGGATCGTAAGCCTCAAAGAATGAGGTCTTAAGCTTAGTAAGAAAATGGGTGACAGTATTTGGAATACTGAAAATCGGCCGAGAGAACTTGGCTGGAGCGTCAAGAACGATAACCGAGAGCGCTAAGGCGAGAACTGCAAAGCCTACTGCAAGGAAACGTTTCATATAAGTTTCCTTTCAGCATTGTGAAG
>DATCCF010000251.1:0-13138 GCA_036511435.1 Terriglobales bacterium | reverse complement strand
ATCATCCGCCACTACACGCGTATTTCCACGTGGAACTATGCCGTGGACCACGGCATGTATCCGCTGGGATCGTGCACCATGAAGTACAACCCACGCGTGAACGAGGCGGTGGCGCGGTTGACCGGATTAGCGGAGGCGCATCCCTATCAGCCGGAGCGCATTTCGCAGGGCGCGCTGCGCATCCTGAAGATGCTGAGTGAGCAGCTTATCGAAATCACCGGCATGGATGCGATCACTTTGCAGCCCGCCGCCGGCGCGCACGGTGAACTTACCGGCATTCTGCTGGTGCGCGCGTATCTGGAGTCGCAGGGCAACCCGCGCAAGAAGGTGCTTATTCCAGATTCGGCGCACGGCACCAATCCCGCGACTGCGGCGATCTGCGGGTACGCGGTGGAGAACCTGAAGTCGAACGCCGCAGGCATGGTCGATATTGCATCGCTGGAGGCGCAGGTCAACCAAGATGTGGCTGCGCTGATGCTGACCAACCCGAATACCCTGGGAGTGTTCGAGCAGGAGATCCACAAGATTGCCGAAGTGCTGCACGCCAAGGGAGCGTTGCTCTATATGGATGGCGCCAACATGAACGCGCTGGTCGGCAAGGTCCGTCCCGGCGACTTTGGCGCGGACGTCATGCACCTGAACCTGCACAAGACGTTTTCCACGCCCCACGGCGGAGGCGGCCCGGGTTCAGGGCCGGTGGCCTGTAAGAAGATTCTCGAACCGTTCTTGCCCACTCCGGTGGTGGTCACCAAGCCGGATGGCACGTTGGGCTTCGACTACAACCGTCCGCAGTCCATCGGCCGGGTGCGTATGTTCTACGGCAACTTCGGAATGCATGTGCGCGCGCTGGCGTACATCATGGCCAATGGGCCCGACGGACTGCGGCAGACCACCGAAGACGCGGTGCTGAACGCGAACTACATCCGCAAGAAGCTGGAAGGCGTTTACGATCTGCCTTACAAGACACCTACCATGCATGAGGTGGTGTTCAGCGACCGCCTACAGGCGCGCAAGGGCATTAAGACCGGAGACATCGCCAAGCGTCTGATCGATTACGGATTCCATCCCTACACGGTGAGCTTTCCGCTCGTCGTACACGGAGCGCTGATGATCGAGCCAACGGAGAGCGAGTCGAAAGAATCGCTCGACCTTTTCATTGAGGCGATGAAGGACATCGCCGAGGAAGTCGAGCAGCATCCGGAGATTGTCGCCGAAGCGCCGCACAACACCCGTATCTCGCGCCTGGATGAGACCATGGCGGCGCGCAAGCCGATCCTGCGCTGGAAGCCGCAGAGCGAGGCGGCAGGGAAGTAATTGTTCACCACAGAGACACAGAGGCACAGAGAAATGCTCGAATTCAAAAACTCTGTGTCTCTTGGGTCTCTGTGGTTCAAAGCGAGCAGTCGCGCTCCTCGCCTTCGATTCCTGCGGCCAACCCGGGCTGTAACGGGCCGCCGAGAGCGGTATAATCAGACAGATCACGATGCCAGTCACCATTCCAGACGAAGTGCTTACGGCGGCGCACCTTACCGAGCCCGAGTTAAGGCGAGAACTTGCGTTGACGCTATTCCAGCAGGAGCGGCTAACGCTTGCGCAGGCTAGTCGTCTGGCGGAAATCGGTCAGCTCGCGTTCCAGGCGCTGTTGGCGGAGCGCCAAATCCCGATCCATTACGGGATCGAAGAATTCCACGATGACCTTCGCACTCTCCGTCAGATGGGCAGGCTTTGATCGTCGTCTCCGATACCTCGCCAATCCTGAATCTCGCGCGGATTGGACGCTTAGAGCTTCTGGCCTCTCTCTACAAGCAAGTGCTCATTCCACCGGCCGTGTTTGGAGAACTGGCCGTTTCCAGGAACGCTGCTTTACCTGGGATCGACATGGCCTCCGTCTCTTGGATAATTGTCGAAACTCCAAAAGACCAGGATCGTGTGCGAGAGCTTCGCGACGACCTGGACGCTGGTGAGGCTGAGGCAATCGTGCTCGCAGTGGAACGTCACGCGGAACTGTTGCTTGTGGATGAAAGACGCGGGCGACGCATAGCCATGGCGCTGGGGCTGCGGATCACCGGTTTGCTCGGCGTGTTGGCCGATGCAAAGCGGGCTGGACTGATTGAATCGATTAAGCCGGTACTGGACGAGCTGATTCAGAATGCAAAATTCTGGATTGGGCCCGAACTCTACAGAGAAGTTCTCGCCGAATTAGGTGAGGTGTGATACCAGGAAGAGCGAAGCGGCAGGAAAATAAGGGCGGGCTTCTGGCCCGCCTTTGATCTTGGCTGAAATTGAGCTACTTCGCCGCGCCCACGGCCTTTACCCTTTTGCTGAGGCGGGACTTGTAGCGGCTGGCGGTGTTCTTGTGCAGAATGCCCTTCTGCACGCCCTTATCCACGACGGAAACCGTTTCGCGGTAAGCGGTCTGGGCGGCTTCCTTCTCGCCTTTGGCAATGGCCTCGCGCAGGGAACGCAATGCGCTGCGCAGACGCGACTTGTTGGCGCGATTGCGCGTAGTTTTGGTCTCGGTTTGACGCACACGTTTAAGCGCCGAAAAATGGTCTGCCATACTTTGCTGTAATCCTTGCTAGAAAATCTCGACGTGAGCCGGATAGTTGATTCTACCGGACGATGGCCTGACAGAGCAAACCGTGGCGAGTCGAGTCGTTTTCCACTGACGGTCCCATCAGCGGCAGTTTTGCAGCAGTGCGAAGAATGCCTCGCGCTTAATCCCCGCTGTTCGCATCAGGTTATTGATGATGTCGAGTCCAACTTCGTCATACCTGGGTATGATCAACGGCCTTGCAGAACCCGGCTTCTCCAGTTTTATGTGACTGCCCCTTTGTCCGGCGCGGTGCTATCCGAGTTGTTCAAAAACGCAGACCAGCTTTTCCCACGAAACGGGGGCTAGGCGTGGCATCCTGCGGGACTTTCAAAGCCAAACGGAACGGGAATGGGGAATGCAAACGAACCGGCAGGCATGGAAGGAGGCCTATCTCCGACCTTCGCAACCGCACCGCCAGTCACGACGTGCCATCCTAGCTCGCGAAGGGCCTGCTCGAAGGTCCCTCTCTCAAAGCAACTGACTACGAACAATTCAGACGCCTCGATCAGGTTTTTCTTAGCTTCTTCTTCGGTCCTGCCCTGGGTGGTGATGTCAAGCGGTGGGCAATGAGCGACGTACCATTTCCCCTCTCGTTTGAGAGTGCCGAATAGCCTGAATTCTGCTTGAACAGTGATCGTCATATTGCGAAACACAGCAAAGCTGGAGCGAAATACGCCCAAACTGTACGTCTGCACAAATGCTCAGTCAATGATACTAGGCGCCAGCCGGGGTGCTCCTTTTTCTTCCTGTCGCCATCTAAATAACCGGGTGCTGATTGGGCGGGTTAAAGGAGCGAATTCAGATTGTCATCCAGTTGCGTTTTATTGATTTGACTCTGTCCCGATTCGGGGATAGGCTAGCGGCCAATGAGAGTTGTTTTTCCCGTGGGCGATCTTCCGGCCGCGATCCGTATCACCGCACAACCTTGCCATGCATCCGAACGTCAGACCGAAGGGGTTGGTCTGCCACCGGTTCACCCCGCTTTCGGAACCCCAGAACTTCAACCACTCCAATCCGCCCGCCACGGCGGGGCGCGCGTTGGGACTCCCGATACACATGGAGGCTGACTTCCGACTCTAGATGAAAAAGAACATCGAAATAAGCCCGAATATCGAAACCTTGTTTGGCACCCGTGACGAAAACTTGCGCCTGCTGGAAGATGGTTTGAATGTCTCCATCGCCATGCGGCCCGATTCCATCGAGATTGAGGGAGCGGCCAGCGACGTGGGTCGCGCGCAACAGGTGTTTGCCGACTACCAGCAACTACTCCGGAATGGTTTCACTTTCGTGAACGGCGATCTGGGCGCCATGATTCGTGTCTTGACCTCCGATCCCACAGCCACCTTGCGTGGGCTCGCGGAGGCCGGCAAACAGCGGTCGTTTGGCAAGCGCAGTGTTCAGCCCAAGAGCATCAACCAGCGGCGCTATATCGAAGCGATCGAAAACAGTGACATGGTGTTCGGCGTCGGTCCCGCGGGAACCGGGAAAACTTACCTCGCGGTTGCGATGGGAATCGCGGCGCTGATGTCGAAGCGCGTGGATCGCATCGTGCTGGCCCGGCCTGCCGTGGAAGCCGGCGAGCGCCTGGGCTTCCTGCCTGGAACGTTGCAGGAAAAAGTCGACCCGTACCTGCGTCCGTTGTACGACGCGTTGTACGACATGCTCGAACCCGACAAGGTGGATCGCTACCTGGAGAAGAACATCATTGAGATCGCACCCATCGCGTTTATGCGTGGACGCACGTTGAACGATGCGTTTGTCATTCTCGATGAAGCGCAGAACACCACGTCGGAGCAGATGAAGATGTTCGTGACCCGCCTGGGCTTCAACTCCAAGGCGGTCATCACCGGTGACATCACCCAGATCGATCTACCAAACGCCAGCCGCAGCGGGATGGTGGAGGCGATCGAGATCCTGCACAACGTGGAAGGCATCCGGTTCTGCTACTTCGATGAGGGAGACGTGGTCCGCCATCACCTGGTACAGCGAATCATCCGGGCGTACGACGATTACAAAGGCCGCAACGAACAGTTGTCGCTGTCGCTGGAAATCAAGAACGGCAATGGCTTCGCCACCGCGCGCAGCAGCGATGGACGGGTGCCTACGACCAGCATCGAGCGGGAGACACCGTTGGCCGAGATACCTTCGGCCGAAGCCCCTCCGCCGCCACAAGATCGCATCGCCGAGTAAATTCTTGCTATCATGACAGGGGAGGGTTTGGTGGCCCTCCCCGTTTACTAGCGGCAGGAGAAGGCTAAGATGCAGGCAACATCCACTGCGGTGTCAACCCTCCAGCTCATCCTCGTGGCAGCCTTCCCCACCGCGACGGCGCTGGTCGGAATTCTGATCGCCTACAGCCAATTCGGCGGGCTGTTGCGCGCTCACGAGTCGTTGAGCAAGAGAATGGATGATCTCAATGTGAATCTGATCCAACTGCGGAACCAGAACCACAGCGACATTCAAATGCTGACGGGCAAGGTGATCGAGTTGATGAACCGACAGCGTTAGGCTTCCACGCTGTACTTGAAACGGAAGTGATCATTCTGGAGCACGAAACCGAAGGGACCAGCGCCCGGGCGCTCAGCCGGTTTGCCGCGAAAGCTCAGCGAGCGGTTGGATTGCGCGGTGAAGTCAACATTCGCGTCGCCTCAAACCGTGAATTGCAGGAATTGAATCGCCGCTTTCGCAAGAAGAACCAGTCCACCGATGTTCTATCTTTCCCGTCGGAAACGCCCAAGCTCGCCGGGGACATTGCCATCTCAGGCGAGATTGCCGCGGCCAATGCCGCTGAACTCGGCCACTCCACCGAAGCAGAAGTGAAGGTCCTCATCCTGCACGGATTACTGCATCTCGCCGGTTACGACCACGAAACCGACGATGGCGAGATGCGAACTCGCGAAACCACCTTGCGCCGCGAACTGGGCTTGCCGGTCGGACTGATCGAGCGCGCCCACGCCAGCGTCCCCAAGCGCCCCGCTGGCCGAAAGCCATCCCGCAAGTCTGCCGCCTCCCGTAGTGGCGGAGGAGTCCGCAGATGAGCCTTCCGTTATCGATCCTTCTGCTGGTCTTGATGGCGTTGCTAACGCTGGTATCCTATGTCGACCGGCTCTACACCGAGATGGGACGCTTCTTAGGGCGGGAGTTCCAGGAGAACATTGACGCCTATGAGCATCACGTGGAGCCCAGGCTGCATGTAAGCCGCGACCGGGCCGCGCTCTCGATGGCCGTGCTGACCCAGATGTGCATGGCCAGCATTGGCGTCCTCATCGGCTACGTGCTGTTCATGGACAAGCGCTGGGTGGTTCTGGACCTGGTGCAGGCGGCGGTGAGTCTCATCTTCATCATCGTCATCTTCAACCGGTTGCTGCCGTATCTGTTTTTCGTGCGTACCAGGGGCGAGTGGCTGGTGCGCTGGGTTTTCCTCTTACGGACGCTAATCTATGTTGCCGCGCCGGTGACTTTGATTCTCGGCTTCGCTTTGTCGGTCGCATCGCTCTCCAAAGAGCATCCGGGACAGCAGCCCGAGCATCCGTCGGAGGCCGTGGACGCGTTGATCGAAGCCGGTCAGGAAGAGGGCATTCTGGAGGAGAGTGACCGCGATCTTATCCAGTCCGTCGTCGAATTTGGCGACAAGACGGTACGGGAAGTGATGACGCCCCGGCCCGACATCGTCGCGGTCGCGATCGGCACGACCATCGAGAAATTCACCGAGCTGATAAAGAAGTATCCCTATTCGCGCATACCGGTTTACGAAAGCGATATCGACCACATCAAAGGCATCGTGTATGCGAAGGACCTCTTGCAGGTCCTGGATACGGACGCGCGCACGAAAACGGTGCGCGACTTGATGAAGCCCGATGTGTACTTCGTGCCTGAAACCAAGCTGGGCAGCGAACTGCTGCGCGCGATGCAGCGCGACAATATTCGCATGGCTATCGTCATCGACGAGTACGGCGGAGTCGCCGGGCTGGTCACCATCGAGGACCTGGTGGAGGAGATCGTCGGCGAGATCCGCGACGAGCACGAGAAGGCTGACGTCGTGAAAGAGAGCGAGTCCTCGTATATTTTGAATGGAAACACCGATGTAGACCTGCTGGAAAAATTGCTGGGCGTGCGGCCCGATGAAAAAGAGGCAACTACAATTGCCGGACTGGTGAGCGAACTCGCGGGACACATCCCCAAGGCGGGTGAAGTTTTCGAGGAGAACGGATTGCGCTTCGAAGTGCTGGAATCCACCGACCGCCGTGTGGATCGAGTGCGTGTTAGTCTGCAGACGAGCCCTGCCTCCAAGCAGGTCCAAAGCTAACATGGCATTTCGATCCGGATTCGTCTCCATCATCGGGCGTCCCAACGCAGGGAAATCCACCCTGCTAAATGCGCTGGTTGGCGAGAAACTCGCTATTGTTACCCGCAAGCCGCAAACCACCCGCAATCGCATTCAGGGAATCATCAACGTCGAGCGCAAGGGCAAGAAACCCGCCCAAGGAAAAGAAGGTGCAGGGGGGCACCCACGCCCGGCTGGACAAATCGTTCTGGTTGACACTCCCGGCGTTCACAAGCCAATCAACTCGCTGAACCGGCGCATGATGAAGGAAGTGTATGACGCGCTGGAAGGCTGCGACCTGCTGCTGCTGATCGCGGATGCGACCGCCAAGTTCGGCACGGGCGACAAATTCGTGCTCGACATCGTGAAGAAGAGCGGCCAGCCCTGCTTCCTGCTGCTGAACAAGATCGATGTACTCGACAAACAACGGCTGCTACCGCTTATCGCGGAATATAAAGAACGCCACGACTTCGCCGAGGTGATACCGATTTCAGCGATGAAGCGCGAAGGCCTCGACGCATTGCTGGCTTCGGTGATGAAGGCGCTTCCTGAGGGACCGCGATATTTTCCCAAAGACCAGATCACCGATCAGCCGGAGCGATTTCTGGTGGCGGAGTTGATTCGCGAGCAGGTGCTGTTAGCAACCGAGCAGGAAGTGCCCTATGCGACGACGGTGCTGATCGACCAGTACGAAGAGGGCGCTAGACTGACGCGCATCGCAGCCACCATTTACTGCGAGCGTGAAGGTCAGAAGGCGATCCTGATCGGCAAGCAGGGTTCAACGCTCAAGAAAATCGGGACAGCCGCGCGCTTGCAAATCCAGGGACTGCTCAACACCAAAGTTTTTCTCGAACTCTTCGTTAAGGTGCGGGCCGGCTGGCGCGATTCGCGGGACTTTGTGCAGGAGACCGACTGGCGTACCCAGTTGCAGAACATGTCCATGGCAAAGCAGAACGACGAGCCCGATCCGGACTTGTAGAACAAGCAAAACCAGGCTGGATGGAGCACCCGAGCATGTCCAGGAAAAGCTCCGACGCAGTCAAAATGGAATGTCCAGAAACTCCCGTATTCTCTTGACAGTAGCGGCTTGGTCTTCCAAGCCTCTCTCTGTCAGATTTGCAGCCCATTCGTCAACTCGCTCACGCACTATTACTCGAAGCTCTTCCGAAACCACGAACCCTAGCTCCCACAAGGCTGCTTCGGCTGCATTTTTCGCTGCCTCCCCTTTTCCGTAAACCGCACCCTTGAGCAGAGCACCCGTCACTTTCTTGATTTCAGCCTCATTGAGAAATTCTCCGATACCGTCTAGCGCCCCAATGACCGCCGCTGTCTGCTCCTTATCAAGACGTGACAAAAGATGCTGCTTGGCGAGACTGGCATCACTCGAACTTAGATACTGCAAATCGCTCGCTCTAAAAAACGCGGTCTCGTAAATAGAGACTTTTTCTCCAGCCTCTTCGCGGAGTACTTTGACGAACTGCTTTGCAACGACTGCTTTCCTGTCGTTTGGAAGAGTATCGAATGTTTGTCGAAAACATGATGCTAATTTGTCAAGCTCGCCAGAGGCTTCCGCCTCCCACTCTGGGGACCAGCTGAAATAGCGTTCTGGTATGACGCTGGTCAGTAGCCGCTCACGCTCATACTCCTTAGTGTCTTTGAGAAAGTGGGCCAGTACGGTCATCGCAGATGAGTCCTTGCTGATCTTGTTGGCGATCTGTTCTGCCGTAAACCCGTATGTGTTTTCTTTGTCTTGTGAAATCTCTTCCACAACAATGTCAACGAGTGTTTTCGCTATTGTCGCGGATTTGGAACCGAGTTTTTCATTCAATCGGATCACTCTGCCGGGGTGGATCAGATTGCGGTAGCCGCGAATCACGCTCGACAGATCGGCAGCTCTCTGTGAGAGAACCTTTTTCCCTTTGCAAATGTCAATGACTTCGGCAAGTTCCATCTTGAGCACATCCTTGCCCGGATGGTCTTTCTGATAGTCCGTGGTCACCAAATAGTCCACCAGAATAGCCTCGACGACGCTGCCGGCGAGAACATGAACTGCCTTCCAAGAACCGGAGTCCATCGAGCGCAGAATCTCTCTGTAATCCGAGATCAGTGAGTTTCTGAATCGCTCATCTCCGACAAAATCAAACTGAGCGATCTGGCTTTCGTCGAGACGGGGAGGGTCATCCATGATTCTGGTAGAGCCTTTCTCTGCAAACCGCAGCCTGGTGCCCCAGGTTCGCGTCCGTCTTTTGGACGTTAACCTGGGCTGAGGAAGGTTCGGGCCGACCCGCCGAACATTTTCAATTCACGAACTCTGGCCGTCCACTCCGATTCGATCTCCACCAGACCCCGTGGCATGAATAAAACCTACACCCTTCAAAATGCCGAGTGCAGTGATCCCAGGTTAGCCCAACAGAGGGGCGAACCTGGATCATCAGGCCACTGGTGCGAGGGACAGATCAGCGGCCTTACAAATTCTTGAGCCGGTCTGACAGAGGCTCAACTTCCGCGTCCAGCGCCCGCAGAGCTGCTGCGTGGCTCCGCTGACGCAATTCGACAGGCGAAGCCCACTTGTGAAACTCGGTCAGCAGAGTGGTCTCGACCTTCTCAAGTTGTTCTCTAATCCAATGCTTGTCTTCGTCGGTTAGCACACGCTAATTATAGGGCTACGATGCCAGTTAGCTGCAAACGATTCCAACCGGCTAGCGATTACGGTTCCCACCTCGGGTTGCTTTGACTGAACGGCGTTATGCTGCCTGGTGCCCCAGGTTTGCGTCCGTCTTTTGGACGCTAACCTGGGCAGAGGAAGGTTCGGGCCGCTCCGCCGAACATTTTCAACTCACGATCTCTGGCCGTCCACTTCGATTCGATCTCTAACCTATGCCTTTTATGGTGCCGAGCGCAGTGATCCCAGGTTAGCCCAACAGAGGGGCGAACCAGGGACACCGGGCCGAACCTCAGACTGCCTAGGAAGGCAAACCGGCCGCTTGCTCTATCATTGATTCGTAGGAGTAGCAGTCATGTGGTCACATCGAATCCGATATGAGTCAGCTTGGGCCAGCCTAGGTTTGCTGAGTTTGTGCGTGGTGCTACTGTTCGCGCAGGACAACCCGCAGCACAGTCAGACCAACCAGCAGAGAACGGTCACCACGCCTCTGCTGGTGAACGTGACCGGATGCCTGAAGAAGAGCGGCACGTCGGGAGGCTATTACGTCGCCGACCAGGATGGCCGGACGTGGGAGCTCACCAGCAAGAAGGTGGACCTGGCAAAGCAAGTGTTTCACACGGTGAGCGTCTCCGGGCATCCGTCAACCGGGTCGAAGATGCAAGAAGGGAAAAGCGAGCAGGGCCAGAAGCCAGAGGGTAATCAAACCTTCACTCTGGAGGTCACCGAGTTGGAGGTGCTGAGCCCCAGTTGCACGCGGTAGCTCCACAGGAAACCTTGAAGCACGGATTTTCGGCTGCCCATCAACCATGAAATCCGTATGCCAGGTCTTGCCGCGCTTTTTAGGGTGGCGTACGCAGCCGTCTCATTTTGGAACTCCGCCAAAGTTTTTTTGTGCGCCCGCTGGAGAGCGGACGGATAATGGAGACGATAGCAGCCGATCTACCTTCCCTACTATCGAGACCTACGCCGTTGGGAATACCGGCGACTGCCCTCAGAAGGCGAAGCAGAAGCCTTTTGAACGGGTGGACATCGTCCGGCAGGGAGCGACCTGCCGAAGAAGCCTGCACAGCAGTTGTCTGACGTTCCCGGGTTCTAACCTCGAAGGCTGGCCCCTGCGCCGGCCATCACGTGCTTCGCACGAAACAGCGAAATGAGGAGATGCAAATGAAGAAGTTCCTTTTGTTGTTGCTCGGCATAATGTTGATTTTTGCGGTGACGGCGCCAATGGTGGCTCAGCAGTCCGGAACGGGCACCCATATCTTTACCTCGCCAATCCGCATCATGGAACCGCGTAGCGATTCCAGCCAGCCATCAGGCTACACGCCTTTTCAAATGAAGGCAGCGTACGGATTCAATACGATTCCGAACCGGGGCCAAGGCATGACCATCGGCATCGTGGACGCTTGCGACTATCCGAACATCGAAGCTGACTTGGGCGTTTTTTCAACCCAGTTCAACCTTCCGGCTTGCACTACCGGAAACGGCTGCTTCACCAAGATCTCGCAGGCCAGCTTGTGCAGTGGTCACAGCGGGAATTGGGCCCTCGAGCAGGCGTTGGACGTGGAGTGGGCGCATGCCATGGCCCCGCTGGCGAAAATCGTCCTGGTACAGTCTTCGCAGCCCGACGACAGCCTGTTCACCGCGGTGGACCAAGCCGTGGCGGCCGGATCCAACACGGTCAGTATGAGCTGGGGTTACGGCGGGGGATTTAGCGGTGAGGACGCCTTTGATTTTCACTTTCAGGTTCCGGGAGTTACCTTCTTTTCTTCTACGGGTGACAGTGGATGTTTGACCAACTATCCCGCGGAGTCGCCTTATGTAGTCGCCGTGGGCGGGACCACTCTGGTTCTGCTGACTGCGGCTCCTCCTGCCAGTCCGCTCGCCAACATCTACGGCAATGAGATCGCCTGGAGCGGCAGCGGCGGCGGTATCAGCCTTTACGAGCCTGAACCGGCCTGGCAGCAGGGCGTCCAGCAAACCGGATTCCGCAGCATTCCCGACCTTGCGCTCGATGCTGCCCCCAGTACCGGCGTCCCGGTGTACGACAGCTACGACGGCTACCAGTGGGTGAAGGTCGGCGGAACCAGCCTGTCTTCACCGGTTTGGGCGGCCTTTATGGCGATTGAGAACTCTCTCCGCGTGGCTGGCGGTGGGAGTCCTATCCAGCAGTTCTTACCCGATCTGTATCAGACGATCTATCCTTCCGGGACTTACGCTGCCGACTTCCACGACGTCACGACCGGCAGCAGCGGAGGAGTTTGCGTGGCGGGACATGGTTATGACTACGTGACCGGGGTCGGCACCCCGATTGCCAACCACCTGGCCAACGACTTAATTCACTTGCCGTAAAGCGAATTCCCGTAAGGCGAATTCCATCGGTCGCGAGGCGCGCTCCTGGAGCGCGCCTTTCTTTTGGGGTGCCGGCCAATCTGAACCCGCGCTCAATGCGGAGGCTCGGCCGTCTTCTCGGCCTTGGCTTTCTTGGCGGCCATGGCTTTGTCCACCCATTCGTCGGCAGCTTTCAGGTCCGCCTTGCGGGCGTCGGGCTGGTCGCACTCATATTCGGCGCGTTCGCGGTACAGCAGATTCATGTAGGCCATGGCATCGTCGTCGCCGGGCTTAAGCTGAAGCGCTTTCTCCAGCGATTGAATCCCATCGTCCACGTGATGCTGGCTGTGCGTCCGCAAGGAAGCACAGGCCGCCGGGTCACTAATCATTTCGCTGTCGTTCAAGCGCATCTCGTCCCGCATCTTGACGCGCGGCGGATAGGCCAGGGTCCAGTCAATGACGGCCATCGAAAAATAATTGTGCATGTCATCGGGATCAAGTTCAATGGCTTTCATGTAGTACTCGCGAGCGTCATCCCACCGCTTCAGGTTGAAGCTCAAGGAAGCGATGGAGACCACACTTCGGTAGCGTTGCTGATCGGTGGGATCATCCTTGAGGACGGTCTTGAACCCGCCGATCGCCTGGGCTGCCATCACGGTATTGGCTGCCGATTCAGCGCCGGGAATATATTGCTGGGCGTAGGAATTCGCCAGGCCCAACCGCGCCTCGATGGAGGCTGGGTCCAGCTTGAGCGCGGTCTGAAAGTGCTCCGCCGCACCCTGGTAGTTGGAAAATTGATAGGCGAGGATACCAGCCTGCATTTCCTGCGCCGCCGACGTGTCTTGAGCGGGGAGAAATGCCGGGGTGGCCAGGGCGATGAGGATCATTATGACGAAAGCTACACGCATGCGTCCGCGCCACGATAGAGGGCCGGCCACAGTTAGAAAAATATTTTCAAGAGTAATTAGCATTGGCATCTCATGAAGTCTTTGGCAGGGACCGTTCAACTGCCGGCGCCATCCAGGGTGGCTAGTGAGAACTGTGCCGTCCCTACGGGACTCGGTCTCATTTCCCAGTTTACCCAGCGCTAGAGCAGTTCCTTAGAAGCTATATCCGAAAGTGAGGGGAGGCAGTAGGCTGCAGATGGCGATCTCCGCAAGCCCAGCCATGCCACGACCATATTCGGATGATTTGCGCTGCAAGCTTCTGCAGGTCTATGAGCGAA
>DATCCF010000250.1:0-3452 GCA_036511435.1 Terriglobales bacterium | reverse complement strand
CCGCGCCGCTTCGATCTGGCCCGTTGCCTCAGCTTGCGCTACCAGCGCGTCGTCGCCGCCGACCACACCGTCACCTTAGGCGCCCACTCCATCGCCCTGCCCCCCTTGCCTGGCCATCGTGGCTATGCCCGCGAAACCGTCGAACTCTCGCATCAGCTCGATGGCACCCTACGCGTCTATCGCGGCGACCAGCTGCTGCTCGCCCTGCCCCTGCCGCTCGAAGAACACGCCCACCGCCGCCCTGCGCCCATCCCCACTGCGCAGAAACGAAAAACCCGGATGCCTCGCATCTACAACCTCTCCGGCCGCCCCGTTTTAGCGGCCGTTACTTAAATGCCAAGGGGTGACAAAGTCTCGTTGCAGTTAATACGACATTTTCTCGTTGCATCTACACGAATCACATCCACCTGCTGCTTGCAGTACCACCGGTGCTTCCGCTGGCAAAGGCTGTCCAGGAGTTGAAGGGCAACAGCTCGCGCTGGCTGCACGAACATGGGCACCAGTTTGCGTGGCAGGAGGGCTACGGTGCATTCAGCGTGAGTCAATCGCAGCGACAGACGGTAATCGATTACATTGCCAATCAGGCCGAACACCACAAGAAATGGAGCTTCGAACAGGAGTTCATGACGCTGCTGCGCAAGGCCAATGTCAAGTACGATCCGCGATTCGTGTTCGGTTAAGTCCGTTGCCGTCCCTGCCGGGACTCGGGAATTTTATAAATCCACATACCCAGCGCTGAAGCGCTGGGCTAAACTAAGCCGTCCCGCTGCGCGGGACTGGATTCCTCGCAAGTCGAGGTCATTGCCTTCAGCACACTTGTGCCGTCCCTGCCGGGACTCGCGGTTTTATTCATGTCGCCAACCCAAGACTTCGTCCTGGGCTAAACTGAGCCGTCCCGCAAGGCGGGACTGAGTCTTGCCTGTACTAAAGATTCTTAGTGTGGCTCACGGTTTCCGCCGAGGGTCGTGCTGGTTCATAATGAATGTTCTGCCCGATCTTATGGGCCTGCTACAAGGATGTCATCATGGCTACTCAAGAAATCTCCAAAGTTCTGCCCGCAAGCCGCATGGCCAATGTGCGCTACGCGATTCGCGATCTGGCCGTAGTCGCCGACGAAGTGGCCCGCGAAGGACACGAGATCCTCTACCTCAACATCGGCGATCCCTGTAAGTACGACTTTTCCACCCCGCCGCACATGATCGAGGCCGTGCTCAAGGCCATGCGCGACGGCCACAACGGCTACGCCGATTCGCTGGGCATCAAGCCGGCGGTGGAGGCCATCCGCCGCGAAGCCGAGCGCAACGGTTTCCGCGAGATCCAGAGCATCTTCATCGGTTATGGCAGCGGCGAGGTGATTGACAGTTGCCTGACCGCGCTGCTGAACCCGGGCGACAACGTGCTGACGCCGAGTCCCGAATATCCGCTGTACGGCGCCATCATGGCCAAGCTGGATTGCCCGGCCAACGCCTACGATCTGGATGAAGACAACGGCTGGCAGCCCGACGTGGCCGACATGGAGCGCAAGATCAACTCGCGCACTAAGGCCATCCTGCTGATCAATCCCAACAATCCCACGGGCGCAGTGTGCTCGAAACGAGCGCTGGAAAATGTTCTCGAACTCGCCCGCCAGCACGGATTGATTGTTTTCGCCGACGAGATCTACGACAAGCTGATCTTTGACCCCAGCGCCAAGCACGTTTCGATCGCGACCTTGGCGCAGGATGTTCCGGTGGTGACCTTCAACGGACTTTCCAAGGCGTATCTGGTACCCGGCTGGCGAATCGGATGGGCGATTGCCACTGGCCCGCGCGAAGTCTTGCATCCCTATATGGAAGCCGTGCACCGCTTGCTGCGCGCGCGGCTGTCTGCGCCACATCCGTTCCAGCACGCCATCCAGCCGGCATTGGAAGGCGCGCAGGACCACCTGGCTGAGGTTCGCGACAAGTTGCGGCGGCGCGCCGATCTAACGGTCGAGTGGGCGAAACGTACGCCGCGGGTAAAGTTGGTCGCGCCTAAGGGTGCGTTCTACGCGCATCCGTCGCTGGAAATTCCCGAGGATGACCTTGGGTTCGTGACCGACCTGCTGAAGCAGAAGCACGTGCTGGTGGTGCACGGCTCCGGCTTCGGCGAAAAGCTGGGGACGCGGCACATTCGCATCGTGTTCCTGCCGCAGGAACCTGTATTGAGCGCTGCCTATGAAGCGATGACCGAGTTTATGCGGGAACGCTACGGGTAGGGTCGGAACGATCGAAAGGGCACAGCTTTACAGGTTGCTGAAAAACTGTGTCGCTCTCGAGCGTGTGTGAGAAGCCCCTGTCGTCCCTACGGGACTCGGATCTATTTCCCACTTTACCCAGCACTCCGCCTGCGGCTGCGTGCTGGGCTAAACTGAGCCGCGCCTACGGCGCTGGATTTTGCGCAATCGTTCCACCGTGACAACTCAGAGCAAGTTCTCACACATGCTCTCTAGCCCGCGAGGGACCTGCTTTTCGAACCTTTTCGCCGCCCCAAAGGCCGCCCCCTTCAGGCAAGCCGCAGTAGCATCGGGCCGCGGCGATGAAAATTATTGCGGGGAACCCACCCCTATGCTTTAATGAGTTTACCTCTCAGAAGCGGTAAGTAGAGGATTCATGCCACCCTACAAGATCTTATTTCTATGTGGCGACTGTGTTGCGAGCGCTCCGGTCCTGGAAGCGTTGCGTGTCGGTGGATTTCGACTGCGCATCGCCCACAGTTTTCATCAAGTCACTACGCATCGCGGCGAGCGGGCCGATGTCATCGTCATCTTGAGTCCGCATCACGCCAACGCGTGGATTGCAAGAGTGAAGCTGCTTGCCGGCGTTCCCGCTCCCGTCATTGTCCTGTGCAGCGGACACGCGCCATTGACCGAGATGCTTCCGCCGGTGGACGCCGTCTGCCACGCAGAATCGCTCAAGTCCGTCCTCAGCGCGGTACTGTTAGCTGCCTCGTCTTCGTCGGCACCCGTGCAAATGCTGTACCCTCCGCTTGCGGCGGGCTACCAACCCATCTGATTCCGTAGCAATCGACGGTTCGTGGCGTTACGACACCATAGGGATCCTTCGGCTCCGCTTCGTCGAAAAGCATTCATCACCCTTCGGCTTCGCTCAGGGCAGGCTCCGACACGGAGGGCACGGAGTTTTAGTTTCTTTGGAGTTTTCTCCGTGATCTCCGTGGTTAATTTTCATTCCTATGGGTGTGCCGCAGGCCCATGTGGCACTCAGACGACAGTCGAAATCTAGCGGCTGATGGCTGACGGCTGATGACTCAACGCCAGCTATCCACAATTTCCCTGCTAGAGCAGTTCCTTAGAAGCTATATCCGAAAGTGAGGGGAGGCAGTAGGCTGCAGATGGCGATCTCCGCAAGCCCAGCCATGCCACGACCATATTCGGATGATTTGCGCTGCAAGCTTCTGCAGGTCTATGAGCGAAG
>DATCCF010000249.1:0-11521 GCA_036511435.1 Terriglobales bacterium | reverse complement strand
GAGCAGTTTAAGAATTACTGTAGTCGAGCGAGCACGGGTAGAGCGGCGCTTCAGCGCCGCGTTCCCGCTGATCCTTCACCTCCGAGCCGGCTTCAGCCGGCGGCACCTAGACTACACAAATAACTAAACCGCTCTAATATTGTTTCGCCCTTGCGGGCTCGATTTTGCTGCAATCGTTCCACCGTGCCAACGCGAAGCGAGTTCTCACACGCTCTAAAGCCCATCTCTCACGCACAGGTAACGGCACGGCTGAAACCGTGCCCCTTCAAAGCTTCCTATCACTGCGGCAAACCGATACGAAGTCGCGACACGGCCTCTAAAAGCTCTTACTACCCGGCCAACGCTTCCCGTAACATCGCCGCCAATTCCTCGGCGTTGTCCACCGGCGGCCGGCAGGCAAAATTTGTGCACACAATCGCCACCGACTGTTTTGCCTTCAACGCGGGCAGATTCGGGATGGTTTCCGCCAGCACGGGCGGCAAATTTTGCGCAACGGCTTCGCTGTCGCTCAGGCGGACCACCGACTTGTTGACTGCGAACGGCGCGGCTGCGGCCTTCAGAAGCTCTGCCGCCTTCCGGTCCTCGCCGACGACAACTGCCTGGGTGTGCGGCCGCGACATCCAGGTCGCCGCAATTCCATAGGTCCCGGCGTAAATGCCGAACTGCTCCGCCATTCCGGCAAAGACCTGGAGCGTGTCTTCCGCCTTGTCGCGATACTTCGGATCGTTGGTGTAAGCGTGCAAGCGCAACAACGCAATCGCCGCGCTGGGATTGCCGGCTGGAGTGGGCGCATCCTGAAATGGTTTGCGCCGCGCCGCCAGCGCGCCCAGCTTCAGCTTGTCATCCAGGGTGGCTTCGGTATCGAAGAAACCGCCTGAGGTTGCGTCGCCGAAACGGCGGACCATTTCGTCGGCGATCTGTTGCGCGAACTTGAAATAGCTGATGTCGCCGGTGACTTCATACGCGTCGAGACAGGCCAACGCAGTAAAGGCATAATCGTCCAGCAAGCCGCGCACCAAGCGCGGTGCGGCCTTGGAGTCGCCGTAGACGATGACGTGCGCGAGACCACGTTGCGCGTCCCAAGCTTCCGACAAAATGCGGTCCAGTGAACGCAGTGCAAACTTGCGGGCGTCCTCGAGGTCGAAGACCTGCGCGGCCTGCAAATAGGCGGAAACGCACATCGCGTTCCAATTGACATACACGGTCTTGTCCACGAAGGGCGTCGGCCGTTTCAGGCGCGCGGCATAGAGCTTGGTCTTCGCCGACGCGAGCAGGTCGAGCGCCTTGGTGATGTCGATGTCCATGCGCGTGGAGACTTCCTCCGGCAGCGCGCGCACCCACAACACGTTCTTGGCCACATTGTGATGCATCTCGCCAGTTTCCTGGATATCGAAATGCAGCGCGGCAGCCTGGAATTCTTCGTCGCTCAGGACCGCCTTGGCTTCTTCGAGGGTCCAGGTGAAGTAGTCGCCATCGTCATCCAAATTGATGTCGGCGTCCTGGGAGGCGTAGAAGCCGCCGCGCTCGCGATCGCTCAACCACTCATCCATCCAGCGGACAATGTCGCGGGCCACATGCGCGTAGAACTCATGGCCGAATACCTGGTAGGCGTGAACGTAGTTCTTCAGCAGCTCGGAATTGTCGTACGACATTTTCTCGAAGTGCGGCACGATCCAGCGCTCGTCCACCGAGTAGCGATGGAAACCTCCGGCGAGCTGGTCGTAGACTCCGCCTTGCGCCATTTTCGTGAGTGTCGTGGTGACGACGGTAGCGACGCGTTCCTCGCGAGTGCGTACGTACCAATCCATCAGAAGGTCGAGCGAAGCGGGATGGGGAAACTTCGGTGCGCTGCCGAAGCCACCGTTCTTCTCGTCGAAGATGGGCAACGCCGATTGCACCATGATGCCGACCAGGCGCGGCGAAAGCTCTGTCTGCCGCCCGGCATAACCTTCGGCGGCGGCCAACATGCTCATGGTGTCGCCGGCGGACTTCAGCACCTCGTCGCGCCGCTCGCGATAGGCTTCGGAAATCGCCAGCAGGGTCTTCTTGAAGCTGGGACGGCCCCAACGGTCGTCGGGCGGGAAGTAGGTGCCACCGTAAAAGGGATGGCCGTCGGGCGTCAAAAAAACGGTCAGAGGCCAGCCGCCGGTGCCGGAGATGGCCGACACCGCAAGCTGATAGCGGCTGTCCACATCGGGTCGCTCGTCGCGATCGACCTTGACCGCAACGAATTGCTGGTTGATGATCTCCGCAGTATCGGCGCTCTCGTAGGATTCGCGGTCCATGACGTGACACCAGTGACACCAGACCGCCCCGATGTCGAGCAGGATTGGCTTGTTCTCGCGCTGCGCCGTGGCGAACGCCTCTTCGCCCCACTCGTGCCATTGGATAGGCTGGTGCATGGCCGAGCGCAGGTACGCGGAGGACGCTTGCGACAGGGAGTTGGTCGCTTCAGACATGAACCTTGAGTCTAGCAGGGATGAGCGGGGCGCGTGGTGGAGCCCGGTTTATGGCAACTTACCCACAGCACTCAGAAGTCTGCGTAGCTCAGTTGGAATCCTCTGTGAAGGGGCGCGGCTTTCAGCCGCGCCGTTACGTGTGCGAGGTAAGTTGGGCTTCAGCCCCTGAGGGACTCGCACCAGGTCTCAACAGCGAGGTCCCTCAGTGGCTAAAGCCATCATGATGGCAGCAGCTTTCGGCACGGCTGAAAGCCGCGCCCCTTCAAAGCCAACAGTTACAGTTAAGGCGCCTTACCGAAATTCAGCCTTGGAGGTGGGCTTCCAGGAACCACAGGTCCTTATCGGCTGCTCGCGTAACCTCGGTGAACAGATCCGCGGTGGCTTTGTCGCCAAGCTTGTCGGTTTCGTCGATGGCAGTGCGCGCAGCATTGGCAAGAGTGGCAAGCCGCTTCACCAATGCTTTTACGTGCTCCTCGCCCTTTACCGCATTGAAATCGTATTCCTTGATGGAAGAGCCAGCAGCCGCCTGGCGGGCCGTTCCATTGGCCACTCCACCGAGCTGGGTGACGCGCTCGGCGATCAGGTCCGACTGATCTTCCAGATGGCTGGCGACGGAATCGAACAGTTCATGCAATTGGAAAAACTGGAGTCCCTTCACGTTCCAATGCGCGTGCTTCATTTGCGTCTTCAGATCGACCGCGTCGGCGAGACGCGCGTTCAGAATTTCGATGACTTTGGACTTCGTGTCTTCTTTAAGATTGACGCTGCTGGAAAAATGAACTTCGGTAGTTGCGGTGGGCATTATTTCCTCCTGAACGGCCGTTCTTTCGGTCGCTCTCTGGTTTGTATTTTATGTATTGCCGGGAATGGCGTCATTCAGCGGACTGTCACAGCGCTATGACCCTAACACCCGGATCGGTAAACTATCTGTTCTGCATTGCTCAGTGGTACTTCAGCAAAACGTACGCTTAATTGGATGATGGAGCTGGCCGTGAAGAGTCAGGAAGCCTTGGCAAGAATTGTAGAGGGTGTGCGGAAGTTTCAGGCCGAGGTTTATCCCGCTCAGCGCGAGATGTTTGAGACGCTGAAGGGCAGGCAGCAGCCCATGGCGATGTTCATTACATGCGCCGATTCCCGGGTGGTGCCCAACCTGTTCACGCAGACCGGCCCGGGCGATTTCTTCGTCGAGCGCAACCCCGGCAATTTTGTGCCTCGTTATGGCGATTTCGTAGGTGGCGTTTCGGCTGGCGTCGAATATGGCATGCTCGTGCTGAAGGTGCCGGTGGTCATCATCTGTGGCCACACCGACTGTGGGGTGATGAAAGGCCTGCTGCACGAGGAGGAAGTCAATGGCCTGCCCGCGATGCAACAATGGATGCGGCACGCCTCCGAGGTCGGGTACCGCATCATGCGCGATCACAGCGACGCTGCGCAAGGGGAAAAGCTGCGCCTGATCACGGAGTATAACGTGCTGGCGCAGGTCGAGAACTTGAAGAGCCATCCCAGCGTCTATATGCGTATCATCAGCGGCGAGTTGGATATTCGCGGCTGGGTTTATGACATTGGCGATGGCTCGATCTGGGCGGCCGATCCGGAGAGCGGGAGATTCAAGAAGATCGGGGCGCCCGACTGAGTTGGGCGTTCTCCAACGCAAAATCAGATTCGATTGGAGGCACACGGACAGCGCTCCAAATGTTCCAATGTACCGTTCCTATGGGCTGTCTGAACCGTGCCGTCCCTTGAGGGACTCATTTCCATTTTTCTACTTTCCCCAGCACTCACGTGCTGGGCTACGATTGTGTCGCCCTTCGGGCTAACGAAGCCATCACATGGCTGACCAGAGCGAATAGCGGACGCGAAGCGCAGGGTCGGCAAGGCTGATCTCAACGCCGCGCACGCCGCGAGGCTCCACGCCAGGACACAACTCATCGGCCGGACGACAATCATGGAGGCCGCTCATTTCGCCACAAAGATGGCCACGCTGTGGGCGTGTATGAGATAGCTCTCCTGGGACAAGAGCGGGAACTCCAAGCCCTCTTCGGCAATGTCGAGCGGAGAAGGCAGCGCGGTGTCCGCGAAACGAAACCACTCGCGCTCGCCGATTTGCGGCAGTTCGAACTCGAGGTCGCCGGAGTATGCGTTGGCGATGAAATGCACATCGTCGCGCGAACCGTCGTCGCGCAATTGCGTCAATTGCATCGCGATGGTGCGCGATTCGTGTCCCCAGTCCGGTCGGGCGCGTTTCACGCCATGCCAGCCGATGTGGAATCCGCCTTCGCCATGAAGCTGGAAACTGTCGCGCCGCAGTAACGGAGAACGCTTGCGGAAGGCAATCATCAATTGGAAGAAGCGCAGCAGGTCCGCATGGCTCTCGGTCATGCGCCAGTCCAGCCAGCTCACTTCGTTGTCCTGACAATACGCGTTGTTGTTGCCTCGCTGGGTACGCGCAATTTCGTCGCCCGCGAGAATCATGGGAACGCCGTGCGAGAACAGCAAAATGGCGACAAAGTTTTTGCGCTGACGCGCGCGCAGTTGGTTGACCGCGGCATCGTTCGTGGGGCCTTCGACGCCACAATTCCAGCTATAGTTGGCGTCGGAGCCGTCGGTGTTGTTCTCGCCGTTGGCGAGATTGTGCTTCTGGTTGTAGGAAACGAGATCGTTGAGCGTGAAGCCATCGTGGCAAGTCACGAAGTTGATGCTGTGGTAAGGTTCGCGGGCGCTGGTCTCGTAGAGGTCGGGACTTCCCAGCAAACGGGTGGCGAGCGCCGAGGTCATGCCGGCGTCGCCCTTCACGAATTTGCGCACATCGTCGCGATAGATGCCATTCCACTCCGCCCATCGTCCCCAGGAAGGAAGCGTGCCGACCTGGTACAGCCCGGCGGCGTCCCAGGCTTCGGCGATCAGCTTGGTATTGGCGAGCACCGGATCGTAGGCCAGGCTTTCCAGCAGCGGTGGATTCTTGAGCACCAGGCCATCCATGCCGCGGCCAAGAATGGAAGCCAGATCGAAGCGGAAGCCGTCCACGTGCATTTCCATGACCCAGTAGCGCAGGCAATCGACGATGAAGTCGCGCACTACGGGGTTGTTGCAATTCACCGTGTTACCGCAACCGGTGAAGTTCACATACTCGCCGGTCGCCGGGTCGAGAATGTAATAGGTGGAATTATCGATGCCGCGGAAGGACCAAGTCGGGCCGGTCTCCTCGCCTTCGGCAGTGTGGTTGAACACCATGTCGAGAATGACCTCGATGCCGGCTTGGTGCATAGTGCGCACCAGTTGCTTGAACTCGTGCACCTGTTCGCCATCGCCGCGCTGCGATGAGTAGGCGGTGTTGGGCGCGCAAAACGCCGTCGGCTGATATCCCCACAGATTCAGCAGACGCTCGCCGGTAAACGGGTTGACACGGTCGGTGTCGCCTTGCTCGAACTCGTTTACGGGGAGCAGCTCGACCGCCGTCACTCCCAGTTTCTGGAAGTAGGGGATCTTTTCGATCAGCCCGGCATAGGTCCCGGGATGCGCGACCGCGGAAGAAGAATGTATGGTGAAGCTGCGGACGTGGGCTTCGTAGATGACGCTGTCCACCAGCGGAATGTTGAGCGGCTGATCGTCTCCCCAATCGAATTGGTTTTCCACCACCACACTGTTGCGGTAAGGTCGCGTCCCCGGCGGATACCGGCTCCATGCGCCGCCGTTGGAGAGCACCCGCGCGTAAGGATCGAGCAGCACTTGCGCCGGGTTGAAGCGATGCACGTTAGGATTCGGATTGGGCTGCATGTCGAAGCGGAAACCGTATTGCACACCGGCGTCGAGCCCTGGCACGAAGGCGTGCCACACTTGCCCGGTGCGGTTGGAGCGCGGATTGAGGGGGAACTCGGCAAAGGGACGCTGCGCTCCTGGTTGGAAGAGGACCAGCGTGCAAGACGTCGCGTGTTTCGAGAAGATGGCAAAGTTGATGCCCGTGCGGCGCAAGGTCGCGCCCAGGGGAAGCGGAACTCCGCGGTTGATGCGATAACCAGCGGCCGAAGTCGGGGAAGATTTATGGGGCTGACTACGGGTAGACGATTTAGGTGGCATGCGTAGTGACCCAGGACGGGCCAAGAGGATGGATAGCAGAAAGCGGGAGGAACAGCAAGGAAAAGCGGCAGGAGTAGTGTAGTTTGGCGTGCCCCTCCAAATAGCGATCAGATGAGCCTTTTCAGGCGATTCAAAAAACGGGCAGGCGTTCCAAGCTGGCATTCTTTCACTCGAATTACCTTCCAGCCGCGACTTCTCAGATGGCGCGATACCTGCAAATCACGCCGCATGTTTCGCTGAATCTTGGCCCGCCAAAAAAGGGCTGACGATTTAGGGGCCTGATAGCAGCGCGGGCAGCCGTGCCAAAAGCACCCGTCAACAAACAAAGCGACTTTGGCTTTATGAAAAACGAAGTCCGGCTTCCCGAAAACTGGAGTGTGTCGCCTCCATCCCGTCACCTTGTTTGCTCGCAGGAGCGTTGCCACCTTCAGTCGTTACCGCGATCCCGAACGCGGGACATGATCCGAGACCGCTGCGCCTTGGTGAAAACATCAGCCATCGAATTTCGGGATTGTACGTTTACTTCGCTGCGCCAAATTTCCTGAGCAGCCAATTGAACACGGCGCGTTGCTCATCTATGCCAGCCCGTCGGACTTGGGAAAGCAGCCAAATGGCGGTTGGCTTCTCGCCTGTGATGTTCTTGGCTCCTTGATTGCAGGTTGAGCATAGCGCCCGAAGATTGGATAGTTCGTCTTTGCCCCCAAGATTTTTGTCTTTGATGTGGCCGACATGCAGCCGAACCTTGCGCCCAGTGGTCGGATCAATGTCCCCAGGCGAAAGGCCGCACATCTGACAAGTAAACCCGTTACGGTCAAAAACTTCTGCGCGGAGCTTCGCGGAGATGATGCGGTCGAACTTGAGTGCTGTTTCCGGGGGTCTTTCCGTCAAGAGGTACTGTCCAGGCTTCAAATCCGTACTATCGTTGTGCGTAAGGATGATCCATCCCTCCTGCTCCCCGTTCATCGGCGCACTCTTTGCCGTAGTGGTCACGGGCTCGTTCAAGGGCGGATTCAAAATCAATGGACTCTAAGCGGCAGTCGTTAGTTTTCTGAACGTCGCACCAGTGCATAAGATCAGCAAGTAAGTCGCACACTACCGTTTCAGGGTCACTCTGTACATCTCCGCCCAGCCCGGTGACGCTGGCAAAGCTGACCAGAGCCAATCCAGCCCACAAGGAACGATCGCTGCTGCGAGGGTCTGCATTATTCTTGGCCAAACGGCGATTCACGCTTCGTATCCGGTTTCTGGTCTTGAGGGTGGTACGTCGATCTTCCATCCATTTTTCTCCTCTTGCGTGAACAGACCCGGTCGAAGGCCGCCAATTGCCGATCTCTCTCGTCGGCTCCTTCCGCTTGTCGTGTTCTATCTTAGAACACATCTGAATTGTCCGCAAAGTACTCTCTCCATGTGAAAAGAAAGCCTGCGGGGAAGAACATTATTGGCAGGCGCGTTGCTCAGGCGCGTCAAGGCTGTAGGCCAGCACTAACGCAGGATGCCCTTTCAGGTAAGCTCGCCCGGCGCGGAATTCAGCTCGACCGCGCTGCAATTGCAAAAATCGAAAACGATCTCCGCCATGTCCTTGACTATGAACTTAAGGCTCTCGCCGAAGTGTTAGGCGTGGAGGTGAGTTGGCTTCTTGGGGATGAAAAAAGGGACATCGGATGACCCCGGACGAGCGGAAGAGCTATCGGATTAAGTTATTAGCCGAGCAGAAGGGCATCTGCCCAGTCTGTGGGTATGATAGCAATTACTGTTACTTCCACGCCCGCAATATTGAACACCCCGGCGCGTGTAGGAGGCAGCCGGTCGTTGTCTTGGAGCACGATCACGGGCATTGCAAAGAGGGATGCGAGGTCTGTATCCGCGCAGTTGTGCATCATGCATGTAATAGGTTCATAGCGTTCATCGAAGCAAATCCCCAGGCCCATGACAGGCTCTTAACACCGTGGCTGAGGAGTTTCTTGTCGCGGGGGCGGAAAACCTAGGGAGTTAAGTATGTGCGCTAGTATTTCGCCAATTCGGCGACATCGTTCCGCAAAGCACAACGGGATTGATGAGAGGCGCGCCGTCAACGTTCTCAATGACGTAGGGAAGGCGCGACCGAATGAGGATTTCGCGAATGGGTTCTATGAGACGGGGCCACTCATGCGCGTTCCCGTTTCGCTTGGCTAGGTCGGAATACGCCTGACACGGCGGCGATGCGTGAACGGCGTCAAACGATGCGATGAACGTCTCGTCAAGCGTAAGCGCATCAGCTTGAATGAACGGCAACGGGTAATGCGGCTGGGGATCAATGTCTATCCCGACAACTTCGAATCCCGCCTTGCTGTAACCAACACCCGCGCCGCCCGCACAGCAGAAGAGGTCGAGTAGTCTAGGCTTCCTGACGGACGTGTTATCGCCTCCTGCCTTTACCGCATGTTGGTGATCGGCCTTTCGCATGGACACATCATGCCACGGATTCAGCAGCGGCGTAACCCCCGGTGCAAATCATACTGCACCACCGCCCGGGGGCAGAACGGATTTGGGCAAGAGGCCAATTTCGGGACATCCGGAGCACGATAGGTGGCGGAGGGGGGCCGTCGCTGAAGGGACACAATTTTGTGTTGGATGCCCGTGAGCGAATGGAGATTCATTGGCGAGTGGCAGGGTTTCACTGGTGTGAAAGCAACTGGCGGGCGATGCGCGCGTACAGATCAATCGCCTCCAGCAACTGCCGTTTCTCGATGTACTCGCCTTCGGTGTGGGCGACGTGGATGGAGCCGGGACCGATGAGCAGCGGCTGCCCCCAATTCGTCAGCGCGGGAATGTCGGTGGTGAACGCGGCAATCATGGTCTCGATTCCGGGCACGGCGCCAAGCTCCATGTAGGGGATCTCGAGCTTGAATTCGGCCTCGGCTTTGCCGGCAACCGCGTCCCTGATTTGTTGGCGTAATTCTTGCGCCGGCCCTACGAGGCGAAAAAGCAGATGCGCACGCGCGTGGTCGGGAATGACGTTGGGCGCGCGGCCTCCTTCGATAAGGCCGATGTTCATAGTGCATGGGCCGGCCTTGGGATGGTTGGGCAGATCGAGCTTGCGAATGCTGTCCAGGGCATCGAGCAGCTTTTCGATCGCTGACTCGCCCAGCTCGGGATAGGCCGAATGCGCCATCTTGCCGCGCGCCACCAGCTCGACGCGTAGCGTGCCTTTCGAGGCCACCGCCAGCTTGTTCTCGGTAGGCTCGCCGTTGATGAGGAACTTCGCGCCGCGGGGCTGCTGGTTGGCGGTCTGCGCGCCCTGGCTGTCGCGCTCCTCGCCGACCAGAAAGAGCAGGCCCACGTGAATGGATTCGCCCTTCAGCTTTTCGGCGGCTGCGATCTGCGCCACCATGATGCCCTTGGCGTCGCAGGAGCCGCGTCCGTAAATGCGGTCGTCCGTTTCGGAGGAAGGCACGAAGGGCGGCACCGTGTCCATGTGCGTGGAAAGCACCAGCTCCGGCTGGGGATGACCGGGATGCGTCGCCCACAGGTTGCAGCGCTCGCCTTCAACCTTCATGCGCTCGACGTCGTAGCCAAGCTGCGTCAGTTCACGGGCCAGGGTTTCCGCGACCGCGGCTTCTTGTCCGGTGGTGGACTCGATGTCGATCAGCTTGCGCGTGAGGGCGAAAACGTTCATCTCCGAAGGATAGCGTATCGCAGCGCCTCGCCGCTTTTCTGTGTGTCATCCTGAGCGAGCGCAGCGAGTCGAAGGACCCCTATAGCTGCGAAAAATCAAGTGGAGTCGCGTGGCTCAGCAACAGGTTGAGTTTGCTGGCGGCCAAAGGGGTCCTTCGACTCCTCGGTCGCCACGGCGACCTCGTCGCTCAGGATGACAGACTGAAGAGTTTTTCATCCCTTTTCATCCCTATGGTGGGCCGCAGGCCATGTGTCGCTAGGCATGCGCCGAAAAAACTGTGCGCTCATTGACAATCTAGTTTAAGAGGCGCTCGCTCAGGACGACAGCGGGTGAGCGGAGGTTGCATCGGGATACAAATTGGTGAAAGCCACCTTTAGTACAGTAGTTCCATGAAGCGACCTCGCACCCTGAAACAATTTCTGCGGAAGCACTCGCTGAGCCTGGCGGCGCTGGGAGTGGTGATGCTGTTGATCGTGCTCTATTGCCTCTCGAGCCCAGACACCCATCTGGGGTCGTTTTTCGGCAACGCCATCGCGGACTGGACGGGTGTGGTCGTGACCGTCGTCATGACCAAATACCTGTACGAGAAGGGCTCCGCCGAGAGCAAGCAACCCAAAGGTATATTGCCATCTGCAATAACGGAATTCGTGCGTGAACATTCGCTGACCTTGTTTCTGTTGGTGACGGGCATCGGCTGGGTGATCGCGTTCCGGGCCATGCGTCCGAACAGCCGCTGGGGACAAGTCGTGGGCAACATTGTTTCCGAGTGGACGCAGATCCTGGGGCTGGTTTTGATGACCAAGCGGCTGCTGGAGGTCGGCTCGAAAGAGCATGCGCCGCCCCGTCGGTCCGGACATACGGAGCAGCAGTAAAATGTATCTTACCGGGACCAAAGGAGGATCGATGCGTCCTTTAGCGTGGATTGGAATTGTCGTACTGGTATTAGGAATTCTCTCATTTGTCGTGCCTTTTCCCACCAGCCATTCCCACGAGGTCAAAATTGGGGACACTTCCCTGGGCGTCACCACTCACCACGATGAGAAGCTGCCGCCCGCAGTGGGAGGCGTGCTTTGCGCCGCCGGAGTGGTGTTGCTGATAGCGGGATCGCGGAAAGCTACTGCGTAATTATTGTCGGGGGAGCCCTCGCATTTATGCGAGGGTAGGAGCGCTTCAGCGCTCCGGGAAAATATCGGCTAGAGCGTTTCCAGCGATAGTGTAGACTGTTGGTGGCGATTCTCTGCTCCACCCGATGGCACGACCCTACGCGAATGATTTGCGGCGAAAGTTTTTGCAGGCCTATGAGCAGGGCCAAGGGACCCTGGGGGAGTTGGCG
>DATCCF010000248.1:0-8583 GCA_036511435.1 Terriglobales bacterium | reverse complement strand
CGAGGAATGGTTGGAGGAAACCGCTCCGGTAAAGAAAAGCGGCGTTTTCAAACTGTTTCTCGGTTATGCGCCTGGCGTGGGCAAGACCTATGCCATGCTAAGCGAAGCCATCCGGCGGCAAAGTCGCGGCGAAGATGTCGTTATCGGGGTGATCGAGACGCACGGGCGCAAGGCGACGCAGGAAATCGCCTCGCGCCTGGAGACAGTGCCGCGCAAGAAAATCGATTACAAGGGTACGCTTTTTGAAGAGATGGATGTGGACGCCATTCTGGCGCGCCATCCGCAAGTCGCGCTAGTGGATGAACTGGCGCACACCAACATCGAGGGCAGCAAGCACCACAAGCGGTACGAAGATGTGTTCGAGTTGTTGGACGCCAAGATTGACGTGGTTTCGACCATGAACGTGCAGCACTTGGAGAGTGTCACACCCATGGTCCACAAAATCACCGGCGTGCTGGTGCGCGAGACCGTGCCCGATTGGGTGTTGAAGCGCGTGGACGAGATCGTGATGTCGGATGTTACTCCGGAGGCGCTGCAAACGCGCATGCGCCGGGGCGATATCTATCCCATGGAACGCGTGGATCGCGCGCTGGGGAACTTTTTCCGTCCCAGTAATCTGATTGCTTTGCGCGAAGTCGCCCTCCGCCACGTAGCGCAGGTAGTGGATCGAAGCCTGGAACGGTATCTCGACACGGAAGCGCCCGGTCGCGATCTGAACGTGGCTGAACGGATTGCCGTCGGCGTCAGTTCCAATCCGGCGGCGCAGTATCTGGTGGCCCGGGCTTCCCGCATGGCACAGGCGATCAACGGCGAGCTGTACGTTCTCTACGTCGACATCGGGGCCGATGACAGTGATCCGGAGAGGCAGCGATCGCTGCAGGCGAATCTTCATTTTGCGGAAAACCTTGGCGCACAAATCGTGAAACTGAAGGGCAAGGACGTTGCCCAGGCCATGGCCGAGTTCGTCCGCGAGAAGCACATCACGCAGATGATCTTCGGACATTCTGCGACCAGCGGCTGGCGCAAGTACCTGTTCATGTCGGCCGTACATCGCTTTCTGCGTGACGCCCCGGCGGTGGACGTTCACATCGTGAAACAGCAGCTCAATTGATGGTTCAAGTTTCGAGTTTCCAGTTTCAAGGTTTTGAAATCCGGAATTTTCCGGCACTGACGTTGCTGGATTTCCTGTGTCCTGTTCTTATCGAGATTTGCTGGCGTGGCAGAAAAGCATGCACAGCAGCTCATTTGTAAAACTGAGGAACTACTCCGAATGTTGAACGGATTAATGGGTCCCTTGCCCGATAACTTGAAACTTGAAACTCGAAACTGCAGCGAACATGCACACGCGACCGCACATCCTGGTAGTGGACGACGAGCCGCAAATCACGCGGGTGCTGCGCACCAGCCTCAACGCGCAAGGCTACGAGATCCGCGTGGCCAATGACGGCGAAACCGCGCTCGAGATTGTGAAGGACTTCGCTCCCGATCTGGTGATCACCGATCTGGCGATGCCCAACATGAACGGCATCGAACTATGCCGCCGATTGCGCACAATGTCGCAGGTCCCCATTCTGATACTCTCGGTGCGCGGCGAAGAGCGCAGCAAGATTGAGGCTCTCGACTCGGGCGCCGATGATTACGTGACGAAACCGTTCAGCACCGGTGAGCTGCTGGCGAGAATTCGCGCGGCACTTCGGCGTTCGCCGCCGAGCACCAATGAGCAGCAAACCAAAATTGACCTTGGTGACTTCCACATTGATCTCGACGCACATTCCATCGCGGTCGCCGGCAGAGAAGTGCGGCTCACGCCCAAGGAATTCGATGTGCTGGTGTACATGGCGCAACATCCACGCAAAGTGCTGACTCATCGCACAATCTTGAATGCCGTATGGGGTAGCAACAGCGTCGAGCAAAACGAATATCTGCGCGTCTTCGTCGGCCAGTTGCGCAAGAAGCTGGAGCCGGATGTCAGTTCGCCGAAGTACATTCTCACCGAGCCGTGGGTGGGGTATCGTTTCGAGCCGGGCGACTGAAGCTGATTGCTCACCGGGTGGTCCAGCTTCGTTTTGTATAATCGGTGGTTTGCACTTCATCCTTTAGGAGAATCTGTTGCCGCAAGCGGAAATTGGCATCATCGGTGGGAGTGGCCTCTACTCTATGCCGGGGCTGACCGAGGTGCGCGAGGTGTCGCTGGAGACGCCGTTTGGCGCGCCCTCCGATGCCTACGTCCTCGGCAGTCTCGCCGGCCGTGAGGTCGCCTTTCTCGCCCGCCATGGTCGTGGACATCGCTTCATGCCGACGGAATTGAATTACCGGGCCAACATTCACGGGTTGAAGCAGCTTGGGGTCTCGCGGATCATTTCGCTGTCTGCCGTCGGCTCGCTGAAGGAAGAACACCGGCCGCTCGATTTTGTCATTCCCGATCAGTTTGTCGATCGCACACGCCACCGTATCGACACGTTCTTCGGCGACGGACTTGTCGCACATGTTGGATTTGGACATCCCATTTGCGAGGAAGAGGCTGAGGTGCTCGCGGGGGCTTGCCGTCGCGCCGGCGTGAACGTGAAGCAGGGCGGCACGTACCTTAACATGGAAGGGCCGCAGTTCTCGACCAAAGCTGAGTCCAATCTGTATCGCAGTTGGGGCATGGATGTGATCGGCATGACCAACCTCACGGAAGCCAGACTGGCGCGCGAAGCTGAGTTGTGCTACGTCACGGTGGCCATGGTTACGGATTACGATTGCTGGCACGAGGAACACGAGCACGTTACCGTGGACCAAATCGTCGCCGTGCTGCTGAAGAACGCGGAACACGCGTGCAACGTGGTGCGAGAAGCGGTGACGGCGATGCCGAAGACGCGCGCCTGCAAGTGCGGTTCGGCATTGAAGAACGCCATCATTACGCAGAAGAACGTTGTGCCTGCCGCCACGTTGCAGCGCTTGAAGTTGCTCGTTGGCAAATATTTCAACTCCGAAGAGAAAGCGGGAACATAAGATTTGTCCATTCTTGTCGTCGGTTCTGTTGCATTCGATACCCTGAAAACTGCTTACGGCGAGCGCCAGAAGATTCTAGGCGGCGCAGCAACCTATTTCTCGCTCTCGGCCAGCTACTTTACCGATGTCCGCGTGATCGCGGTGGTGGGAGAAGATTTCACCGCCGACAACGAAGCCGTGATGACCAGTCGTGGAGTCGATACGCGTGGAATTCAGCATGCGAAAGGGAAGACCTTTCATTGGTCCGGCGAGTATGGCGAAAACGTCAACGAAGCGAAAACGCTGAAAACTGAGTTGAACGTTTTCGAAAGCTTTCAGCCGCAAATCCCAGCCGAGTACAACGACTCGGACTTCCTGTTTCTAGCGAATATCGATCCGGTGCTGCAAACACGGGTGCGCGATGCCATGCAGAACGTGAAGCTGGTGGGCGGCGATACCATGAACTTCTGGATTAGCGGGCATCGTGAGAAGCTGGGCGAGATGTTGAAGCGAGTGGACGTGCTGCTGATCAACGACACCGAAGCCAAGATGCTGGCTGGCGACAGCAGCTTGCCGCGTGCGGCGCGAAAGGTGCTGGAACTCGGCCCGCGCGCGCTGGTCATCAAGCATGGTGAGTACGGTGCGACCATTTTCTTTCGCGACGGGGAATTCGCCGGAGGGCATCATCCGTTCCGGGCTCCGGCATTGCCGCTGGACGAGGTCCGCGATCCCACCGGGGCTGGCGACAGTTTTGCTGGCGGCTTCATGGGCTACATCGCCTCGCAGGGCGAGATAAGCCGCCGGGTGCTGAAACAAGCCATGTTCTATGGCAGTGTCATGGGGTCCTTTTCGGTAGAACGGTTTGGCACGGAGCGGCTGCAATCGCTCACGCGCGAAGAGATCGACTTGCGGTTTCAAGTATTTCGCGAGCTGACGCATCTGGACTGACACCTACCGCACCTGAGTAATTGACCACAGTGGGTATTGCTGGTTCCCGGAACGATAAAATGCTTAAAGAGGGTAGACTTACCATTGGAGGTGCGAATGGCTTACCCCAGTGACGTCATCATGAGAGATCCCGAAATCCTGGGCGGGGTGCCGGTTTTTCGCGGAACACGCGTGCCATTCAAGAACCTGGTCGATTATCTGGAAGGCGGCCATACGCTTGGCGAGTTTCTGGAAGAGTTTCCCTCGGTGACGCGCGAGGCAGCCATTGCTGCTCTGGAGCGCGCTAAAGAGCTTGTTCTTGCTCAGACGAGATGAGACTCCTGATTGACGAGTGCTTGCCCCGTGCATTAAAGCGGCTGCTCGCCGAACATGAATGCCGAACCGTGCAGGAGATGGGATGGTCTGGAACACAGAATGGTGCGCTTCTGTTGTTGGCTGAGCAAGGATTCGATGTCCTTGTAACAGTTGACCAAGGCATGGAGCATGAGCAGAATCTTGCGAATCGCAAGATCGCCTTGCTTGTGCTCGGTGCGCGATCCAATCAGATCGAGGATCTGGTGCCCATCATCCCAGCCGCTCTTGCCGCGCTTCGCGGCATCCAACCGGGGCAGACCGTTTGGGTCGCAGACTGAATGAGCCCTGTGCATTCTGCTGCTTCAGGCTCAGATATTCTTACCACCGCACGGCCAAAATTCCGCGGTGAACCTATTTCGACAAGTGATTCCCCGTGAAAGCTGACCAAGCAGCTCTGAGCAAGCGCTACCAACAGCAGCGCAATGAAGCACGATTCACGCTGCTGATCGGGGCACTCTCGATAGCAGCGCTCTTCTTCTACTACGCCCATCAACAACTGCTGCTCTACGGCGATGCGGTGGCGCACATCAACATCGCGCGTCGTGTCGTGGATAACCGGCATCCGCTGGATTCGTACGGGCAACTGGGTACCGTCTGGCTCCCCCTGCAGCACATTGCCATGCTGCCGTTCGTGTGGATTGAGGCGCTCTGGCGCAGCGGGATCGCTGGATCCATTCCCAGCATGGTGGCGTATGTCGTGGGCACGCTGGGCATATTTCGCCTGGTGAGAGGACGCGCATCCGCCCTGGTCGCCTACGTCGCCGCCGCAATCTACGCGCTCAACCCCAATATGCTCTACATGCAGACCACGGCGATGAACGAGCCGATCTTCCTGGCCTTCTTCATCTGGGCGTTGGTTTATCTCGACGAATTTCTGCGTGCTACTTCGCCGCAATCGATTGACCCGCACGTGAAGCCCGAGCGCGCGCTGGAAGCCTGCGGAATCGCTTTGGCTGGCGCGGCATACACGCGGTACGACGGGTGGTTTGCGGCGGCGATCGTGGTCGTAGTGATTCTGTGTATCTTCGTGCGTTGGTGGCGGCGAGTGGAGGACAGCCCGCGTCGAAGCGCGATGGCAAAATCGCTAATTGAAGTTCTAGTGCTGAATGGACTGGTTCCTATCTATTGGTTTGTCTACACCTACTGTGTCTCAGGCTACGGGCTTGATTTCTTGAACGGTCCTTATTCGGCCAAAGCGATTGCGCTGCGCAGCACGGCCCATGGTGCGCCACCCTATCCGGGCCAGCATGATCCGTTTATCGCCGCACTGTATTTCTTGAAATCGGCCAAGCTGAATATGGGAGCCGACCTCGTCGGACAGGCGCTTTTTGCATTGGCCTTGGCTGGGACAGTTGCAGCAGTATGGAAGTTCCGCAGATACGGAGTTTTCCTGCTGATTTGGCTTCCACTGCCGTTCTATGCGCTCTCGATCGCCTACGGCAGCGTGCCCATTTATCTTCCGGTCTGGTACCCGTTTTCCTATTACAACGTGCGCTACGGGCTTGAACTGCTGCCCGTGTTTGCGGTTTTTATCGCGGTGTTGACAGACTTCGCCTTGGAACGCATGAATAGGGCGGCGGCGCGGGTCACAGTTTGGGTGATCGTGATTGCCCTTGTGGCGGGCAGCTATGTATCTGTCTATGTCGCGGTGCCAATTACGTTGCGGGAGGCGCAAGTGAATTCCGCTGGCCGCACGGTTATGGAGCGAGCGTTGGCCAACTCTCTGGAGGAATTGCCGCCTTCGGCCACGCTGCTCATGTACGGAGCCGAGCACGCCGGTGTGCTGCCGCAGGCGGGGATTCCGTGGCGGCGCGTCATTTCCGAAGGGGAGCATCCTGACTGGGATTGGGCGCTTCTCGATCCGGCGCGGTACGCGGACTACATAGTTGCCTGCCAGGGCGATCCAGTGTGGGCGGCGGTGCGACCACAGCGCGCAGAGTTGACGGAACTGCTGTCGATCAGCGTTCCGGGCCAAGCGCGCTGCACCATCTACAAGCGCGGGCGAGAGTAGACGTGCCGCCAGGCATGTACGATTTCGGTGGTGTCGGCGGGCAAGGGAATGCGTTTTTCCAGATACTCTTTTGCGATCATCTGGAATATGCTGGCCAACTCGCTCAGTGCCGCTTCGCGCGTCGCCATTAAGGCGTAGCACCCCGGGATGGCGGGAATTTCTGCAACCCATGCGCCGTCGGGCTGGCGGTACAAGACCGTTTTGTAGTCTTCGAGCTTCACGGCTGGCTCTCGATTTGGTTCACAGCCTATCACGCAGGCGTGTCCAACAGCCGGTGCGGTTGACCTTCCAAGGAACGCCCCTGCCAATCCCTCCGCCCGCACACTTGCAGTTAACAGCCCAATACCTCGGCGTTTGTTACAATCCGCGCATTGGATCATGCACGCCTATCAAGAACTCGCGGCTTGGCCGAGTATTCCGTTCATTAAGGCGACAGCCTGCGGCAACGATTTTCTGATCATCGACTTTGCCCACGTGCCCAGCGATATTTATTCTTTCAGCCGGCATATCTGCGATCGGCATAATGGCGTTGGCGCCGACGGTGTGGAATGGGTGCTCCCAGCCACCGATGCGGACCTGCGGGTGCGGCTGTTGAATGCTGACGGCTCCGAGGCGGAGATTTCGGGCAATGGCACGCGCTGCGTTGCGGCATGGTACTGCGCCGAGAACAATCGCAGTTCGGGCGTCATTCGTACGGGCGCCGGCCTGAAGACTTGTACCCTGACCAAGCGCGACGGCAACAACTTTGAGTTTCGCAGTTCCATGGGCCAACCGGAGGTAGGGGACGAGTTCTCCATCAAGTTCACCTATGGAGAGTTTTCCGGCATCCCAGTTTCCATGGGTAACCCTCATTTTGTCGTTTACGTGGCAGAGTTTGAGCTAGGCTGGCAGGCAGTTGCGGGACAAATTTCAACCCATCACGACTTCAAGTATGGCATGAACGTTGAATTGGTAAAGGTGCTGAACGAAAGCGAAATTGAAGTGCGATTTTGCGAGCGTGGCGTGGGCGAGACCATGTCTTCCGGAACGGGCTCCTGCGCCGCCGCTGTCGCTTCCATCCACACTGGCAAAGTGAAGTCGCCCGTGCGCGTGCACGCGCCCGGCGGGGTGCAGACAGTCGAATGGAACAAAGAAGTGTTTCTCTACGGTTCGGCGACGCTACTCTGCCGGGGTGAGTTTTTCGTTTAAGATAGGCCATCCTGATGATCCCTTCCCAACAGCCTGAACGCTTACGTCCGCCAGCTTTGCGGCAGGGCGATACGGTTGGCATTGTTGCTCCGGCCAGCGGGTTCCGGAGGGAGGATTTCGAAGCTGGGTGTGTGACACTTCGTCAACTCGGCTACCGGCCTTTTTATCTGCCTTCGATCTTTGAACCCGACCTTTACTTTGCGGGCTCCCTGGAGCGGCGGATCGGCGAATTGCACGAGATGTTCAGCAGAACGGAAGTGCGGGCCGTCCTCTGCGCTCGCGGAGGTTATGGCTGCAATTATCTGTTGCCGCACCTCGATCTGGAACTCATTCGCGCAAACCCGAAGATCTTTGCGGGTTGCAGCGATGTGACGACCTTGCTTACGTACTTATGCGACCGGGCTGGATTGGTCACCTTTCACGCGCCCATGGTCGCGGGAGATTTTTCCCGGCCCGATGGTCTCGACGTGGATGCCTGGTCGGCGGCGGTCTCCTCCGCAAAGGCCTACCCGCGGACGTTTAGCCGCGATGAAGTACAGCCGCTGATGGAAGGCGATGCGGAGGGCACTCTTTACGGCGGCTGCCTGTCGTTGTTGTGCGCCTCGCTCGGCACGCCGTATGAGATCCACACCGAGGGTTCGATCCTCTTTCTGGAGGACCGGGGGGAAAAACCGTACCAGATCGATCGCATGCTGATGCAGTTGAAACTTGCTGGAAAGTTCGACGGAGTGGCGGGAATTATTTTTGGCGAGATGCTCGACTGTGGCCAACAGGACGCTGCGGACAGGACGCTTCACGATCTCGTGTTGCGGATTCTCGGGGGGCTTGGAGTCCCGATCGCGTTCGGGCTTAAATCCGGCCATGTTTCCAGCAAGAGTTTTACGCTGCCATTTGGCGTGAGTGCGACGCTCAGCGTTAGACAAAATGTCGTACTGAACTTTGACGCCGCAGTGCAGCCTGAACCCACGTCCGTCCGGGTGTCACACACATGAAGCAGAAACATGTCCATCTGATTGGGATTTGCGGCACCGCGATGGCATCGCTCGCCGGGATGCTCAAGCAGCGGGGCTTTCACGTTACCGGCTCCGACCACGCCGCCTATCCCCCAA